>NZ_JACCCH010000001.1:2400000-2702979 GCF_013410945.1 Leifsonia sp. AK011 | reverse complement strand
GCCCTTCGAGAGCCTCAGGGACCGAACTCAAGAAAAGGAAATCCCATGACCGAACTCTTCTACGACAAGGACGCCGACCTGTCCATCATCCAGGGCAAGAAGGTCGCCATCGTCGGCTACGGCTCGCAGGGTCACGCCCACGCGCAGAACCTCCGCGACTCCGGTGTCGAGGTCGCCATCGCGCTCAAGGCCGGCTCGCCGTCCGCCCCCAAGGCCGAGGAGCAGGGCTTCGATGTCAAGTCCGTTGCCGACGCGACCGAGTGGGCCGACCTCATCATGATCCTCGCGCCGGACCAGTACCAGCGCACGATCTTCAGCGAGTCCATCAAGGACAAACTGACCCCCGGCAAGACGCTCGCCTTCGCCCACGGTTTCAACATCCGCTTCGGTTACATCGAGGCGCCCGAGGGTGTCGACGTGATCCTCGTCGCGCCGAAGGCGCCGGGTCACACGGTGCGTCGCGAGTTCGTCGCCGGCCGTGGCATCCCGGACATCATCGCCGTCGAGAAGGATGCCTCTGGCTCCGCTTGGGACACCGCGCTCTCGTACGCGAAGGCCATCGGTGGCACCCGTGCCGGCGTCATCAAGACGACCTTCACCGAGGAGACCGAGACCGACCTGTTCGGTGAGCAGGCAGTGCTCTGCGGTGGAACCTCGCAGCTCGTGCAGTACGGCTTCGAGACCCTCGTCGAGGCTGGCTACCAGCCCGAGATCGCCTACTTCGAGGTGCTCCACGAGCTCAAGCTCATCGTCGACCTCATGTGGGAGGGTGGCATCGCCAAGCAGCGTTGGAGTGTCTCCGACACCGCTGAGTACGGCGACTACGTCTCCGGCCCGCGCGTGATCGACCCCCGCGTCAAGGAGAACATGAAGGCTGTGCTCGGCGACATCCAGTCGGGTGCCTTCGCCAAGCGCTTCATCGACGACCAGGATGCCGGTGCCCCCGAGTTCAAGCAGCTGCGTGCCAAGGGCGAGCAGCACCCGATCGAGTCGACCGGTCGCGAGCTGCGTGCGCTCTTCGCCTGGAAGCAGCAGGACGAGGACTACGTCGACGGCAGCGCTGCGCGCTGACATCGCCGCAGTCCTGGCGGACGCTGTGTTTGTTGGCGCGTGAGCAGGCTCACGCGCGCGGACGGTAGCGCTGCGCGCTAGTTTCAGCCAGACACTCGGGGACCTCCGCTTGCGGGGGTCCCCGACGGCGTTAAGGTGGCCCCCTTAGGGGAGGTGGGCGAAGTCTCGACCTGTACCCCAGAACTGGGGTAGTCAGCCCGTGCGAAGCTGGCAAAAAGCTGGGAGCAACGCCGATAGTGTGGACAGAACGTGTCTCGCAGGCATCCGCAGATGGGTCTGTTGGCACCACATCACAAAGGGGAAACATCGCGATGAAGTCCGTCGTCAAGGCCGCCACGGCCGTAGGTATTGCAGGAATCATGGCCGTCGCAGCAGCTGCTCCGGCCCAGGCCGATCCGTGGGATGGCGGCGACGTCACTTTCGGTCTCGGCGAGTGGGACTACGAGAATTCTGACGTCGCGATGGACGATGTCTATCTCATCACCGGTCCCGACTCCTCGGAGTACACCGATATCTGGGATGGCATGGGCTACACCTACATCGACTCGGAGGACGCCAACCTCGACTTCGCCGGCGTCGCCTGTGAGCCCGAGGACAGCGTCGACGTAACCGTGGAGGAGGCCACTGGAGATCTCCTCTACACCTGTACGGCAGAGGGAACCGGCTTCGCCGAGGCCGGTCTCGTCGTTACCTCCGAGATCCGCGTGTACTCGACGAGCGACCTCGTTCGCGTGGCCACCACCATTACCAACGTGAGCGGTGCAGATATCGTGATCGACGGCGTTGGGTTCTACACCGACTTCGGAAGCTCCGGCGAGATCTGGGGCTACCAGGGCCAGGATGACGCGATCCTCCCCGTACCCGCGGCAGAGGACTCGACCAGCACCGACGCGCTGATCGCCGCTGGATCGCAGTGGGCTGTGCACTACAACGAGTACGACGCCCCCGGCGGTGTCGCTTGGGGCGCCGCTGGTGCAGAGGCCCCGGCATCCCTCGAGAGCATCAGTGGCGACGAGTACTCCGCACTGGTGAGCTCGTTCACGATTCCCGCCGGTGAGTCGCGCGCGGTCGCCTACTTCGCGCTGTGGAACCCCGCGCTGCTCATCGAGCTCGGCTACACCAACGAGACCGACAGCGGTCAGGTTGAGGCTGCCGACGCTCTCGTTCCCGCGATGGCCGAGTTCGACACCTTCGCTGGTCGCCTCACGGTCGGCCTCGAGGGAGTCTCGGTGGTCAACTGGGGCCCTGTGGCACCGGCACCCGCCCCGGTTCCGGTCCCCGAGCCTGAGGCACCAAAGCTCGCTGCCACGGGCTCAGAGAGCTCCGCCGGCACCGTCGGTGTCGCCGGCCTGCTCGTGTTGCTCGGTGCTGCTGCGCTCGCTGTCAGCCTCCGTCGCCGGAACGCGACGCGCTAGTCGCTCTGACCATCCGGTCCTAGACACATCCTCGGGGACCTCCGCGTGCGGGGGTCCCCGAGTGCGTTAAAAGGGGGCGACGGACTCGATCGTTCACCGCGGACCGAGGGCAGAATGTGCGTATGAAGGGCACCGGCGTCGTCTACTTCTGAGTGGAGCCCGCCACTCTGTGCCTATACTGAAGTTTCTACATGTCACGTTCCGCGATGCTGGGGTCATGGTCGCAGGATCTACTACGACTACTACGGAGACATATCGCCATGTCACTTCACCTCCGCCACATCTCTGGTGCCTCAGCCGCTCTCATCGTCGGGGCGATAGTCGCCGTCGGCGTGGCGGGCCCCGCATCGGCCGACACGATCACTGCCTACGATTCGATTCCCTCGTCGTACAGCGGGGCCGAGACGAGCCTTGGTTTCGGTGTGACCAGTACCGCAGAGTTGGGCCAGCACGTTGAACTCGCTGGTAGCTCTCGAACCGTCGAGACGGTATCTGTCGGCTTCACCAGTTGGGCGTGCGAGTCCGGGATCTGGAACGACGGCTGCCAGTCCACGGCCGGGGGCTCATTCGACCTCCCCATTACGCTCAATGTCCACGCCGCGCTTCCTGACTCGGATGTCGATGGCACGCTGCCAGGCGAGTTGCTCGCAACTGTGACCAAGGTCGTCGCTGTGCCCTTCCGTCCGTCGGCCGACCCGGTGGCGTGTGAGGGTTCCGCCGGGTGGTTCTTCGACACGGCAGCCGGGGAGTGCGTGCCGGGGGTGTTCTTCGTCGAGTCCTTTGATCTGTCATCCCTCGATGTCGTGTTGCCCGACAGCGTCATCGTGTCGGTGGCCTTCGACGCCGAGGCAGATCCGGGTCACTCGGACGCTCTCAACGTCAGCCTCCAGACGGATGGCCCGACCGTCGGGACTGAGCCCGACCCCGACAACCTGTTCTGGAACACGACCAACGCGAGCTACTACACGGACGGGGGAGCTGGCGGTGTTGGCATCCTGCGCAGCGACAGCGGCTGGGGTGAGAGTGGGCTCATGGTGATCGCGATCGACGTGACCGCGCCCGTCGTTCCTGCACCGGCTACTCCGGCAGCACCCGTCCTCGCTGCCACCGGGTCCGACGTTCTGGGCAGTGTCGGTATCGCAGCGGCACTCCTGCTGCTCGGTGCCGCAGCGATCGGCATGGGCCTGCGTCGACGCGCCGGAGCCGAGCACCACTAGGCAGCGCCCGCCCGATCTGCGGGGTTAGCTCGCGCGTCGCGCCTACGGGCGCTCGAGCACCACGAGGGGGATCTCGCGCGAGGTCTTCCTCTGGTAGCCGCCGTAGTGGGGGTGGCGCTCGACGATGCGCTCCCACGCTTCGGCGCGCTCGCCCCCCTCGAGAACGCGGGCTCGACGCGGCTCAGGTTGTCCGCCCTGTTGTGCGACCAGTACGTTCGGCTCCGCTTCGAGGTTGAGGAGCCATGCGGGGTGCGCGTCGTCACCGCCGCGGGATGCCACCACGACCTCGTTCCCGTGGATCCGAAGTGGGCTCGTGAGCATGCTCGTGCGGGGCTCGCCGCTACGTCTACCGGTCGTGGTCAGCTCGACCACGGGCATCCCGCGCAGGTTCCACCCGGCTCGGCCGCCAGTGACGGCAATCATCGCTCGGTGGATGGCGTTCATCGCCTTCATGGAGAACGTACTGGGCATGAGTTGAGGCTACCGCGAGTGCGAACGAGACGCAGTCGCGGCTAGTATCTAGCACATGAGTCGCAAACGCGGTAAATCATGACGAATTTCACCGTGCGTGAAGCTGCCGCGCTTCTCGCCGTGAGCGATGACACCGTGCGCCGATGGGCGGACTCCGGGCGACTCACGCTGAACCAGCGTGAGCATGGCGCTGCCGTGATCGAGGGTGCCCAGGTTGCGGCTCTCGCCCAGGAGCTCGCGGCGGATTCCGCTCTTGCCTCCGCGTTTCCGCAGACACGGGCATCCGCCCGCAATCGCATCACGGGGGTCGTCACGAAGGTGACCAAGGACGGCATCATGGCCCAGGTCGAGCTGCAGGCCGGCCCGTTCAGGATCGTGTCGCTCATGAGCCGTGAGGCCGCCGACGAGTTGGGCCTCGAGCCGGGGTCGCTCGCGACGGCGAGCGTGAAGGCCACGAACGTGGTGGTGGAGCTCCCGTGACCACGTCGCGTCTGGCTCCGGCTGTGCTTGCCGCGGCCACGTCGATCATTCTCGCCGGGTGCGCGACGAGCGCGCCTGCGCCCTCGGGAGATGCCCTCTCGGGCACCGTGACCGTTTTCGCCGCGGCATCCCTCACCGACTCCTTCGACGAGATCGCAACCGCCTTTGAGGCCGAGCACCCGGATGTCACGGTCGTACTGAACTACGGAGGCAGTTCCGGTCTCGCCACCCAGATCGTGGAGGGTGCGCCGGTCGACGTCTTCGCTGCCGCGAGTGGAACCACGATGGCGACGGTCGCCGACGAGGGGCTCATCGACGACCCCACGCCGTTCGTGACCAACACCCTCGAGATCGCGGTGCCGGCGGGCAACCCCGGCGACATCACCGGGCTCGCGGACTTCGCGGACCCCAGCCTGTCCATCGCGGTGTGCGCCGCGGAGGTGCCCTGCGGTGCCGCCGCCGACTCCGTGTTCGGCGCGGCGGGCATCACGCCCGCCGTCGACACCTACGAACAGGACGTCAAGGCGGTGCTGACCAAGGTGACACTGGGCGAGGTGGATGCCGGGCTCGTCTACCGCACTGACGTGCTCGCCGCGGGGGCCACTGTCGAGGGCATCGAGTTCCCGGAGGCGGTGGATGCCGTCAGCAGCTACCCGATCGGAGTTCTCCTCGCGGCCCCCAACCCTGCGGCTGCGGCCGCGTTCGTCGAGTTCGTGCTCGGGCCAGAGGGCACGAGCATCCTGACCGATGACGGCTTCGGCGCCCCGTAGGCGCGGGCGGGGATTCCTCGCCCCCGCCCTATGGATTCCTGCGGCCGTCGGGATTGCCCTGCTCGGATTGCCTCTCGCTGCACTCGTGGTGCGAGCGCCGTGGGCCGAGCTGCCCGAGCTGCTGTCGCGCACCGAGGTGCTGCAGGCACTCGGGCTCTCGCTCGGAACGGGTGTGCTCTCGACCCTCATCGCACTCGTGCTGGGCATCCCGCTCGCGCTCGTGCTCGCCCGGAGTGCTCAGTGGCCCGCCGTTCCGCGACGCCTGCTGCGCGCCCTCGTGACCGTGCCGCTCGTGCTCCCGCCCGTGGTCGGCGGTGTTGCGCTGCTCCTCCTGCTCGGCCGACGCGGGCTCATCGGGCGGTGGCTCGATGTGTGGTTCGGCATCACGATCCCCTTCACAACGGCTGCCGTCGTGATCGCGCAGGTGTTTGTGGCGATGCCGTTCCTGGTGCTCGCTGTCGAAGGTGCTGTGCGGGCATCCGACCGTCGTTTCGAGGTTGTCGCCGCGACGCTGGGTGCGTCACGGTGGACGGTATTCCGCAGGGTGACGCTGCCACTCGTCGCGCCCGGCGTCGCGGCGGGGGCACTGCTCTGCTTCACGCGGGCGCTCGGGGAATTCGGCGCGACGATCACGTTCGCCGGCAGCTTTCCCGGCGTCACCCAGACGCTGCCGATCGCCACCTACCTGCAGTTGCAGACCGACCCGAATTCCGCGATCGCGCTCTCCCTCCTCTTGATGGCGGTGAGCGTGATCGTGCTCGTGAGCCTGCGTGACCGTTGGGTTCCGGGGGTGACGGCGTGAGCCTCGAGGCCGCCCTCGACGTGACGCGTGGATCGTTCACTCTCTCCCTGTCGTTCACGGTGGAACCCGGCGCGACCCTGTGTGTGCTCGGGCCGAACGGGGCGGGAAAGTCGACGGTGCTCGGGGCGATCGCGGGCACCGTGGCCGCATCGGGTTCCGTGACGGTCGGTGGCCGTGAGCTGCTCGGGATGCCCGTGGAGGAGCGGCGGGTCGGCTACCTGTTCCAGGAGTACCTGTTGTTCCCGCACCTCACCGTGCTCGAGAACGTGGCATTCGGGCCGCGGGTCCAGGGCGTTCCCCGCGCGGTCGCACGGGATCGCGGCCTCGAGTGGCTCGCGCGCCTCGGCATCCGGGAGTTCGCGGATCGCCGGCCGTCGCAGCTCTCGGGCGGCCAGGCCCAGCGGGTGGCGCTTGCTCGCGCTTTAGCGGGGGATCCCGAGGTGCTGCTGCTCGACGAGCCGCTCGCCGCCCTTGATGTCGAGGTTCGCGATGACGTGCGCACCGAGCTCGCGCGGTACCTCGCCGATTGGGGTGGCGTGGCGATCGTGGTCACCCACGATGTCGCGGACGTCCGGGCCCTCGCGAGCGACGTCATCGTGCTCGAGGGTGGGAGTGCGACCCAGCGCGGCACCGTCGACGAGCTGGCGCGGCATCCCGCGACCCCCTACATCACCCGGCTTTTGGGAGCCGCTGAGGCGACGCAATAGGGTGGGCCAATGGATGCCCTGCAGCCCGGTCACGGGCCGATTCGCTCCGCGACCTACCTCCCGGCGGAGCCAACCGACGTGATCTGGGGGCAGCTGCCCTGCGAGACGGATGACCCGGTCCTGACGATCGACCCGGGAACCGAGGTCACGATCGACACGATCAGCCACGAGGGGATCCTCGAGGACCAGGGACGCAACCCCGTCGAGTTCTTCGGGAGCTTCGGGGTACCGCGCGAACTCGTGCTGGACGATGCGGTGGCGCTCGCGGCATCCGACCGCTCCCGCGGGGAGTTCGGCCCGCACGTCGTGACCGGGCCCATCCGCGTGCGCGGAGCGCGGCCGGGTGACCTGCTCAGGATGACCGTCGTCGAGACGGTGCAACGAGTGCCGTATGGCGTGGTCTCGAACCGCCACGGGCGCGGGGCGCTCTCCGGTCACTACCCCGTCGACGGCGAGACGGTGAGCGTCTTCGCGGGCGTCGACGCGGAGGGACGCGGCACCTTCCCCCGCAGGCTCGGGGCCGAGCACAGCGTGCGGTTCCCGCTCGCGCCCTTTCTCGGCATCATGGGTGTCGCCGTCCCGGGGGAGAACCGCGCGCACTCGGTGCCACCCGGTCGTCACGGGGGAAACATCGACATCAACCTTCTGACCGAGGGCGCCTCGCTCTACCTTCCCGTGCAGGTGGACGGCGCGCTCGCCTACGTCGGGGACCCGCACTTCGCCCAGGGCGACGGGGAGGTCGCGCTCACCGCGATGGAGGCCTCGCTGCGTGCGACCATCCGGTTCGAGGTGGTCGCCCACGAGGATGCGCTGCGCGAGTTCGGCGCGCTCGCCGGCCCCCTTGCTGAGACGAGCGAGTACCTCATCCCCACGGGACTCGACGAGGACCTCGACGTCGCGGTGCAGGATTGCGTGCGCGCGGCGATCGCGCTCCTCCAGGCCCGCTTCGGGATGGACGCCGAACACGCGTATGCGTACCTCAGCGCCGCGACGGACTTCAACATCAGCCAGGTCGTCGACCTCGTCAAGGGCGTGCACGCCCGAATCAGGGTGGCCGACTTTGACTGAGCACACCGCGTTCCCTGAGGCGACCCCGTTCCCTGAGGCTCTCGAAGGGGCCTTCTGGGAGTACGAGCGCGCCCTCATGGCCAACGACCTGCCAGCGCTCGATCGGCTCTTCGCGCCGGGGCCCGATACCCTGCGCGGGGATGCGTCGGGCATCCTCGTCGGGCACGACGCGATCAGCGAGTTCCGCCAGGGCAGAGGTGGGGCGCCAGCCCGTGACATCCTGCACGTCGAGGTTCGGCAGGTCACGGATGACGCGGCCCTCGTGATCGCCATCACCGCGCCACGCACCGGGGGCCGCGGGCAGCAGTCGCAGCTCTGGCGACGGATCGACGGGGAGTGGAGGGTCACGGAGGCTCACGTCTCGCTGCCGGCCCCCGCGATCGACCCTCGCGTGTGGCGAGTGATCGGCAGCCCGCTCGTCGCGGGGTCGACCGACGGGCCTCTCGTGGGGGAGACCATCGCGGTCAAGGACCTCTTCGCGATCGAGGGCCAGCGGATCGGGGCGGGCAACCCCACCTGGCTCGCCGACGCTCCCGTGGAGAACGCGACCGCACCTGCCGTGCAGCACCTCCTCGACGAGGGCGCGAGCGTCACGGGCATCGCCCAGACGGACGAGTTCGCCTACTCGATCGCTGGCCAGAACGCGCACTACGGTACCCCGCCCAATCCCGCAGTGATCGGGGGACTGCCGGGTGGTTCGTCGAGCGGGCCGGCCTCCGCTGTCGCGCTCGGGCAGGCGAGTATCGGACTCGGCACCGACACGGGTGGCTCGATCCGAGTGCCCGCCTCCTACCAGGGACTGTGGGGTCTCCGCACAACGCACGGTGCCGTGCCGGTCGACGGTCTGCTCCCGCTCTCGCCCACATTCGACACCGTGGGGTGGCTCACGCGTACCTCCGCCGCGCTCAAGGGAGCGGCCGGTGCCAGCCTGCGTTCGCACGCGCCGGCCGGCTCGCACGTCGTCGCTCCTGCGCTGCTCGAGTACGCGCAGCCTGATGTGCGGGCGGCCTTCCTCGATGCTGTTGGCGACGACCTCGACACCGTCGACCTCGGTGACATCGACGAGCTGCTCGCCATCTTCCGCACGGTGCAGGCCGCCGAGGCGTGGGAGTCCGACGGGGCGTGGGTTGCCGAGCATCCCGAGGCCCTGGGGGCGGATGTCGCGGGGCGCTTCGCCGCCGCAGCCCTCGTCACCCCCGAGCAGGAGGCCGCGGCGCGCGCCGATCTCGTGCACGCCCGGGCGCGGCTCGAGGAGGCGCTGGGGGAGCGGGTGCTGTTACTGCCCTCCGCGTCATCCGCCGCCCCGAGCGCGCTCGCCGACCCCGCGGAGATCGAGGCAACACGCCAGGGGACGATGCGCCTCACGTGCATCGCGGGCATCACCGGACGACCCGCGCTGAGCGTGCCGGTGCTGTCGGTTCCGCAGCCGGGAGCACTTCTGCCGGCGCCCGTTGGCCTGTGCCTGGTCGGTCCGCAGAACAGCGAGATCGCCCTCATCGCCATGGGTGAGCTGCTGCACACACGCCTCCTCTGACCCCGTTCCATTTCACTCTTTTCCGGAGGGCTGTTTTCCACACCCCTGGAAAGTCGCGGTGCTCGGTGTGGGCGGTGTGACTAGCACCCACAAGCTCCGGAGAAGAGTGAAACGGCGAATGTTGATCCCAGTAACATTCCCGTAGCACGCGGAGAATACGATGGGGCACATGCCAGCCGAGCCCATCAACCCGCCGCCGCGCCTGCTCATGGGCCCCGGCCCGATCAACGCCGATCCGCGCGTGCTTCGGGCGATGTCGGCGCAGCTCGTGGGGCAGTACGACCCGGCGATGACGGCGTACATGAACGAGACGATGGAGCTCTACCGCGGTGTCTTCCGCACCAGCAACGAGGCGACCCTCCTGGTGGATGGCACGAGCCGAGCCGGCATCGAGGCCGCCCTGGTCTCACTCCTCGAACCGGGCGACATCGTGCTCGTGCCGATCTTCGGGCGCTTCGGTCACCTCCTGCGCGAGATCGCGGAACGAGCCCAGGCCGATGTACGTGTCATCGAACGCGAGTGGGGAACGGTCTTCACGCCGGGCGAGATCGAGGCTGCCATCATCGAGCACAAGCCCAAGGTGCTCGCGGTCGTACACGGTGACACCTCCACCACGGTCGCCCAGCCGCTCGACGAGCTCGGCGCGATCTGCCAGCGCCACGGTGTTCTCCTGTACTCCGACACGACGGCGTCCCTCGCCGGCAACACCTTCGAGACCGACGAGTGGGGGCTCGATGTCGTGACCGCTGGCCTGCAGAAGTGCCTCGGCGGTCCGTCGGGCAGTGCGCCCATCACGATGTCGCCGGCTGCCGTGGAGGTCATCAACTCCCGCAAGTCGATCGAGGCGGGCATCCGTTCGGAGGGGGACGCTGTGAGCGCGCACCCCATCCGCAGCAACTACTTCGACCTCAGTCAGATCCTCGACTACTGGGGACCCAAGCGGCTCAACCACCACACCGAGGCCACGAGCATGCTCTACGGAGCGCGCGAATGCGCTCGGCTCCTTGTCAAGGAGGGGATCCCCAACGCGGTCGAGCGGCACCGCCTCCACGGTGGGGCGATGGTCGCGGGGCTCGACGCTATGGGCTTCCGCCTGTTCGGCGACCAGTCCGTGCGCATGAACAACGTGGTCGGCGTGTACATCCCCGACGGCATCGACGGCGATGCTGCGCGTGCTGCCATGCTGAACGACTTCGGCATCGAGATCGGCACGTCGTTCGGTCCGCTGCACGGCAAGGTGTGGCGTATCGGCGTGATGGGCTACAACACGCGCAGGGATGCGGTGCTCACGACTCTCGCGACGCTCGAGCAGGTGCTTCGCGCCGGCGGCGTGCCGATCACGGCGGGCAGTGGCGTCGGGGCTGCGGTGGACTTCTATGGGTGATGCCCAGCGCATTATGGATCGCAGTAACGAGCTCGCTGCGATCTCCGCCGACCCGGACCACCTCGTGCGAGTGCATCTCTCGAAGGAGCACAAGGCGGCCAACGAACTCGTCGCCTCGTGGATGGAGGAGGCTGGCCTGTCGACCTGGCAGGATGCCGCGGGCAACCAGTGCGGTCGGCTCGAGGGTCGCGAACCCGGCCTCCCCGCGCTTCTGCTCGGGTCTCACATCGACACCGTGCCCGACGCAGGACGTTACGACGGGATGCTCGGTGTGCTGCTCGCGATCGAGGTCGCGCGCCGGCTGCGCGATCGGGCGGCCGAGCTGCCGTTCGCCCTGGAACTCGTGGCGTTCAGCGACGAGGAGGGAACCCGCTTCGGCAATGCCCTCATGGGCAGCCGCGCGCTCTCCGGCCAGTGGGACGACGACTGGTGGAACCTCCGTGACGAGGAGGGTATCTCGCTCGCGGAAGCCTTCGTGGACTTCGGGCTGGACCCCGCGCGGCTTCCGGGGGCCTTCAGAAGGCCGGAGCAGTTCGTCGGATACCTGGAAGCGCATATTGAACAGGGGCCGTGGCTTGAGGACGCAGGCAAGGCACTCGGGGTCGTGACATCCATCGCCGGGGCTCGGAGGTTTGAGCTGACGATGGTGGGCAAGGCCGGGCACGCTGGCGGCTCGCCGTACGACCGGCGACGCGATGCGCTCGTCGGCGCCAGCGAGCTCGTCGTGGAGATCGAGCGCATCTCGAAGGAGCGGCGCGTGATCGGCACCGTCGGCAAGATGGAGGTGTTTCCGGGGGGTGTGAACGTCATCCCGGGGCGGGTCGAGTTCAGCCTCGACCTGCGCGCGGAGTTCGACGAGGACAGGGATGACGCGCTCCGCCTGATCTGGGACGCCGCGCGCGAGATCGCCGCACGCCGACGGCTGGAGTTCCACCACGAGGAGCTCTACCGCGCCGACGCGACGGTGTGCGACCTCGACCTGCGCGCGGCGGTGGAGGCGGGCATCCGTGCCACCGGCGACGAGGAGCCCATGTCGATGTGGAGCCGCGCCGGACACGACGGGATGGCTGTGGCCGCGGTGGCGCCGATCGCGATGCTCTTCATCCGCTGCAAGGGCGGCGTGAGCCACCACCCGGACGAGTCGGTCACGAAGGCGGACGTGGCGGCAGCCCTCGACGCCTACGAGGCAACGGTGCTGGCCCTGGCTGCGGGTAGTTCCGCCCCCGCGTAGGTTCATTTCACTCTTTTCCGGAGGGTCGGTTTCCCACGCCGCGGTTCTTCGCGGAAGTTGATGTGGCGCGTGTGACCCGAGGCCGAAGGCTCCGGAGAAACGCGTGATCACTCCGGCGAGGGCACTAGCGGGATGGAGGCAGGTCCACGTCCGCGCCATCCCACAGGTCGCCGCACTCGACCTCGTCGACCCCGTGCTCCAGCAGGTACGCGCGCGCGCCGCGGTCGCCGTCGAGGCTCTCGGCCGCCCACCGCACGTGGTCCCGCCCGATGAGCACCGGATGCCCCGGCCGCCCGCCGTACACGGCTTGCCGTAGCACCCCCGGCCAGGCCCCCTCGACGATCCGTTCGACGACGGATGCTGGCATCCCGGGCAGGTCCACGAGCGTCACCAGTGTGCCGTCGCCGGGTGGAACCGCCTCGAGGCCGGCACGCAGGGACGCCGACATCCCACGCTCCCACTCGGCCGCAATGACTACTCGCACACCCACGGGCACGGGGGCATCGGGCGCCGCCCCCAGCACGACGATCACGTCGTGTGTCACGCTCCGTAGCGCGTCCACGGCGAGCGAAATCCACGGCGTTCCGTCGGCGTCAACCCGCAGCGCCTTCGGCCCGCCGGCCCGAGTTCCGGCTCCAGCGGCGAGCACGATCCCGGTGATTCCCGCCATGGGTACAGTTATACACATGGCCCTGAACGTCACCGACACCGCGCTGCGTGAGGGGCTGGTCGCGAGTCTCGCGGTTCCGCGCTGGGTGCAGGATGTGGCATCCCTCGCGCCCTTCGAGTCGCTCGACGTGCTGCTCGCCGTCGCCTACGACGCGGCCACCCCGCTGAGCGTTGACGAGATCGAGCAGGCCATCGCCCACCACCCGCGTATCGGTGAGAAGCCGAAGGGCGAGGGCACGTCGCAGGCTTTCAGCCGCGCCGAGCAGGGCGCTGATACCGAGTTCGCCGACGAGATCGCCGCGGGTAATCGTGCCTACGAGGAGCGCTTCGGGCGTGTCTTCATCATCCGCGCCGCCGGTCGCAGTCGCGCCGAGATCCTCGCCGAGATCCATCGTCGGCTCGAACTCGACGACGCCACAGAACTCGCCATCGTTGGCGAACAACTGCGCGACATCGCCCTGTTGCGCCTCGAGAAACTCTTCGGAGGGGATGCCGCATGAGCCACGTCACCACACACGTGCTGGATGCCGCGCTCGGTCGCCCCGCGGAGGGTGTGCCCGTCATCCTGTCCGGCCCCGACGGCGAGATCGCTCGCGCCGTCACCAACCCCGACGGCCGCGTGCCGGACCTCGGCCCCGAGCTCCTCGCGGTGGGCGACTACCGTCTCGAGTTCGACACCGGCCTCTACTTCGAGGCCTCGGGCCGCGAGAGCTTCTACCCCCGCGTCGTGGTCGATTTCATCCTCGCCGACGCCGACGCGCACTACCACGTGCCCCTCCTGCTGAGCCCGTTCGGCTACAGCACCTACCGCGGCAGCTGAGCGGTTCCGCCGTTGTAGTCCCAAATGCAGGACATTTGGGGATGCTGCAGCTGAGACCCGCCTCGTTGCAGCGCGGGTGGCTCCGATCTCCTGCATTTGGGATGCGACGACGGGCCGTGCAACGCAAACGGGCGGGAGCGCCGCAGCACCCCCGGCCCGTTGCGCGCAACCGGGCTAGCCCAGCGCGGTGAGCGTGAGCGTCGCGGTGTAGGTGCCCTGCGTGACATCCACCGGCAGCTTCAGCAGCAGGTCAGCACCGATGCGTGCCGATCCGCGCTCGTGGCCGGATGCCGCGGACCCGAGCACCGACGGAACCGAGAGGCCGTCGCCGCCATCGAAGCCCGACTGCACCGAAGCACCAGCAACGGCGCCACCGCCCGCCTCGACAACCTGCGGCGTCCAGCCGAGGTACTTGCCCGAGAAGGTGTCGCTACCGGCGGCGAAGTCGCCGACCTGGGCCGCGATCGACCAGGCCGGTCCAGTAGTGCGGGTGTCGGTCACGCGGATCGGGTTGATCGCGCCGGCTGCCTCGAAGTGGTCGCCCTGGGCCGTTGCCGTGCCGAGGTCGATCAGCTCGTTGCTGCCGTCGATGCTCCACACGAACTCGCCGGGGAGCTGCTCCGGCACGTCAACCTCGAGGATCTGGTCGCCACTGGAGGGTTCCGGCGTTACCGTCTCGGACACGGCCGTGAGCACGGGGCGGGCATTCTGCGCGTCCATCGTCCACACGGTCGTGAAGTCCCAGCCGATGCCCTCGTAGGTCGCCTGCTCCGCCAGCTGCTGCGCGGTGCGGTTGGCTCCGTTGCGGTTGCTGGCCGTGCCATCCGTCACGACCGCTCCGTTGACCGTCGCCGTGTCGAGCGAGAGGTTGTTGGAGTAGGTCGGCGTGCCGTTCTCGCGGGCGAGGATGCGGGCGCGAGGTGTGTTCACGGTCGTGACCGACCCGCTCATCACGACGTTGCCGACCACGCGCGTGCCCGTGTATCCGTAGCCGGTGAGGATGCCACCGTTCTGCACGTCAGCCTTCACGTCGGCCCCCGAGACGTAGTTCCTGGTCAGGATGCCCGATGCCGAGTTCCACGCGACGAGGCCTCCCGCCTCCCAGTTGGAGACGACCGTCGAGTCCGCCGTGTAGCTGTCGCGCACCTCTCCGGTGTTCTCCGCGGCGATGGGGGCCGTGCGCCAGCCGCCCGAGACATCCGCGCCGATCGTGAAGACCTGCTCGATGAGCCCACTGTTGTTCACGGCGACGGCCGCGACACGGGTGGACTGCACGTATCCGCCCGTGACCTTCGAGACGGGCTCGATGAAGCCGAGCTGTCGGATCGTGCCGGAGTTGCTCACGATGAACGCCTTCGACTCGGAGCCTGCGACCTCGAGGCCCGAGATCTTGTGGCCGTTGCCGTTGATCGTGCCCAGGAACAGCGGAACGGGCGTCCACGGCTCCGTGAGCGTGATGTCGGCGGTGAGGTTGAACGTCGCCATCGGGTGCTGGGCGATGAGCGCCAGGTCCGCGGCGTCGTCGATCGAGTAGGCGTTCGAGCCACCCTCGCCGAGGGGGTTGTCGATGGCCTTCGTCGTGATGCGCACCACGAAGCCTCCGCCCGACTTGACCGTCGGGGTGAGCGTCGTGGAGCGGTCGACCGTCGAGGTGGCGCGGTCCATGCTCGTTGACGCGCTCTTGTCGGTGTAGACATCGGCGTTGTACGTGGTGCCCTCCGGGAGGAAGTCGAGCGGGATCGACAGCTGTCCGGGCGCCGTGGTGCCAGCCGTTGCCGCGATCCAGTACTCGCCGTCCGAGGTCTCGCGCACGACCGCCGCGAGGCCGCCGATGGAGCTCTGCGGAAGCATCCAGCTGCGCTTCCACGTGGTGGGCATGTTGGCGATGACGTCGCCCAGGAGGTCGTGGTACTGACCGCCGGGGGCGATGTACGACGGTCGCTCCGAGATCTGCAGGTACGGCATCGAGTACACGAGCGTCGAGGCGAGCTGGTGTGCCCACGTGACGTTGCCGCCCGAACCCGAGAGCAGAAGCGGCGTGTAGTCCGCAGTGCCAGCAACGAGTCGCGTGAACGGTGCGAGCACGTTCTGGTTCGCGTCGTAGCCCGACTGCAGGCCCTTGATCGCCTCGCGGCCGATCTCGTTGGGGTATGTCCGGTTGAGGCCGGTCGGCTCGAGCGGGTTGTGGTAGATCACCATGAGCTGGCGCGCAGCCATGTCGCGGTTCGTGTCGCGGAAGAAGTTGACCTTTGTCTCCGTCTCCTCGTTCGTGTGGTCGATCTTGAGGCCGGCAATTCCCGTCGCCTTGACGAGGTCGAGGTAGGCCTCGCGCAGGTCGGGGTTCTGCAGGCTCACCTGCGGGTACGGGCTTCCGCTGTCATAGGTGACGGTGCTCGTGAATGTCGTGTCGACGCCAGCGGCCTTGTCGTAGTCCGTCCAGAGCCACACCGACACGGGGAAGCTCTTTGCTGCTCCGCGCTCGACGAGGGCCTTGATGTTGGCGAACCGCTCAGCGGTGGTCGAACCCCACGACGAGTGCGTGATGTTGCCCTCGATGAGGATGCCGTCGATCTTGGCTTCGGATGCCGCGTCGATGAGTGCCTGCATGCCCGAGAGCGTCTGGTCGTTGGTCGAGAGGGTCGACCACGAGTTGGTGCCCGGCTTCACCCAGCTGAAGTCACCACCGGGGAAGACAGTCTCATCAATGGGGTCGTTCACCGCGGTCACGATGTCCGAGTTGGTCAGATCGCTGAGGTTGTCGGCGATCGTGATCACACGGAACGGCGAGTGCGTCGTCTGCGGCTTGACCGTGAAGGTGCCCTGACCGTTGTCCGTCGCCCAGTAGTAGGTCGAGATGCTGCCGGACGGGGTGGTCTTCAGCGCGATAGCCGGCCAGTCGAGCACGTTGGCCTCGGTGATGTTGGCGACGTGACCGTCGGTGGTCTGGACAGTCGGCAGCACCGTGATGTTCTGGTTCCCGGCCGATCCGAACGTGCCGCGGCTGAACGAGTTCTGCAGGTCGTCAATGGTGCTGGATGTCACGACCTGGTAGTTCAGCGTCGACGCTGGGTCGAACGCGAAGGTGGTGTTCTCCTTCGACACAACGGTGCCAGCGAGCGACGGGTCTAGCACGTAACGGAGTGCGACACCCGCGTCGAACACGCGGACCTCGACGGAGACGAGGCTGCCAGAGGCGGAGACAAGCGGGATGACGCTCGTGTTGCGGTGGTCGCGACCGGTGTCGTGGAAGCCGATCAGGGGGTACGTGGCATCCGTCGTCGACGTCGTGGGGGTGCCGAGCGTGACCGCGGTTCCCCAGTCCTTGCCGTCAACGACGAGGCCGAGCGTGGAGGGCTTGACGACGGTGACGCCGTCCTGGGTGACGCTGTAGCTCAGGGTTCCGGCGGCGTCGGTGGACACTGTGGCGACGGTGAGTCCGTCGGGGCTCGTCGTTGCGACCTGTGCTGCGAAGTCACTGGGTTCCTCGGTGGGCGGGTTCGTCGGCTCGATGACGGGGGGAGTGGTCTGCTCCGCGACGGCCTTGAGGTGGGGTTCACCGTTAGTGCTGAGCGTCCAGATCGTGGAGAAGTCCCAGCCGATGGCCTCGTACGTGGCTTGCTGGGCGAGCTCCGTCGCAGTCTTGCCCAAACCCTGTCGGTCGGTCGCCGTGCCCGTCACGGTCGCACCGCCGACGGTGTTGGTCGAGAGCGCGAGGTTGTTCGAGAGGGTCGCACCCTTGTTGCCGACGCTCGTGTTGTTCTGTCCGAGGATGCGGCCGATGTTGTTGGCCGACTGGCCGGAGCCCTGCGCGACGGTGCCCGCGAGGGCCACAGCGCCGGAGATCGTGGCGGTGCTGTAGCTGTAGCCGCTGATCGCGCCGATGTTGCGCGTTTCGGTGACGAACGTGCCGCCGGCCCACACGTTCGTGATGCGCTCGGTGCCTGCGTTGTCATTGCGGGCCGCGATGCCGCCAGCCTCCCAACCGGAGTGCACCGTTCCACGGAAGTAGCTGTTGCTGATCGTGCCGCCGGTGAAGTTGTCGGCGACGATTCCTCCCGTGCGCCATCCTCCGTCGACGCTGCCGAGCACGTACACCTGGTCGATGAGACCGTAGTTCTGCGCGGCGACGGTGGCCTTCTTTGTTGCCGTTGTCTGGCTCTCGGCGGAACTGGTGCCGCTGATCGAGACCTGGCTGAAGCCGATCTCCTTGACCGTGCCGCGGTTGTTGTAGATCAGGGCGGCGGAGCGGTTGACTCCGCTCGAGGTCGTGTAGGCGGTCGACGTCGAGAAGTCGACGGTCAGGCCGAAGACGGTGTGCCCGTCACCGTCGAGCACTCCGGCGAAGTTGTTCATCATGGGCACAGGGGTGGTGAGCACGATGTCGGACGCCAGCGCGTAGCTTGCCGCAGCGGCGGCGGTGCCCGCCGTGTCCGCGTTCACTCCGTCGATGAACGACCGGAATCCGGCGTCGTCGCTGATCCGGTAGGGGCTCTCGGCGGTGCCGGACCCTTCCAGCCCGGATGCCGGGGCCGCGAGCATCGCGGACGTGAGGCCGACGGCCACGAGGGCGGCCGCGAGTCCCGCGGCGAGGAACGAGCGCGGGTGTCGCGCGGACAACAGTTGCTGCAGGGGCATGAATATCTCCGTGAGGGAATGCGCATGGCGACCCTCCGGGGAGCATTGCTCGGCCCGCGAGTCGGCCTGGGTCGCTGCAAGAGTGTTGGCGGTGGGAGACTCAGCGCCTGCAAGCGAATGAAGAACGTCTCGCCGCGAGGTGAACACTTCCCCCGTGAAAGTGAATGCCGGCGCGAACGAGTCCTACAGCACGGTGAACCGGAGTGCATCGGGGTCGAGAACGCCGCGATCGATCAAGCGAGAGCGCACCGCCTCGTACTGCTGGATGAGTCGATCGGATGCACCAGCCTCCACCAGAACGTGGGCACGGGCGGGTGCATCGCTCAGCGGGCGGCTGACGGTGGGTAGCCCGAGCAGACGACGGGATGCCGCGATCCGCTCGAGGTTCCGAACCTGCTCGTCGCCCGACCATCCGAAGAGCTCCAGGTCCACGTGGGCCTGGGCCGCCGCGAACCGCAGCTCCGGCGCGCGGGACGTGTAGGCGCGCACCAGCTCGAGTCGTCCGTGCTCGTCGGCGACGACCGCGTCCGGTGCCGCTGAGAAGAACGGTGCGCCGCCGGGGATGGGTGCCGGGAGCAGCGCCTCCTGCGTGGTGACGACGGACGTGGCATCCGTCAGCGGGCCCGACACGAGGGGCGCGTAGTCCTGCGTGAGCATCCCGAACCGGCCGAGTGCATTCACTGCGAAGTGCGTGCGGGATGACACCTCCGAGAGTGCCCGCGAGGCGAACGTCACCGCGCGCGCCACGGGCCCCGCCGAGGCCGAGTTCGGGTGCCAGAACGAGTCGAGCGTCACCGCAGCGAGCTTGGTGAACGGGCGTCGTGCGCTCACCTGAAAACGCACCGGGGACCAGTCGATGTCGAGGATGCCGATCGTGCCGGAGACGATGCGCGCGCGGTGCATCTGGGCCTGGTTGTCCGACCAGAGGTGGAGGTCGGCACGTGGCGATGCCGACCGCACCCACTCGGTCAGCGGGGCGAGCGAACCGCCCTCCGCGAAGGCCGCGACGAACTCCACCGCGGGCGCGCGCAGCCACGGTTTCGTCCCCTCGCCGACTCTCACCCTTCCAGCATGCTTGACGACCAGAGGCGAAAGTCCCAAGGGGGCCAACCTTTACGACCGAGTAACCACGATGAAACAGGCGCGTAACAGCGCGCCGCGACAGTAGTACCTGTCACTTGGTGTTCTGGGAGCCTCGACTCGTTCGAGCCATGACCGGAAGACGGGAAGTGTGTGGTCGTTCACGACCGCCCATAACCGACTCCGTTCTGAGGAAGCTCCGACCATGACATTCCGCGTTCCCGCTATCGACATCTCTCCCTACATCTCCGGCTCGCCGGATGACGCCGCAGCCCGCGACCGTGTGGCCCGCGAGTTCGCCGCGGCCTGCCGCGAGGTCGGCTTCGTGCAGGTGCACGGGCACGGCATACCCGCAGACGTCATCGACGGGCTCGCCGCGGCATCCGACGACTTCTTCGTCGGCCTCGAGCCCGACGCCAAGAAGAAGTACCAGACCCCTCCCGGCATCAATCGCGGGTACTCGCCGCCCAAGTCGGAGGCCACGAGCCTGAGCCTCGGCGTCGAGCCGGCCAACAAGATGAATGACTTCTTCGAGGCGTTCAACGTCGGGCTCACCGTCGACGACTACGACGCGGACGACCTGCTCGAGGAGCAGTACCAGCAGAACGTGTGGCCGGATGTGCCGCTCTTCCGGGAGCGGGTCGAGACATACATGCAGCACGCGCGCGCCGTCTCCCAGACCCTCATGCGGATGAGCGCCGACGCGCTCGAGCTGCCCACCGACTTCTTTGACGCCGCGTTCGAGCACGCCACAGGCACCATGCGCATGAACAACTACGCGCTCACGCCCGGCATGAACGTCACCCTCGACGGCGAGCTTCGGGGCATGGGTGAGCACACCGACTTCGGCGTCATCACCGTGTTGTGGGCCGATCGCGTGCGGGGGCTCCAGGTGCTCGGCACGGACGGCGGATGGCACGACGTGCAGCCCGACGAGGGTGCACTGCTCATCAACCTCGGTGACATCACCGCACGGTGGACCAACGAGCACTGGATGTCGACGCTGCATCGGGTGAAGCCGCCCGTGATCGACGGCACGATCATCCGTCGTCGCAGCGTCGCCTACTTCCACGGCTGCAACTGGGACGCGATCGTCGAGCCGCTGCCCGAGCTGCTCGCGGAGGGCGAGGCACCGCTCTACGAGCCCGTGACCGCGACCGAGCACATGCGGGCGAAGCTCGCGGGCACTCGGGCCGGTGTGCTCAACACCAAAGCGGAGCGCGAGGGCGCCCGCGTGATCTCCGCGAAGTAGATACCGATGGGAGCAGCAATGACCTCACCAACGGAAGGCCCCCGCGTCGAGGTCGCGGGCGTCGGCAAACAGTACGGGTCCGGAGTGCGCGCCGTCGACGCGATCGCGAGCCTGGACCTGCAGCTTCGCCCCGGCACGACGACCGCTCTCGTCGGCCCGTCGGGCTGCGGCAAGTCCACCCTCCTGCGCATCATTGCGGGACTCGACCACCCGACGAGTGGCTCGGTCACGATCGACGGTGAGTCACCCGACGCCTACCGCGCTCGCGGGGACATCGCGGTGGCGTTCCAGGACCCGGCCCTGCTGCCGTGGCGCAGCATCGAGTCCAACCTCTCGCTCGCGCTCAAACTCACCCGCAGGCCGGCCGACGCCGAACGCATCGCGCACCTCTTGAAGCTCGTCGGTCTCGAGGGCTTCGAGAAGTCGCGGCCGGCGCAGCTTTCCGGCGGGATGCGGCAGCGCGCTGCGATCGCGAGGTGCCTCGTCACCCAGCCCCGGCTGCTCCTCCTCGACGAACCGTTCGGGGCGGTGGACGAGCTCACCCGCCGCCGCCTCAACCTCGAGTTGCCCGTCATCTGGCAGAGCCAGCCGACGACCACCCTCCTCGTCACGCACTCGATCACTGAGGCCGTGCTCCTGAGCGACGAGATCATCGTGCTCAGTCCCCGGCCGGCACAGATCGTTGCTCGCGTCGACGTGGAGATCGAGAAGCCGCGACGCGCCGACCAGCTCACGAGCCCCGAGTTCGTGGACCTCGTTGCCCGGGTCGAGCACCACCTCGGTATCGATTCACAGGCCGCGATTCCCGCATGACCGTTACACAGCACACCACCACCCAGCACCGCCAGAACCAGCACCGTTCCTTCCCGGCACCATCCACGAAAGGCGTTCCCATGGTCACCACAGCCCCCACCCACCGCATCACCCGACGAAAGCTGACGGCGGCCCTCGCGGCCGTCGCGACGGCAGGGCTGCTCGCAGCCTGCGCGGCTCCCGCCGAGACATCCGAATCCGCTGTCGACGACAGCCCCGTGCGTTTCGCCGTCAACTGGGTGGCCGACGTCGAGTGGGCCTCCCTGTACGTCGGTGAGAGCGAGGGCTACTTCGAGGATGAGGGTGTCTCCATCGAGATCGTCCACGGCGGCCCCAACACGCCGGCGGTTGCCCAGGTGCTCGCGGCTGGCCAGGCCGACATCGGCATCGCCTCAGACGAACTCCAGCTCATCAAGGCCAACGAGGAGGGCGCCGACTACGTCGTGATCGGTGCGATGTACCAGCAGTCGCCCTCGTCGTACACGTGGCTGAGTTCGACGGACATCTCGACCGCGGAGGACCTCGTCGGCAAGCGCATCGGTGGCATCCAGGGCGACCAGATCCGCATCGACGCGCTCTTCAAGATCAACGACCTCGAGCCCGACTACACCTTCGTGCCGATGAGCTACGACCCGCAGCCGCTCGTCGATGGCGAGGTCGACGTCATCACGTCCTACGCGACCAACCAGCCCATCCAGCTTCGACAGGCCGGCACGGATGTCACGGACCAGACCTTCTCCGAGTTCGGCCTCAAGGCCTACGGCGACGTGATCTTCGCCTCCCGCGCCTACCTCGAGGAGAACGAGGACAAGGTGATCGCGGCCCTCAAGGCGCTCATCGCGGCGACCGAGGCGAACATGGCCGACCCGTCCATCGCGGTGGACCTCACGGTCAACGAGTACGCGAAGGACAGCGGGCTCGACGAGGCCTTCGCGACCGAGGCCAACGACGGCTACATCTCCTTCATCGAGAGCGACTACACGGACGCCAACGGCATCCTCAGCGTCGACCCCGAGTACATGGAGAACGAGGTCTTCGCGGGCTACCTCGCCGCGGGTGAGACCGACCTGCCGGATGTCGCGGACTTCGTCGACACCTCGTACATGAAAGCCGCGCACGGCCAGTAAGGCTCCGCCCACTCCATGAAGATCACCGCCGTCACCCCCGTCATCCTCGGCTACCGCAAGTCGGACCCGCCGATGTCGCGCAGCTTCGCGCTCGTGCGCATCGACACCGACGCAGGTATCACCGGGTGGGGCGAGGCGAGCACCAACTGGGGACACAGCTACCCCACAGTGTTCGCCTCGGCGGTGACCGACATCTGCGCCTCGGCGCTGGTCGGCCAGGAGCCCCGAGCGATTCGGGCGCGCCTGGCCGACCTGCACGCGCGCATGGACGGCTACCTCGGCTGGGACGGCTTCACGTCGCAGACGATCGGGGCGATCGAGATGGCGCTGTGGGACATCCTCGGCAGGTCCGTGGATGCGCCCGTCTGGCAGCTGCTCGGCGGCGACGGCGGGGCGTTGGACCTGTACGGAACGGGCACGACCATGTTCGAGGCATCCGGCCAGTGGCATGCCGAGTACTTCGACCAGGCGCTCGCCGCCGGGTTTGGTGCTGTGAAGGTTCGACTCGGCCGCACGCAGGAGGCGGACGTCGACGTGGTGCGCCAGGTGCGTGAGCACGTGGGGGAGTCGGTGCGCATCGGGGTCGACTCGTACTGGTTCCACGACGCGCGGTCGGCGCTGGCACTCGCGGAGAAGCTGACCGACCTCGGTGTGTTCTTCTTCGAGGAGCCTCTTCCGCAGTATCGGGCCGCGGAGCTCGCGTGGCTTGCCGAACGGAGCCCGATCCCTATCGCGGTGGGGGAGCGGGTCTTCTCGCCGCGGCAGTACGGCGAGCTCGCACGAACTCGGGCCGCCGGTGTCTTCCAACCGGATGCCTCGATCTGCGGCGGAATCCTCGCGAGCCTCGAGATCGCCGACCTCGCAGCGCAGGCGGGCATCGCGGTGTATCCGCACGTGGGGGGACCGACGGCAGTGGGGCTCGCAGCCAACCTGCACTGGGCGAGTGTGGCATCCGTGCCGCTGCTCGAGTACGACATCGACCCGTACCAGCCGCTCGTCGACGAACTCAGCCCTTCGCTCGCCCTCAGCGCGATCAGCGACGGGATGCTCGCACCGCCCACCGGGCCCGGCCTCGGCGTCGAGGTGCCGGACGACATCGCGGAGCGCTTCCCGTACATCCCGGGCGAGACCTACGCCGACGTTTTTCCGCAGCACGAACGCGGAACAGGAGAACCAGCATGAACGAGATCGCCAGCACGGCAGCGCCTGTCTTCGTCAGAGCGCGGCAGCCGAGGCCGTGGGCCGGTTGGGGGCGTGCACGTACGACCGGCGCCTACGCCGCAGGTGTTCTCGTGCTGCTCGCCGCGTGGGAGATCGCTGGGCGCGCGGGTCTGGCCGACGGCTTCGTCATCACGCCGGGGGAGGCCGTCGCCACCGTCTTCGACAACAAGTACCGAGACCTCTACTGGAGATCGGCCGGCGCCACGTTCTCGGCCGCCGCGATCGGGCTCGTCATCGGTGGTGTGCTCGCGGCGATCTCCGCGCTCCTCGCGCACCAGGTGCGGTCGTTGCGACGCATCGTCGACCAGTTCGCAGCGCTCGCCAATTCGGCTCCCTGGGTCGCCGTCGGGCCGGTCGTGCTCGTCGTCGCGGGCCGCGAGAGCGGGCCGGTCGCCATCGCCGCGCTCGCCGTCTACTTCTACTTCTTCGTCTCCATCTCGGTCGGGCTCTCGGCCAGCGAGGGTTCGCTGCGCGACCTCTTCTCCTCCCTGGGCGCCTCGGGATGGCGCACCGCGACGCTCCTCACGATTCCCCGGGCACTGCCGTCCCTCGCGGAGGGCTTCAAGCTCGCGGCCCCCGCCGCACTCGCCGGCACGATCTACGGCGAGTGGTACGGGTCATCCACCGGGCTCGGGGTGCTGCTGATCTCTGGGATGCAGGGCGGCGACGTTCAGCGGCTGTGGGCGGCGTCGGTGCTCGCGGCCGCTGGCGGAATGGTCGCGTTCGGCGTGGCCGCGCTCGCGCAGTGGGTGCTGCGTCGGCGTTACGGGGTCGGGATCGTGTCGCGCAGCGAGCCGGACACGCGGACGACCCGGGTTCGTGTCATCCAGACCACGCTCGAGGTCGTGGGTATCGCTGTGGTGCTCATCGGGGCCTGGCAGCTGTGGATCACGGTTGGCAAGGTCTCGCCACTCATCGTGCCGGCGCCTGCCGCCGTCTTCGCCGACCTCGTGTCGCGGCCGCTCGAGTACGCGACGCTGGTCGGTCAGACCCTGTCGACTGCCTCGCTCGCCCTGCTCCTCGGCGTCGCCGTCGGCGTCGTGCTAGCGATCGTCGCGCGGCTATCGACGTTCACCTCCGGGCTCGTCGTGCCCGCCATGGTGCTGCTCACGGCGACTCCGCTCGTGGCGATGTTCCCGCTCCTCGCACGCTTGTTCGGCTACCGGGACAGCACGGTCGTTGTGATCGCCTCGGTACTCGTGATCCTGCCGGCCTTCGTGTACACGAGGTCGGGTCTGGATGCGGCGCTGCCCCAGCACCGCGACGTGGCGCGTTCGCTCGGGGCATCCGCCACCGCCACGTTCCGGTGGATCGGCCTCCCGAGCGCCCTGCCCCACATGTCGACGGGCCTGCGCATTGCGGCGAGCTCGGCGATCATCGCCACTGTCATCGGCGAATCGCTCATCGGAACCACCGGCCTCGGGGTCGAGTTCACCTACCAGTACCGCCTGCTCACGATGGCGCCCGCATTCGGTGCGGCGATCCTCATCGTGCTGCTGTCACTGCTGGTCTTCACCGTCTTCGGCTGGATCGACCGCCGAATCCACCAACGCTGGGGAGCCTGATGCCCGTTCTCACCAATGCCGACATCGTGCGCGAGTATCACGAGCGCGTCTGGGTGCGCGACGACCTGACTGCGATCGACGAGTGCTGGTCGCCGTCGGCTTCGGTCGCCGTCACGGGTTTCGAGAGTTCGACGCTCGATGCCATCCGAGAGGATGTCGCCCGCTACCGTGGCGCGTTCACCGAGGTCGAAGCGCACATCCTCGACCTCATCGCCGAGGGTGACAAGGTCGCGCTGCACTGGCGCACCTCCGGTCTCCACGTGGGCCCCTACGGATCGGTGGCAGCAACGGGTCGCGTCATCACCATGGAGGGCATGGACATCTTCCGGGTGGAGGACGGCCTCATCGTCTCGTGCCAGTCCTTGTGGGATGGCCTCAGCGTGTACGAGCAACTCGGGGTGCTCGATTACCCTGAGTAACCCTCCCAGGCACCTCACGGAGGTGGACTGAGGCTGATTCCCACACCGTGCTGCGGCTCAGCGGCGCTCACCACCCCGTGCGCAGCAGGTGCTGCACGATGAGCGCGAACGTGACCTGCAGCACGAGACCCCCTCGGCGCCAGCGTTCGGGTAGCAGGGCGGTGCCCACGAGCAGCCAGGGCACGAACGGCAGCCAGATGCGCTCCACCTCGGCTTTGCTCATCTGCGAGAGGTCGGCGATCAGGATCGTGGATGCCGCAGCCAGCGTCAGGAGCACGACCACCCGGTCTCCGCTCGTCCACTCCCGCCAGCGCCGCACTCGGGCGACCGCGCCGGCGACCGCGGAACCGACGAGCGGGCCCGCGCTGATCGACAGTGCGGCGAGGTTGCCCCATATCCAGTAGCCCGCAGGCCTCCGCGTGGCGATGCCCGCCCAGTAGCGCTCGACCAGCACGGGGTAGGCCTGCCACCACGCGAAGCCGCCCGCCGCGAAGCTCAGCGCGACGGTCGCCGCGCCCCCGAGCGCCCACGGCAGAGCCCACCACGATCGCGCGATCACGAGGATCGCGACCGCCAGGACGCCGAGTAGCGGCAGGCCGTAGGAGAGGAACACGCAGTACCCGAGAACGAGCCCCGACCCCACCCCGCCCAGGGCGAGGACCCGCCGGCGCTTCGCGGTGGCCGCGACCGACAGAAGGTACAGGCCCCACGCGGCGAAGGCCGCGAACATGGCGTCAGCGGAGACGGCCATCCAGATCGCGGCGGGCCCGAACACGAGGAGCGGTGCTGCACGGCGAGCCGCGTCATCCGCCCCCAGCCGACGCAGGGTGAGCAGCACCGCGACGGGCACCGTGGCCGCGAGCAGAAGCACGACCGTTCCCGCGGCAGGCCAACTGCCGAGGCCAAGCGTCACGAGAACCCAGAAGAACAGCACCGCCCCGGGTGGGTGGCCCGCGATGTGGATGGGCCAGTGATCTACCGAGTCGAGCGGGATGTGGGCGATGTAGTCGGCCAGGAAGGCCGGAACGTCGCTGATGGTGCTGGCCGTCCGCAGGTACTCGTGACGGCTCCCGAGGATGGCGCCCAGGCCGGAGGGGCCGTCGACGAGGGCGAGGCTCGCGAGCCAGAGCGCGGCGGTTCCGAAGGCGGCGGGAAGCAGTCCGCGCCACGGTAGCCGCGCAGCCAGATCGACGGCGAAGCGTGCCGCGAGAATCGCGAGAACGATCGCGGGAATGGTGCCGGGGCCCACGTGCGGAGCCCATTCTGCGTGCAGAGGCGGAAAGTGGTTGGCCCACACCTCCCAGGCGGTCAGCGCGGGGATCGCGACAGCCGTGACGATGAGTGCGGATGCCACACCCACCCCGATCCACGCAGACCTCGCGCGGATCGGGGTGGTGGTGGTGGCCTTTCCGCCCGGCACGGTCTACCCCCTGGCGAGCGCGACGAAGGCGCGCCCACCAGCCGACCACTGGGACGACACGACGAGTCCGGCCTGTCGTGCGTGCCGACGAAGTGCCACCGCGCCCACCTCGGCCCACGCGAACGGGAGGCTCGCCCGCCCCAGGTCGTCCACGAGCCTGGCGGTGAATCGCCGGTCACGTCGTGCCGCGGCGTGCGTCTCCACCACCAGCAGCCCCTGGGCGTCGATCAGGCTCGCGCACCGCTCGATAAGGGTCGTAGGATCGCCACCGATCCCGATGTTGCCGTCGAGCAGCAGCACGGTGCCCCATGATCCCTCACGCGGGAGCGGATCGAAGACCGACCGACGGAGCACCGGGAGGCCGCGTTCATGGGCGAGTGCCACGGCGGTGGCCGAGACATCCACTCCGAGCGCCCGCCGGCCGGCCTGCACGGCAGCCTCGACGAGTCGTCCCGGCCCGCATCCGAGATCGAGGACCCCGCCTCGTGTGCGCGTCAGGATGTCGCGGTCGACGGTGTCCGGGGCGCCTCGGTACCGCGACACCTCCAGGCTGGCCGCCCTCGAACCCCCTGCCCGGGTGCCGAACTCGTGCAGGCGCACGTCTCGCTGTGGGTCGCGCAGGGCGAGCTCGTAGGGGTGGTCGGCGGCGAGACCGAAGGTGCCGTGAGCTGGCCCCGCGAGGAGGGGTGATGACATCTTCCGAGCGTAGAAAGCCACGGACGCGAGGTGGCCCGGCAAACCTTACAAGGTGGGGACGACCGCCCCCGTATCCCTCCGGCGCCTGTCGGATCGCAGCGCACGAACCTATCCTGTGTGCATGGGCTCCACCACCTCGATTGCCGCGCGCCGCGACGTGCTTGCCGACCGACGCGTGCTCGTCGTTGAGGATGACCCGACCGTGCGTGAGGTCGCGTGCAACTATCTCAAGGCCGCAGGATTCGTCGTCACCTCGGCGCCCGACGGATTCGCCGCGCTTGATGCCGTGGAACGGGAACGTCCGGACCTCATCGTGCTCGACCGCATGCTCCCCGGTATCGACGGCGCGGAGGTGTGCCAGAGGATCCGACGCACCCTTCAGGTTCCCATCATCATGCTCACGGCCCTCGGATCGACCGAGGATCGCATCAGCGGGCTCGAGGTCGGAGCAGACGACTACCTCACCAAGCCGTTCTCGCCGCGAGAACTGGTGCTGCGCGTCAAGTCCATTCTGCGGCGCAGTGTCACCGAACTGACCCCGGAGTCCGCCTTCACCCTCGGCGATTTCTGGATCGATCCTGCCGCCCGCATCCTCCGCAAGAACGACCAGGAGATCGCGTTGTCCGCTCGGGAGTTCGACCTGTTCGCCTTCCTGCTGAAGCATCCCCGCCAGGCGTTCAGTCGCGAGCAATTGCTCAAGTCCGTGTGGAACTGGGACATCGGAGATCTCTCGACCGTCACCGTAACGGTGCGCCGCGTGCGGGAGAAGATCGAGGATGATCCGACCGAGCCGACAGCGCTCGTGACCGTCTGGGGCGTCGGCTACCGCCTCGACCTTGCGGGGAGCGATGCTCTCCCTCGCTGACATCGGCATCATCGCCGGGATCGCACTGCTGTGCTCACTTGTCGTGGCCATGCTTGCGATCGTCGTGCTGCGCCTCGTGCGGCGAGCCTCGATGTACGTGCACCTCTCGGTCATCGTCGCCGCGGCGATCCTCTCCGTAACTCTCGGCATGATCGCGACGGCGCAGTACATGTATGTCTCCGAGCATGACCTCGTCGTCACGTTCGCCGTCGCCGCATCCTCGGCGGTTGTGACCCTCGGCCTCGCCGTTGTGCTGGGTCGAGCCTTTGCCCGGCGCAGCGAACGGGTGCGGATGCTCGCCGCAGCGCTCGGGCAGGGCCAGCGCATCTCGCCCGACGTCACGGAACGGGAGAGCAGCGAGCTCGCTGCCCTCTCGGCGGAACTCGCGGCAACGGGGGAGCGGCTGGCACTGGCTCGGGAGCAGGTCGAAGCGGCCGAGGCATCCCGTCGGGAACTCGTCGCGTGGATCTCGCACGACCTGCGCACGCCGCTTGCCGGTCTTCGTGCCATGGCGGAGGCGTTGGAGGATGACCTCGCCGACGATCCCGTGCGCTTCCACCGCCAGATCCGCGTGCAGGTCGACCGGCTCTCCGCCATGGTCGACGACCTCTTCGAACTTTCGAAGATCACGTCGGGGACGCTCACCCTGAATCGCGGACCGGTGTCGCTCTACGACCTTGCGAGCGATGCGGTCGCCGAGCTCGCCCCCATCGCGGCAGCGCGGCAGGTCGAGCTCGTTGCGCCGGAGCGCGGCGACTTCCTCGTCATGGGCGACCCACAGGAACTCACGCGTGTCGTCGGCAACCTGCTCATGAACGCGATCCAGCACTCGCCACCGTCGAGCCGAATCCTCGTGACCACCCGGCACGGCGAGGAAGACGACGTCGTGCTCGCAGTCGAGGACGCCGGTGGTGGCATCGCCGAGGCCGATCTCTCGAAGGTGTTCCAGGCGGGATGGCGCGCCACGACCTCGCGGACACCCTCCGAACTGTGGGGCCGCTCGGCAGGCGCAGGGCTCGGACTCGCGATCGTGCAGGGCATCGTCGAGGCACACGATGGCGCCATCACGGTGTGCAACGTGCCGGGGGGTTGCCGCTTCGACGTGCGCCTTCCCCGCCACGACGCCGTCGCCGCATAACTGTCACCACCCCGTCACCGTCTCGGCCGGACAGCGGGGGTGTGCCGAACCTACAGTGACGACATGACCAGAGGTTCGGCATGCTCCTGATCGCTGAGCGCACGCAGCGTGTGCTCCATGAGCTGCGTCACGCGCTCATCGCGCCGTCGCGTCGGCCCCGCACGACCGTCGTTGTGGGCCGCGTGCTCGGTATCGCCTTCCTGCTGTGCTTCGCAACCGGCCTCTACAGTCACTTCCTCCAGGAGCCGCTGCCGGGCATGGCATTCCTTACGAGGCCCGTCTGGATCTACCAGCTGACGCAGGGCATCCACGTGACGGCGGGAATCGCCTGCATACCCCTGCTGCTCGCCAAGCTCTACACGGTATTCCCGAGGCTGTTCACCTACCCGCCAGTGACGTCGTTGGCGAACCTCCTCGAGCGCGCCTCGATCGCGCTGCTCGTCTCGGCTTCGCTCGTGCAGGTCACCATCGGCCTGCTCAACACCTACCAGCTGTACCGGTTCTTCCCGTTCTCGTTCCGTACAACGCACTGGGTGCTCTCGTTCGTCATCATCGGGTCGCTCCTCGTGCACCTCGCGGTCAAGCTTCCCGTGATCGCGGCCCACTGGCGCGCGTCGGATGCCACGCCAGCACCCGATCCGGACGCGGTGCGCGACGTCCCTGACGAGCTTCGCCGTGTCACGGGTCGACGAATGGACGGGGGCCTGACCGGTCGGCTCTTCGCGTGGATCGACCGCGAAGAGCCCATCGCGGAGCCGGACGCGCGTGCTGCCGTCAGCAGGCGCGGCTTCCTCGCGACGGTCACGCTTGCGACCGCGACAGTCGTGGCCTTCACGGCGGGCCAGTCGACGCGTGCGCTCGCGGGGCTCAACCTGTTCGCTCCGCGGGCCATGGGCGTGGGGCCTCAGGGGCTTCCGGTGAACCGCACGGCTCGGGCCGCGGACGTGGTGGAGGCCGCGACATCCGCCGACTGGGCGCTCACGGTCGTCCACGGCGAGAGGAGCGCGGTCTTCAGCCTCGCGGATCTGCGTGCCCTCCCGCTCACCGAGGCGCGCCTGCCGATCGCGTGCGTCGAGGGGTGGAGCCAGGATGCCACGTGGCGCGGCCCACGCGTTCGCGACCTGCTCGACGCCGTCGACGCGCCTCACGACGCATCCGTTCGCGTCGTGAGCCTGCAGACCAACAGCAGGTACGGCCACAGCACGCTCTCGCCTGAGTTCGCCCGCGACGAGCTCACCCTCGTCGCCCTCGACCTCGAGGGGGAACCACTGCATCTCGACCACGGCTTCCCTGCCCGCCTGATCGCGCCGGCCCGGCCGGGTGTGCTGCAGACCAAGTGGCTGAGTGTTCTCGAGGTGATCGTATGAGGACGGCGCGGATGGCGCTCGCCGCCGCGGGAATCGTGGTGCTCGCAATCGGTGCCGTGCTGGCTCTCACGGAGCTGCGGCCCAGCTGGTACGCCAGCATCGCGCTGTGGCTCATCGCCGCGCTGGTGATCCACGATGGCGTCATCGCCGTCGGGGTGCTCGGTGTCTCGATTCTCGCGCGTCGCGCGTCGCGCAGGATCCCCTTCGCGGTCGTGCTCGTCATCCAGGGGGCCGCGGTGATCGCGGCGATCGTCATCGCTCTCGTCGTTCCGGAGATCATCGGGCAGGCGTTCGGCACGGCCAACTCGAGCGTGCTCCCGCTCGACTACGTGCGCAACCTCCTCGGCTTCCTTGCAGCGCTCGTTGCGCTCGCGGCCGCGACGTCGGCCGGAATCGTGATCATGGGTCGGTTCAGAGAGCGAGCGTCGACGAAAGCTCCGTGAACTGCCGCGCGAAGGAGGTGTCGGGGGCGAGTTCGGCGACGGCCCTGGCATCCTCGACCGTGTCGACATCGCGGAGGGGCGGCAGGAGTCCGATCTCGAGTCCCGCAGCGACGAGCCGCTCGCGCTGCAGCGCACCCGTGTCGGACCGGGACATGGGGATGCCACGCACGAGGTCGCCGCGCGGCCGGCGCAGGCCGAGCGCCCAGAACCCGCCGTCCTCCGCGGGCCCGAACCACGCCGCGGGACCATCGTCACGAGCCAGGCCCTCGAGCGCAGGCTGGATGTGCGCGGTCGTCACCTGCGGGGTGTCCATACCGATGAGCAGTGTCGGCTCGTCGAGCTTGTCGAACAGCGTGGCAAGGCGCTCGTCGAGTTCTCCGTCGGACTGGGGGAGGAGCTCGAGGTCTCGCGCGCTCGCGGGAACCCGCGACCCCGAGTAGTAGAGAATGCGTCGAGTCGCGGCCGACTGCATCATCGTGGCAGCGGTGTCGTCGATGCTCGCGGCTGCGAGGCTGGCCGCGTCCTCGAGGCTGAGCGGTGGGTGCAGCCTCGTCTTCACCCGACCCGGGAGCGGCTCCTTGGCGATGAGTACGAGCGCCGTCACGATGCCTCCCGACGATGTGCGTCGACCTCGGAAGGCTCCGTCGGTGCGGCAAGCAGCCTCGACATGTCCGAGATCGCCGTGAGCGTTCCACGTACGGTTCCCGTCACCTTCGATCGTCCAACACGCGGCGAGTAGGGCACGGGCACCTCGCGCACACGCCAGTGCGCCTCGTGGGCGCGCAGCAGCATCTCGAGCGGATAGCCGCTCCGGCGATCCTGCAGGTCGAGTGCGACGATGTCCGCCCGGCGAGCGGCCCTCATGGGGCCGAGGTCGTGAAGAGCGAGCCCCGTGCGAGCCCGGATGAGCCCGGCCAGCACGCCATTGGCCAGGCGCGCATGCCACGGCCACGCTCCGCCGGAGGTCGCGCGACGACGGCCGAGCACGAGATCGGCGCGACCCTCGAGTATCGGGTCGGCCACCGTCGGCAGGTCGGCGGGGTCGAGGGAGGCGTCGGCATCGCAGACCGCGAGGACGGGAGCCGATGCCGCCAGCACTCCGGCATGCACGGCCGCGCCGAAGCCCCGGCGGGGCTCGGCGACCACGAGGGCGCCGTGCTCGCGTGCGACGGCGGCCGTGGCATCCGTAGAACCGTTGTCGACGACGATCGCCCGATAGCGGTCGGGAAGGCGCGAGAGCACCCAGGGAAGCGCCTGCTCCTCGTTGAGGCTGGGCAAGATCACGTCGACCTCGGTCATGCGACGGCCTCGCGCAGGAGAGCGGTCGCGAACTCTCGCATACCCTCCTCGAAGGTCACCGTCGGACGCCAGCCCAGCTCGGCGCGAAGTCGAGCCGAAGAGGCCGTGATGTGGCGCACGTCGCCGAGGCGGAACTCGCCCGTCACGACCGGTGCCACACCGTGTGCGTGAGCGGTGATCGCACTCGCGAGATCGTGGATCGTGTGCACCTCGCCGCTCGCGACGTTGAAGGCTCGGCTGTGCCCAGGCCCCGCGGTCATGGCCGCGTCGATAGCTGCGAGGTTCGCGGATGCCACGTCCCGGACGTGCACGAAGTCCCGGCGCTGGCGGCCGTCCTCGAACACCCGCGGGGCCTCGCCGCGCTCAACGGCGCTGCGGAAGAGCGACGCCACTCCGGCGTACGGGGTGTTGCTGGGCATCCCCGGCCCGTACACGTTGTGGTACCGCAGGGCGATCACGACGCCACCCGTCGAGCGCGCCCACGCGCTCGCGAGGTGCTCCTGGGCGAGCTTGGTCGCAGCGTAGACGTTGCGCGGGTCGAGCGGGAAGTTCTCGTCGATGAGCTCGGGCACGAGGGGCGTGCCGTCGGCATCGAGAGGGTCGAAGCGGCCCGCTTCGAGGTCGGCGAGCAGGCGCGGACTCGGTCGCACCGGGCCGCTCGGTGAGCCGTAGGCGCCCTCGCCGTAGACGACCATGGAGCTCGCGAGCACCAGCCGCCGCACGGATGAACCGGCCATCGCCGCCAGCAGGGTCGCGGTGCCGAGGTCATTCGACGAGACGTAGTCGGGGGCGTCCGAGAAGTCGACGCCGAGGCCGACCTTCGCGGCCTGGTGGCACACGACGTCGACCCCGCGCAGCGCGTCGGCCAGCGCGGAGGTGTCACGAACATCCGCTCGGATGCCGCTCCCGATGCTCGCGGAGGGCCCGTGAACGTCGGGGCGCAGGGAATCAAGCACGACGACCTCGTCGCCACGGGAGCGCGCCGCCTCGACGATCTGGCTCCCGATGAAGCCGGCGCCGCCCGTGACGAGGATTCTCACGCGGCCCTGCCGGCGAGCACGAGGTCGATCTCCGCGCGGTCGATGAGCTCGCGTCCGGCGTAGTCCGCGGGGATGGCCGCCGCGATGCTCTCGATCGCACCGATAATGCGCGGCTGGGCCGCCCGCAGACGGGAAAGCACGGCATCCGCCGTCACCGTGTCGCCGGGCGTCGCGTCGTTGTCGGTCACGTAGACGAGCGTCACCGTGCCCATGCCGAGTTCTGCCGCAAGAGGTACCTCGGGGTAGAGCGTCATATTCACGAGATGGGCACCAGCCTCTCGGAACCACAGCGACTCCGCACGTGTGGAGAACCGCGGCCCCTGGATGACCGCGACCGTTGCCGTCGGGCGCACCTCAGGCCCGAGGGAGGCGATCGCGACCTTCCTCAGTACGGGACAGAACGGATCGGCCGACGGCAGGTGCTGCACGTGATCGCCGTCGAAGAAGGTGTCTGCGCGACCGTAGGTGCGATCGAGGTACTGGTCGACGAGGGCGAGTGAATCGATGGGGTAGTCGGGGCTCACGGCGCCCACGGCCGCCGTCGAGACGATCGCCCGCACCCCCACCGAGGCGAGTGCCCACACGTTGGCGCGAAAGTTGATGCGATGGGGTGGCACGGTGTGACCGGCCCCATGGCGCGGAAGGAAGACGGCGTCGCGCCCGGCGAGCGTGCCGAAGGTGAGCGTTGCCTGGCCGTAGGGGGTATCGGTGACACGGGTGAGCGAGGCGTCCGGGTCGAAGAGGCTGTAGAGCCCCGAGCCGCCGATGATGCCGAGCGGTGCAGGTCCGCCGTGAGTGGGAGTGCGTGTCATCCGGTGAGTCCTTCCTCGAGGTGCGCGATCGGGTCGTACCAGCCCTGCTCGATCACGAAGGCTTGAACGACCTTGTCAATGCCCAGGGCAACGGCGAGTCCCACGACGACCATGAGCACACCGATGGTGACGCGGAACCAGCCGCGCGGAGCCGAGAGCCAGCCGAGTTTGCGGGCGAAGGCCTGACCGAGGAAGGCGACAAGCAGGAGGGCCCCGGCGAGCCCCACGGCGTACGCGACGATGTAGAGCAGACCCTCGGCAAACGACGCGGGGAGCACGGTCGCGATGATGAGCGCGTACGTGGGGGAGCAACTGCTGAACGTGGGGCCGAGCGAGGCACCCAGAAGGATGTCACCGGCTATGCCCCCACGACGGTAGGAGCGGTCCATCGCCTCGTTGGCCCGGCGCTGCAGGCCGGTCGCGGTCATGATGCGCTCCCAGGCCTGCGGGAAGAGAAGGGTGAGGCCGAAGGCGACGACGATCGTCCCCGCGAGAATCTGCCACACCTGCTGGGGAACGCCGAGCAGGCTCGTCGTTGCCTTGAGCAGGAGCGTGAAGACGATGACCGAGACCGCGAGGCTCGCAGCGATGACGAGGGGCCTGAACCACTGGCGCTGTGCGACCTCGGACGAGGCATCCGTGCGCACGATCGAGCCGCCGACGATGACAGGCAGCAGGGGCAGCACGCACGGGGCTGCGACCGTGAGTACTCCGGCGACGAACGAGACGAGAAGAAGGGTGGGCACGGCCGCCTACAGGAGGGCGTCGGTGACGGCCTGCACGCGCGGGTCGTCGTAGGCCACGAAGCTCTCGACCTTCTCGCCCGAGGCGTCCACGCGCACGAAGGTCGTCTGGAGGGTCACACCGTACTTCTGGCGCAACTCCTGGTTGCTGTCGTAGTCGACCTTGATGACGGTCACGCCGTCGGGCAGACCGTTGTGGAGGATGTCCTCCTCGACCGTCTTGCACTGGATGCACCACGGAGCGTGGAAGAACAGGATGGGAGTGCCTGCCGCATTCGCGATCGCGGTTTCGGAGTAGTCGACATACTCACCGGCGCTCGCGGTCGGCTGGGTCTCGGCGGGCGCGGTCGGTTCACCAGGCTCTGATTCGGGAGGTGCCGGCGTCGATGCCGTGGGCGTCGGTGCGGCCTCCTGCGCCACCGGTGTGCGCGAGACGGCGAGGGCGACCACGGCTCCCACGATCACGACGGCGAGCACGGCGATAATGATCACGACGCGTCTGTTCATGCTCCCAGCGTCGCATCCGTCGCCCGCTCGGCGGGTCCTGACCGGGCACCTGTCACGGCTTTGTAAGCCCTTGCCCCTGGGGGAGAGACGGGTCAGTAGTCCGTGCGCTCCTCGTGGGCGAGCCAGGCGTCGAAGGGCGCTGCCGCGTTCGCCGGGCGCGCGGCGTCGATCGTGACATCCCACTCCGAGCGGGGGCGTGCGAAGAGCTCGTAGAACTCGCGGTCATCGAAGCCGCCTCTGGCCGCGTCATCCCGGTCGGCGGCGAAGACCACGCGGTCGACGCGCGCCCAGAGAGCTGCCGAGAGGCACAGCGGGCAGGGCTCGCACGAGGTGTAGAGCGTGGCACCCGCGAGTGAGAAGTCGCCGACGGCCTGGCACGCGGCGCGGATGGCGACCACCTCCGCGTGCGCGGTGGGGTCGAGGTTCGCGGTCACCCGGTTCTGGCCCTCCGCAAGCAGCGCGCCGTCGCGCACGATGAGCGCGCCGAACGGGCCGCCACCGTTGGCCACGTTCTCGACCGCGAGCTCGATGGTGCGCGCGATCCAGTCCGAGTCGGTGCTGGTGCTCACGCGAGCCCCGCCGAGAAGTGCCAGGCGTCGCCGGCGGGGGGCGCGTCATCCGTCGTCACGGTCGCTTCGATGAGGCCGTACGGGCGGTCGTCCGCGTGGAAGACCTCACCGTTGTTCGCGATGCCGAAGCGCTGCAGGTCGTACAGGAAGTGGTGCTTGTTCGGCGCCTTCAGCCGCACCTCGACGAGCTCCGGCACCGCTTCGATCGCGGCCTTGCCCATGTGCCACAGTGTCTGCTGCAGGGCGAGCGACTGCAGGGTCGCGAACTGTTCGACCATCACCTGCTTGATCGTCGCGTAGGCCGCGTTCCAGTCGGCTGGCTCGCCACCGAAGCGCCACTTCGCCACGAGGGATGTCGCCATCACCCGGTCGTGCGTCGGCTCGAGTGTCGTGAACTCGTCCTCGAGGAAGTCCGCGAACTCGGAACCGGTGGACTTGAGGATGACGAGGTCCTTGAAGCCCCCGATGACGTACTCGCCCGTCGCATCCACAGTGATGGCGGCGGTGCGCACCTCCTGGCCCTTGCGGATCCACGCGTGATCGTGCTCGGTGCCGTCCACGAGCACACGATCCCAGTCGTACTGCTCGATCTCGATTCGTGCACCCTCGACGGGTTCGATGTCACCGACGAAGTGGCGAGCGAGCGCGAGCCCGTAGGCCTCGATCGACTCGACCCCGACCGTCTTCGCATAGGCGTAAGCCGTGTTCTTCTGTGTGTCGGTGGGCAGCACGTTGGTCTGATCGCCCACGAGGTATGCGGGCTCGAACGGACCGCGCAGCGCGGTTGTCACGTTGATGTCGCGGATCTCATGGCGAGGGGTATCGCGCACGAACCGAACGATGCGGTTCTCCGCCTTGCCGTACTGGTTGCCGCCGAGGATGATTCCCATCCCCGGATTCTCGCAGTCCCATGTGACGACGGTGTTACCGGTCCCCCTTAAGGCGGACAAGCGAGTCGATTTCAGTGTTTTCGCGTCATGAGACGACTCGGGCTCCCTCTCATGTGAGTTGCCGGGAGCCGCATCCCAGCGCCCTGACGAGAGGTGTGGGATGCGGATCCTGTGGATGCTGACACTGGTACTCATTGCGGCTGTTCTGCCGATGACGGCAGGGGGCTCTGCCGCGACGGCGGCGGAACCGGTGTGCTCGGAGCTCGTATCCTCGGCACCGTGTGACTCCGATCGGGATGGTTTCAGTGACAGCCTCGAGAAGAAGGTCTGCGGCACGGCGACGTGCGCGACCGGCCGCGAGGACAAAGACTCCGACGGCATCCCGGACACGAGCGAGTTCGTCGTCTGTGGCGAGGCAACCTGTGCAGACCCGGCGCGGGACACCGATCGCGACGGCATCCCGGACTTCGCGGAGATCTACGTGTGCGGCGAGGCACCCTGTTCGACGGGTCGCGAGGACAGCGATGGCGACGGCATTGGCGACTGGGTCGAGTTCGTCATCTGCGGCAATCGAGGATGCGCCGACGGTACCGAGGATTTCGACGCCGATGGGATCTCGGATGCCTGGCAACTCGCCGCGTGTGTGGTGAAGTTTGACGTCACGACGGCCAGCAGCCTCACGGTCGAGGAGAAGCCCGATCGCGTCACCACGACCGTTCGTGAGGTGACCGAGCGAGACGTGATCATGTGGTGGCCCTTGATTCCGGCGATCGGCCTCTTCGCGATCGGCCTCGGGTTCTTCATCGCCGCGATGCGCCGCCGCCAGGCCGAGGACGAGCCCATCGAGGACTCCGCCGAGCTGCTGGGCCTGAACCAGTGAGGCTCGGGCGCGCGGCGATCGCCGTCACTGCGATAGCCGCGATCGTTGTCGGCCTGGGAGCCACTCCAGCCTGGGCATCCGATGCCGAGCGTCTGGCCTGGATGCTCCGCGATCGCACCATCGCGCAGGCCAGGGCGGCCGCCGAGTGGGAGACGGTGGATGCCGAGGAAGAGCCCGCACCGGAGGAACCGGTCGCCGAGGCAACGCTGGATCCGGGCACACCCGTCACGGTGGCGGCACCCGAGCTGGGTGCCACCGTCGAGTTCTCGGGTTTCCAGGTCGACGAGCAGCTGACGATCGAGGCGAGCCCGCTGCCCGAGGAGGTCGTGGCATCCGCTGAGTCGGAGTTGGCCGCGCAGGTTGTGGCCGAACCATTCGAGGTCACCGCGACGACGGCCAGTGGGGAGGATGTCACGGAGTTCCCTGCGGAGCCGACCTTCGATGACCCGGATGCAGCGCAGCCCATCGTCACCGAGGTGACTCCCGGAATCGCTCTCGACATCGCTGTCGACAAACTCGAGGGCCTGGACCCGGCGAGCCTGCGCATCGTCACGCGTGAGCAGCCGGGCGACCCGTGGCTCGAGGTGCCGTCGTACTACGACGAGACGACGAGTTCGGTGAAGGGCGAGATCGACCACCTGTCGCAGTTCGCGGTGATCGGCACGCCGTTCGTGCCACCGCCCGGGCCGCGCATCGTGCTCGATCCGGACGACAACGTGGGGCACACCGTGGGGCCGAACGGTCCGGCGGAGGAGTTGCCGCTCAACGTGCGCCTCGCGAACGATCTCGCGGCGAAGCTCACGGAGATCTGCCTCGCGGATGTCGCGGTCACGCGGCCCGTGGCGTCGCCGGACTTCCTCTCCGCGGAGACGAGGGCCGCGCTCGCGGCGTCGCACAATCCCGACCTCACCGTCACCATCGCCTTCAACGCGCTGTTCGGCTACGAGTGGGACGGCGATGAGGACGGCGGCACCCAGGTCTACTCCCGCGGGGGAGCCGCCGACGATGCACTGGCCTGGTCGGTCGCCAATACGATGCCCGGCTACACGGGACGCCCTGCACACCAGATGTCAAACCCGGCGTACCCGAACGATGCGTTCGACGGCCTCCCCGGCGCCGTGGTGCAGGTCGAGACCCTCTTCATGGATCACTCGCAGGACCGTGCCGTCATCGATGCCGGGTTCGACTACATCGTCGCCGGCATGGCGACGTCGCTGGGTATGTACGCCGAATCACTTGGTGCGGATTGCACCGACCCGGCGACAGGCGGTTGGCCGGCGAAGCCCTCGGCGGCGACTCTCGCCTCGTGGAAGCAGCTCGGCTACCACTACCACCAGACCTTCATGGGCGACCCGGTGTCGATGTCGACCGGCAACCTGCTCGAGGATGAACCGCTCTTCACTCTCGCGGGTCCGGGCAACACCGACCTCGACCTCACGCTGATCTACAACTCTCAGGATGGCCGGGAGTCCCGCGTGGGCACCGGCTGGTCCTTCGGGCTCGGGGCCAGGGCGCAGCGCTTCGATGACGGTTCGGTGCTCGTGGTGCGGGGGGACGGGGCATCCGTCGTCTTCGAACCGGATGGCGCGGGCGGCTACGTGACCGACCCCGACGTGCACGACACGCTCGTCGAGGCGGGTATGGGTCGGCTGCAGCTGGCGACTCCCGCTGGTGAGGTGAGCGTTTTCGACGCGGCGGACATCGAGGGTATCGGTGAGCTCGTCTCATACCGGGACGCGCTCGGCACCGGCTACGACCTCGCTTACGGGCCACCGGATGAGGACGACCGGTTCGTTCCGCTCACGTCGATCACCGATACCGCCGGGCAGACGATCGCGATCACGAAGAACGCCGCGGGGCAGATCGAGACCCTCACTCACCCCGACGGACGCGCCTGGACTCTCGGGTACGGCACGGGCGGCGACCTCGTGTCGATCACGGGGCCGGATGGCACGCGCGCCTTCACCTACGACGACGAGCACCGCATGCTCACGGCGGCGGATGTCGCGGGCGTGACCTACCTCCGCAACCAGTTCGACGACCAGGGCCGCGTCACCAAGCAGTGGGATGCCGACGGCAACCTCCGCACGTTCGAGTACACGGGCGGCATCCTCGAGAGCGGCAGCACCGTCTACACCGACAATGAGGGCGAGAAGACGGTCTTCGAGTGGGACGAGGCATCCCGCATCACGTCGATCACCGACGCGGAGGGCGGCGTCGAACGGTTCGAGTATGACGAGGCGGGCAACACCGTCGCCCACACCGACGAGAACGGTGCGACCACCGAGTTCGCACACGACGAGAACGGCAATGTCACCCGGGAGACGCTCCCGGATGGCACGGTGCGCTCGTACACCTACACCCCGCTCGGTGTGGTCGCCTCCATCACCGACCAGGGTGGCGCGTCGGGCGCCGCCCGCACGACGACGTTCGAGGTCACTCCGCAGGGACTGACGACCGCGGCGCACCTCCCGGACGGCTCGACGGTGAACTTCACCTACACCGCTGCCGGTGACCTCGCGAGTGTCACCGACCAGGCCGGGAACGTCACGACCTTCGTCTACGACGCGGTCGGCAACCTGCTCTCGGTGACCGACCCGCTGGGGCAGGTCACCTCACACACGTACGACGCAGCCGGCCGCGTGCTCACCACGACCGACCCGACGGGTGCGGTCACGAGCTTCGCGTGGGATGACCTCGACCACCTCGTGTCGACAACCGACGGCACGGGCGCAACGACGACGTACACCTACAACCACCTCGACAAGGTGTCGTCGGTGACCGACCCGCTCGGGGCAACGACGCGATTCGAGTGGGACGACATGGTCCATCTCGTCGCGGTGACGGCCGCCGACGGCGGGGTGACGCGGTTCGAGTACAACGCGGAAGACGCGCTCGTGGCATCCGTCGATCCGCTGGGGGTGCGCACCGAGTTCGAAGTCGATGCCCTGGGCCGTGTTATCGAAACGACTGATGCCGCGGGCAACACCTGGCAGACCGCCTACGACGCCGTCGGCAACCTGACCACAGAGACCGACCCACTCGGCGGCGTCACAAAATATGCCTACGACGCGCTAGGCCAGGTCACGGTGGCGACCGATCCCACGGGTGCTGTCACACGGTTCTCCTACGACCAGGTTGGAAGACTCGCGACCGTGACGGATGCCCTGGGCGGCGTCACGACGAACCGCTACACGCTCAACGACCTCGTCGCGTCGGTGACGGATGCCGAAGGTACCCGCCAGCAGTTCCGCTACGACTCGGTGGGCAACCGCACGACGGTCATCGATCAGCGCGGTCAGACCTGGCGCACGGCCTACGACGCGCTCGGGCGAGTCACGTCGGAGACCGACCCGCTCGGCGCGGTCACGCGCTACACGTACGACTCGGCGGCGCGCACGATCAGCACCACCGATCCCGTCGGCGCGACCACGACCATCGGGCTGGATGCCGCGGGCCGAGCGGTCACGGTCACCGATCCTCTCGGCGCGGTGACCTCCGCCACCTACGATCTCGCGGGGCGCGTGACGGCTGTCACTAACCCGCTCGGCGCGACCGAACGCACCGCGTACGACACCGTCGGCCGGGTCACCGCGCTGACGGACGCGCTCGGTGCCGTCACCGCGTACGACTACGACCGTGCGGGCCGCGTGACGCAGGAGACCGACGCGCTCGGGTCGGTGACGGCGTACCGGTACACGAAGCTCGGGCAGCTGGCATCCGTCACCAAGGGCTACAAGCAGACCCCGACGACGGCGACCGGCTCCGACGTGAACCTCACGACCCGCTACACCTACACGCCGACAGGTCAGCTGGCCTCCACGACGAACCCGGTGGGTGCGGTCACGCGGTGGGAGTACGACCCCCGCGGCCTGCCCGTTGCGGAGACCAACCCGCTGGGCATCACGAGTCGCACCGCCTACGACTCCCTTGGCCGCCCGGTCGAAGCCACCGACGGCAACGGGGCGACCACCCGCACCCAGTACTCGTCGACGTCCCTCGTGGAGCGTATCGCCTACCCGGATGGCACGACGGTCGGCTTCGAGTACGACAAGGCTGGCAACCCGATCGTCATGACCGACGCTCTCGGCGCGACGGGCTGGACCTACGACAAGGCGGGTCGCCTCACGGCCCAGACCGACCCGCTGGGTACGACGCTTGGCTACGGGTACGACGCCGCAGGAAACCGCACCCGCCTCGATGTCGGGAGCACGTCGCTCGGGTACCGCTACGACAAGGCGGGCCAGCTGGTCGAGCAGACCTCGCCGGGCGCCTCGATCGGTTACGCGTGGGATGCCGCCGGCAACCTCACCCAGCAGTCCCGCTCCACGGGTGTGACGACCACGTTCGGCTACGACGCCGCAGGTCAGGTCACGCGTATCGCCCACCAGACCCCGGTCGTCGGCCCCGCCGCCACCTCGGGTGCACAGTGGCTCGAGGCTGCGGTCACCGAGACGAAGCCTGTCACGTGTGCATCTGCTGCGACGGTCGGCGACACCGCCGTGACCTCCTACCTGTCCGACCGCTCGCTGCCGACGGCGGGTGTGCAGGAGGGCTGCGAGAAGACCGACGAGTACGCCGCCGACCGCGACCTGCCGGACCTTGCTGAGGTGTTCACCGCGGGCGAGGCGATCACCTACGACTACGCCTACGACAGTGTCGGCAACGTCACCTCGGAAGTCGAGACCCTCGGGTCGCAGGGGTCAACGACGACCGGGTACCTGTATGACCGTGTCGGGCGGATGACCCAATCCTGGGACACCACCGGAACCGTCAACACGTACCGCTTCGATAAGGCGGGCAATCGCACGGCGTGGATCACTCCGAAGGCTCCGGATACGGGTGAGCCGTTGATCGTCGATTCGGCGTTCAACGCGGCCGGGCAGGTGACGAGTCAGTACAGGGCTCGCCCTGAAGAGGGTGCCACGAGTGTGGGGTTCACGTATGACGGTGCCGGTAACCGGGTTTCGCAGTTCGTGTCGGGCCCGGATGGGGAGGAGTCCACTTCCTACGCCTACACGTCCACGGGTCGCCTCGCGTCGGTCACCGCCGGGGATGACACGACGACGTTCGGATACGACGGTCTGGGTCGCAACCTCACGGTCACTGAGGAGTCGTGGGCGCAGGATGTCACGACCACCCGTTCCTGGGATGGTCTGACCCCGGTCACCCAGACTTCCACCGCGGGTGGCACGTCCACGTTGGTGCGTGACGCACTCGGTGTTATCGCGTTGCAGGGCGGGGATGACCCGACCTGGGTCCTCGGGGATCGTCTCGGGTCCTCAGTGGCGACCACCGACAGTTCCGGTCGTGTGGATGGGTTGGCGGACTACTCCGACTACGGGGTCCCCACCTACGCCTCCACCGGGTTCGCTGCCGTGACCGGGTTCAGCGGTGAACTGTCGGGCACGACGACGGGGTACTCGTCGTACTTCGCTCGGACGTTTGACACGTTCACGAGCACCTGGTTGACCCCGGACACCTGGCGGGGCACCCTCACCGACCCGGCCTCGCAGGCCCGCTACGGGTACACGGAGGGCAACCCTGCCACGTTCGTGGACGCGTTCGGATTCCTCACGGCCGACCGGTTGGAACGGGATGCGTTGGCTCGGGGTAAAGCCGGGAGTGGTTCGTGGGGGTGCCGGAGTGCGGCCTGCGACACCAGCTACACGGGCGGTGGCGGGGGCTCTGCGCCATGTGTGGGTCGTGGTTGCCGGACAGCAGCGGGTGACTCGTACTCTCCGCCGAGGCATCCACCCGTGTGCGGTGCTCGTGCGCAGCTGCCCGGATGCACACCGCGCGTGATCACACAGCAGCAACGTGACAACGCCCAGAACGTATGGGCAGCTGTCGGTGGCGTTGCGATGGGGTTTGCGTACACCGCAGCTATCGCCGGATTGCTCGCGTGCACCGTCGTCACACTCGGTGGTTGCGGTGTCGCCGCAGTGGCGATCGCCCTCGGTGTTGGTGGTGCCGCCGGGGCGCTGGCGACGTACAACTGGTCCACCGGCCCGAAAACCACCAGCGGCTACGTCAACGCAACCGTCCTTGGCGGGGCCACCGGAGCCATCGGAGGCGTCGCAGGACCAGCACTACGACCACTCGGCAGCGCCTTCACCCGACCGGCAAGTAGTGCGGGCACTTCGATCGCTCCGGTTTCTCTCGCGAACGCCACGCAGGTGACTGGCATGCGGTTCGCGAAAGAAGCAGCACCGAACACTGTGCTGTACAAGACCGGGAGCGACGGCCTGGTGACGAGTTACCAGACTTATGACTCCGTCGGTCTGCCCATCAAGAGAGTCGACCTCATTGGCGCTCCCCACAATGGAATTCCGACTCCACACGTTCAAGAGTTTGGGCGACACACGAACCCCGAGACCGGAATAACCTATGTCACGAAGTCAGGCGACGACGTTCGTCCAGCAGAGCCTTGGGAGATTCCACAGTGACCGAATCAGAGCAGGTTGGAGAGTTCTCCGGCATGAAGCCTCTCGACGTCTACCTTCGTTACGATGTGTCTGTTGAAGAGGTCGTGGAGTTTGCCCTAGCGACTGTGGACGGGCGGGCCGGGCGCATCTCGGGAATGAAGAAGGAGACTCGAGAGGCGCTCGAGAGTCTCTTCTGGCCCAGGTGGTCCCTGGTTAGCGGCTCTATCGTTCTTTCGGACTTCGCGTCCCGCAATCTGGACGCCTGGGTTGAAGAGTTCGGGGGCGATGTGCGCAGAGCCGAGGAGATGGTCAATCACATCCATCTGTGGGACTGGTTTGAAGGCGATGATTCAGAGCTCGCCCGCCTGGAGGGAACTGCAGCGATCATCGCCCAGTGTTGGGAGTCAAAGCTGCGCGACGACTTCCCGGGCCGGTCTCAACGCGTGCGTTGGTCTGTCGGAAGCTACGGGCCAGAAGTAACCATGTCCCGCGCCTAAGGTGCACGCCGTGACAGATGTGCGCCTAAGTCCCGTCGGAAGGCTCCGCACAAAGGGGCGGCTGAGCTCGTGACTCCGTACCCGGAAGCGAGATTGGGCGCGTTTGACACTGGGGATCGCCCGTTGGCATGCGAATGGACACGTCGTTGAGTGACTGGCTCTCGCCTCATCGCAGGAAGGAAATGATGTTGGATTTGTCGACCGCGCCGCAGCCCATATGCGAGGCGGTCCAAGGTCAGCCATGTGTTGACTGCGGGGTCGTAACGCCGACGCAGGTCGCGGATCACGTTGAACCGCTTGTGATTGAGTACTACAGAACCGGATCGATTGACGTTGACAATATGAGATCACTCACCGCAGTTCAGCCGCAGTGCCCGACTTGCTCTGCGAGCCAGGGTGGGACCCTAAGCCAGTTCTCTAAGCAGATGAAGGGCAAGATCCAATGACAACAATCTCCGAGCAGCGAGCCTTGTGTGATCGGTTCGGGGTAGTCCCTGATTATCCTCAAGCAGGGAGCCGACTGGGGATCTCCGAGGGTGCTCTTCGAGGTTCAGAACCCCTACATGGGCTGCGGCAGCGAGCTGACGGCTTGTCTACGTGGTACATCTGGTCGGGTGAGTACTCGGACTCGAATGACTTCTTTCGAAGCATCCACTACGAACACGTCGCGGAACACCGGCCAGAGGCGCTGGCGTACCTGGCCCTGCCGGCGGGCTGGCGGTTCCTGCTAGCCGAAGGCTTTGAAGACGTCTGGTTCGACGAGTAGCTCCTAGACCGCGAGGAATGAGTCTCGGGCACGTCCGATGGTAGGCGTCCGGCAAACCGAGGGAAGATCAGAACGCCCCGGGGGTTCAATATGTTGGAGGAAGCGGTGGGCATGGGCTCGCAAGTAACGTGACCGACGTGAGGATCATGGATCCGCACAATAAGGAGCCATTCCCACAGCCAACCGGGTATGTCTCTTACTCAGCTGCGCAGCCGTAGGCAAGCCGCAGACAGAGAACCCGTACTCGGGCAAAACGGTCGGAAAAGACGATCCTATGTGGCACTGGGAATTAGAGGGCGAGAAATGACAACGCACAAACCACGGGAGCTCGCACATTTAGCATTGGCGATGACGCATGGTCTTCAATGTCTGCATCAGAGCAATGGATTCGAAATCAGCGGTTCTTGGAAGACGCGATCTCTCAAGGTAGCGAGATTCAACTCGCGACACCCCTGAATCAGGTGAAGGAAGGAAGTTCCCTTGAGAGAGAGATCGCCTTCTTGACTAGCCGTGGGTACGTTTCAAATCCAGCTGGAACGCAGATGGTACCGGGAGGCAAATAATGCCGGACCTTTCGCTCGCACCCCCATCTGTGCGGGCTCTCGCAGAGTTCCTCACGAGCAGACGAGCTTCCCTCTCGGTGGTTCGGTTCGATTCTCCCGTCAATCAGGAGTTGCGGTCTGAGACACCTCGCGGCACCGTTCAGGTGCTGGTCGATCGCGGCCAGTGGTTCGTCGAACTCGCTCCGTCTGGCTCAAACGAGTTCTTCAACGTGGCGGTCTGGATTGCTTGTCTGGAAGGGGGGGACGAGGACGCGATACTCTTGCCTCTCGATGCGCAGACGACGTGGATTGCCAACTACCTGGCAAGCAGCGAGCCCAGAAAGTTCTCGATCGAGTGCCTACTCAACGTCAGACGCGCGCGTGCCTACAGACGAATGGGACTGCGACCGTAGCCCGACGAATTGGGCGTCACTGTTGGGTTCCTTGGGAGGGAACCGCTGGGGGTCTGAGCTGCTCCGCGCGGCGGGAGCACGCAGTATCCCTCCGCGGAAAAGTAAGTACCCTCACTGAACTGGGGTACTTGGGAAGGCGTTGCAGGGCGGGGATGACCCGACCTGGGTCCTCGGGGATCGTCTCGGGTCCGCAATCGCGACCACCGATGCTGACGGTCGTGTGGATGGGTTGGCGGACTACTCCGACTACGGGGTCCCCACCTACGCCTCCACCGGCTTCGCTGCCGTGACCGGGTTCACCGGTGAACTGTCGGGCACCACGACGGGGTACTCGTCGTACTTTGCCCGCACGTTCGACACGTTCACGAGCACCTGGTTGACCCCGGACACCTGGCGGGGCACCCTCACCGACCCGGCCTCGCAGGCCCGCTACGGGTACACGGAGGGCAACCCTGCCACGTTCGTGGATGCGTTCGGGTTCCTCACCGCCGACCGTATGGAACGAGACATCATCGCAGCCCGGAAGGCCAGCGCGAAGAGCACGGGATGTCACGGCTGGGAGTGCAACGCGATCATCACTGGCACCACCGGAGGTGGTTCACGTTCGGGTGGTGGTTCGGCGTCGGGTAGTTCGTAGTCCCCGCCGCGGCATCCGGAGACGTGGAATCCGCCCGGGTGCGGAACGATGTCGTTCAACCCGTGTGGGGTGCCACGACCAACCTCGATACGTAGGGACCAGGGTCGTGTGTTCACCTGCAACGACATGGCTGTTGGCTTCAGCTCCCAGCAGCTGGCCCTCAACCAGGCCTGCGGCAGGGCAATGCAGGATCAGGCTCTCGCGGGTCAACCGCAGTGGCTGCGGGACTACATTCGCGGCACGCAAGCCATCTCCGACAAAAAGGACGCCATGTTGCCCCTCCTCGGGGCACTGGTAGGCGGTGCCGGTGTACGGGCGCCGGGTGGTGCAATATCGGTGAACCCTCCGACCCAGTTCACCTCTGGCAGAGCGGTACCTAACGCCGTGACAGGGCCTGCGGGCGAAACTTTCGCAATCCCGCAATACGGGCCCGCTAACCTATCGAATACGGGCAAAGGCTTGGTTTACCCGATCCCGAACCCGGCAAGTCATGGGCTATCCCAACGTGTGGGATCCGTTCGAGTCATGGACCCCACGGATTCGAAGCAAAACGGCTACGTGGTGTACCAGAACTCCAACCCGACGAACCCTCAAGCAGTCCATCCGGTGACAGGACAGACTATGAAGAAGTCCGATCCGTACTGGCACATTGAGTTTGGCCCAAACGACTAGAGGACACGAAAATGACGACCACAGTTGAGCAACTGATTGAGCCGGTTGCCCTGAACAAGCTCGCATCGGAAGCGTTTCCTAACGTTGATCTGAAGGGCGGCATCTTGGACTATGCCGAACCGTTCGACGTTAGGTGGCAACCATGGCGAGGTAGCGTAGCGTCGATCCTCAGGCTGGGTGACGATAACCTCAGCATCGGCGACTTTGCACTTCTCGTTTGCCGACGAGTGTCGCAGTTTTCGTACCGCACGGAGGGTCGATTTCTTACTCCAAGTTTCCGGGCGATCGGAAAGCACTCCCTCGCGGTCGGCGACGGGATCATCGCGACTCTCGACCTAGCGCGAGGCGAGTCTGTCTCGTTTGAGTGCGAGGGTGTCGTTCTCGTTACGGGCCAGGTATCGAAGCCTGGACACCCGGATGCCTATCCGGACTATAGCGAGATGGACGAGGCATACCTGTCGACGCTCCAGCAGTCCTGGGACTATGCCATCGATCCGGTTACCTTCACTTCGCTGGGGAAATGGAGTTAGGACCACGCGAGAGTTTGGAGGAACGTTGTTTCAGTGGCGAAAGTGAGCACCTGGGTCAGCGCGTCTCGAGCGCAACCGCTGCCAAAGGAGTAGTTATGTATGGCCTCGATAAACACGCTGACCTCAGCTTCCTGCCAGCATCCGTCTTCATCCAGCTCCGAGTGGGCCAGAATGAACTAGTCCTCGCGTTTGATTCAGACGCGCTCGTCACTGTTGAGGGATCTATAGAGATCGGGATGCCTGGCAAGGAATCTCGCCATGACGACCTGCTCGGTGCAGTCCCTGCGTTGCTTGGGCTCCTCGGCAGATCAGTGATCTCGTATGAAGTCCGATCTTGCATTCCCGCGAGACTCGACAACTGTCGGCGGAAGGCAATGACAGCGGTGACGGGCCGGTCTGACGCTGATTCGAGGTCCCGCTTGGCAGGCGAGGTTCTGAGTTGAACAAGCCCGACCTAGCCTCCTACCTTCAGCAGAAGGGTGTCCCAGCGGACTCCTACTCCCTAGAAGGTGGCAACCCCTCTGAAGCCATGGTGCTCGATCATTCGCGATCAGGTCTGTGGTACGTCTACTACTCGGAGCGCGGGAACCGCGTTTCGGAGCGAGTCTTCGCCCGTGAGGAAGACGCCTGTGAGTATTTTCTCGAGCTCCTGCGGCGCGGATATGGATTTGTTCTGCCCGATCTGTAGCCAGAGTGGGGTGACGAATCGGCCGCGTTACACCACGGTCACACGAGGGGCGTAGGGTCGCGGCATCCGTTGCCGAAGGGAGCCGCCATGGCCTTCGAAGTGCCCACCGTCGACATCACGCCGTACGTGAAGGGCGGAACGCCCGAAGAGAAGGCGGCGGTCGCTAGAGCGTGGGATGGCGCGTGCCGCACGGTCGGGTTTGTGCAGGTGATCGGACACGCCGTCCCCGACGAGACCATCGACGGGTTGAAGCAGGCGATCGACGATTTCTTCGCCCAGGACATGGACACGAAGATGCTCATGCGCACGCCGCGCGGCGTCAATCGCGGGTACTCGCCGCCCAAGTCCGAGAGTCTCAGCCTCTCGCTCGGCGTCGTGAATGCGTCCCTCATGAACGACTTCTTCGAGGCGTTCAACGTGGGCCTCACGCGCGCCGACTACCCGGGCGTGGACCTGCCGGAGAGCGAGTACCAGGAGAACGTCTGGCCGGATGTTCCGCTGTTCCGGGAGCGTGTGATGGCCTACTTCGCTGAAGCGCGACGGGTGGCGGAGACGCTCGTGACGATCTTCCCCGACGCGCTTGGACTCCCGTCGGACTTCTTCGCGGATGCCACGACCCACAACACCGCGACGATGCGCATCAACAACTACGCCCTGCCGCCGGGCACCGTCGACCTCGATGGAGAGCTCCGCGGTATGGGTGAGCACACCGACTACGACATCGTGACCGTGCTGTGGGCTGACCAGGTTAAGGGGCTGCAGGTGCTCGGCACCGACGGGAGTTGGAACGACGTCAACCCCGCCGATGGCGCCCTGCTCGTGAACCTCGCCGACAACATGGCCGGCTGGACCAACGACCAATGGATGTCGACGCTCCACCGCGTGAAGCCGCCCGTGATCGACGGTCGCATCGAGCGGCGTCGGAGCGTCGCGTACTTCCACGGTGGACGACCGGATGCCGTGATCGCACCCATCCCGGAGCTGCTGGCCCCCGGCGAGGAACTGCTCTACGAGCCGATCACGGTGGCGGAGCACCGCAAGGCGAAGCTCGCGGGCTCGCGTGGCGGGCGGCTGAACACGAAGGCTGAGCGTGAGGCGGCGCGGGTGCGGGCTGCTCGGTAGGTCTCGTGGTTGTCGTTTTACGTCGGTGAGGTTTCGATAACGGCCGCTTCGCGGGCCTACTCAACCCGCAAGAACTCGCTGGTTGAGTAGCCGCGGCGAAGCCCGGCGTTATCGAAACCTCACCCGCGCCTAAGCAGCGCCCCCGCCACCGGCTCCGCACCGCGCACCCACGTGCGGCGGACGGCGCCGCGCAGCTCGCGGCCGTCGTAGGCGGAGACGGGGTTGCGGTGCAGGAGCTGTTCCTTGTGCACGGTCCACGTGGCATCCGGGGCGAAGGCTACGAGGTCGGCGTCGGCTCCCACGGCGATGCGGCCCTTCTGCGAGAGGCCTACGAAATCGGCCGGGCCCCGCGACATCCACTGCAGTACGCGTTCGAGGCCGATGCCTCGACGAGCGGCCTCCGTCCAGACGGCAGGGAGTTCGAGCTGGAGGCCTGCGATGCCGCCCCAGGCCTCCTCGAAGTCGCCGCCTCCTCGGGTCTTGAGGTCGACGGTCGCGGGGGAGTGGTCGCTCACCACGATGTCGATGTCGCCTTCGAGCAGCGCCCGCCAAAGGAGGTCGCGGTTCGCGTCATCCCGAATCGGCGGGCAGCACTTGAACTGGGTCGCCCCATCCGCGATCTGCTCCTCCGAGAGCGTGAGGTAGTGCGGGCACGTCTCCACCGTGATGGGCAGCCCCTCGGCGCGCGCGGCACGCAGCTCGGGCAGGGCAGCGGCCGAGGACAGGTGCAGGATGTGGGCGCGAGCACCCGTGCGCCGCACCCCCTCGATCACGTTGCCTATGGCAGTGATCTCGGCCTCATCGGGACGGGACTCCACGAACCGGTGGTAGTCGCGGCCGCCGTGGTTGGCGTGTGCGTCGAGCACGGCCGGGTCCTCGGCGTGCACGATGAGGAGCCCGTCGAAGGACGCGATCTCCTCCAGCGCTGCGAACAGCTGCGGGGTGTCGAGGTGCCCGAATTCGTCGACCCCCGAGGGCGCGAGGAAGGCCTTGAACCCGTAGACACCAGCTTCGTGCAGCCCGCGCAGCGTTCCGAGATTCTCGGGAACCGCGCCACCCCAGAAGCCGACGTCAATGACGGCCTTCTCAGCGGCGACCGCGCGTTTGGCCTCAAGCGCTGACACCGTCGTCGTCGCGGGGATGCTGTTGAGCGGCATGTCGATGATCGTTGTCACGCCGCCCGCGGCTGCGGCGCGAGTCGCTGTCGCGAAGCCCTCCCACTCGGTGCGGCCCGGCTCGTTCACGTGAACGTGCGAGTCGACGACACCCGGCAGGAGAACCTCATCGTCGGCGAGCGTGACGACGGTCTCACCCTGCAGCGGAAGCTCGGAGACCGCCTCGATGTGACCCTCCCGAACGCCGATCTCGCGTGGCTGGAACACCCCGTCGACGAGCACGGATGACGCGCGCACGACCAGCTCGTACCTGTTGCCCATCGTGCCGTCCGTTCCGTGTTTCCGTTGTGGCTACCATTGAAACAGACCAACATTTCAGAGGAGTTTCCCCCGTGCCGACCGAGCTCCTCGACGTGACAGAAGCCCCTTTCTCGTGCCCCAAGAGCATGGTCTACGGGCCCTGCGGTGGGGTCGAGTTCGACGGCACCTGTGAGGTCGCGCCGCACGCGTGCGTGTTCCTCGAAACGCCCACGGTGCGCTGGCACGGTGTGGACTCGGAGGAGCAGCCAGGGCACTCCGATCCCGTTCCGCCGTCGCCCGTGTCGGCGGGAGCGACCGCTATGCGCGAGCTCATGGGGGTGCGGCCGGTTGTGGTGGCCGACTTCCCGGCGCGGGCTCTGGATGCGGCATCCCTCACCGAATGCGCGACGCTGCTGGCAGGGTCGGTGGATGCCGTGCTCGCGGGTGACGCGGGGGCTGCGCGTGTGCAGTTCCCCCCTGCGTACCGGGCTTCACTCATCCAGGCGACCGGGCTCCTGGCCTGGACGGGCTTCAACTGCCGCGACCGCAACCGTGTCGCGATGGAGGGCGAACTTGCAGCCCTCGCGCACGTCGGGGTCGCCGGGGTCCACTGCGTAACGGGCGACCACACCAACACCGGCCAGCGTCCGGACGCGAAGCCCGTGTTCGACCTGGACTCGACGGAGGCGGCATCCCTCGCCCGGGCGAACGGACATCTCGTCTCGGTGGCAGAAGCTCCCGCGACGCCTCCCGTGGGTCGCCGGCCCGACCGGCTGCTCGAGAAGATGCGTGCCGGGGCCGAGGTGTGCTTCGTCAATCACGCCGGGGGTGTGGCGCCGGTCGCCGACTTCATCGGCCGGGCGCAGGATCTCGGGGCTGACATGAAGTACATCCCCTGCATCCCCGTGGTCATCGATCGCGAGAGCGCGAGCCTGCTGCGCACCTTCACCACCCTCGTGCTGCCACCCGGCTACCTCGACCGGATCCTGTCGGCGACCGACCCGTTCGAGGAGGGGATCGCGGCTGCGGTCGAGCTCGCGCATGGTTTCCTGTCGATCGAGGGCGTCGCCGGCGTCAACCTCTCGGGGGGAACCGGCCCCGGTCGTGAGGCGTGGTTCGCCGAGGCGCTCGCCCGCATCGGTCGCGAGGTTCTCGCGTGAGCCGCGAGTTCTGGGACGAGCGGTACGCAGCGGGTTCGGTCTGGTCGGACACCCCGAACGCGTGGGTGGCGGCCACCGTAGCCTCGCTCGATCCGGGCCTCGCGGTCGACCTCGGCGCCGGAGAGGGTCGCAACGCGATCTGGCTGGCCGAGCGCGGCTGGGAGGTCACGGCCGTTGACTTCTCGTCCGTGGGACTCGCGACGGGAGCTGCGAAGGCGGCCGAGAAGGGCCTCGACATCGAGTGGGTCACGGCGGATGCCACGGCCTGGGTCAGCCCGCAGCTCGTCGACCTCGTGGTCGTTGCCTACCTGCAACTCCGGGCGGACGCGCTGGCCCTCGCGATCGGCAACGCCGCCAGCTACCTCGCGCCGGGCGGCACGCTCGCGCTGGTGTCCCACGATCGCGAGAACACGGTGGGCGGGCCACAGGACCCCGCGATCCTCACGACCGTCGAGCAACTGCGCGCCGCGGCATCCGGCCTCGAGATCCTCGAGTGCGCCCAGGCCGAGCGCGAGACCGCAGCCGGTACGGCCCTCGACACGGTACTCATCGCGCGTCGATAGGACTCACAGCGGCATCTCGCGTCCGTTCCACCGTCGCCGTAGCCACCTGTCGTGGCTCGCCACGACGACCGCGCCCGGGTAGCTGTCGAGCGCATCCTCCAGCTCGGTCGCGAGGGTGAGTGACAGGTGGTTGGTCGGTTCATCGAGGAGGAACACGTGCGGCGGCTTCGCAATGATGAGCGCGAGCGCCGCGCGTCTCTGCTGCCCTATCGACAGTGCACCGACCGCTCTCTCGGCGTCCCGTTCGGTGAGAAGACCGAGGCTCGCCAGAGGCACCGCTTCGGCTCGCTGCTCACCGAGTGTGCGCTCGTAGATCGACAGCGCACTCAGCGAGGGGTCGGCCCACCGAACATCCTGTTCGAGCAATGCGATCCGGAGCCCCCGGCGTCGCTCGAGGGTGCCGGCATCCGGTCGAATCCGGCCAGCGAGCACACTGAGCAGTGTCGACTTGCCCGCGCCGTTAGCCCCGGTCACGAGCACCCGATCCGCGGATGCCACGACCAGCTCGTCGAGCCGCAGCCTCCCGTCAACTCGAACTCCCGTGGCCCTCAGCACCTCACCCTCGAGCGGGTGCGAGCCGCGCGTGATGCCACGGAACCTGAGCGCCTCGGGCGGCTCCTCGACCCGCGTCTCGAGTAGGTCCTCGATGCGCCCCTCCACGTTCCGCACGCGGCGCGCGATCGTCTTCTGCACGTTGCCGCCCTTGAACCGGGTGATGAACTTGTCGTTGTCCCGCGGGCCGCGATCGTGGGCGACGGTGCGCGCACTACCGAGAGCGTTGGCCTGCAGCGTCGCCAGCTCCTTCTCCTCCGCCGCGAAGGTTGCCTCCCACCGCGTGCGCTCGGCCGCCTTCGCAGCGAGGTACTCGCTGTAGTTGCCGCCGAAGCGCGTGACGCCAGCGCGCGACGGGTCGATGTCGAGCAACCCCGTGGCGACATCGTCGAGGAAGTCACGGTCATGGCTGGCGAACACGATGGCTCCGCGCCATTCCTGCAGGGTGTTGGCGAGGAAGTCCACCGCGTCGTCGTCGAGGTGGTTGGTCGGTTCGTCGAGCAGCAGCGCGCCGGGCCGCCCAAGGAGGAGCGCAGCGAGCGCTACTCGGCTGCGCTGTCCGCCCGAGACCTCTCCGAGCGTGCGGTCGAGTGGGATGCCGGCCACCCCGAGCCCCTCGAGCAGCGCATCACGGCGTGACTCGAGGCTCCAGAGATCCATGGCCTCCGCGAGCTCGAGCGCTGCGGCGTAGCGTGCCTCGGCTGTCGGGTCCGTGGTGAGGGATGCCGCGGCATCCGCTATCTCACGGTCGACCGCGCGCAGTGGTGCAATGGCGTCCTCGATGAGCGCCGACAGGGGAGCGGCATCGTCGAAGCGCACCTCCTGGGCTAGGTACCCGGTGCGTTCGGGGCGCTGGATGTCGCCCCGGTCGGGCTCCTCGATGCCAGCCAGCAGACGCAGCAGCGTCGACTTTCCGGCGCCGTTGTCGCCGAGGAGGCCGAGTCGTTGACCGGCGGAGACGGTGAGGGAGAGGTCGGTGAGGACCGTGCGGTCGCCGTAGGCATGCGAGATGCCGTCGGCGCGCAGCAAAGATATCGCTGGCAAGAGGGGTGTGTCCTGTCCGTGGGAACGAACCCCGCCGGGCATGGCCGCGGACGCGGGGAGGTCAGGACTTACAGGATCACGGCGTCGAGACTAAGCGCACCGGGGCGGGCGGGTCAAGTGGGGAGCCCGTCGCGCCAGGCGCGCAACCCGGCGATGCCTGCGGCGCCGACCCCGCAGCATCCGCCCACGATGCGTGCTCCGGCGTCTAGCCACTCTCCGACGACCGCGCGGTCATTGGCCGCGACGGGTGGGCCCTCCCACACGCCGAGGGCCGAGTTCCAGACCTGCCCGCCGTTGGCGTAGGCGAGCAGCGGAAGGTCGGTCACGGTGGATGCCCGGCGCAGCAGTTCCCCGATGTGCTCGGGCGACGTGCAGTTCACGCCCACCGCCGCGACCCCGGGGATGCCACTGGCCACGGTGATCGCGTCCTCGATGCGGTCACCGCCCGCCGTGTGCCCACCATCGCCGCACGTGAAGGCGAACCAGATCGGGGGAGCGTCGAGCCCGTCGAGCGCCTCGCCCAGGGCTCGGGCCTCGGCGACGGTGGGGATGGTCTCGATCGCGAGGAGGTCGGGCGCGGAGTCGATGAGCAGCTCGAGGCGCGACCGGTGGAAGTCGCGGAGGTCGTTGTGATCGATTCCGTAGCGTCCGTGGTACTCGGAGCCGTTGGCGAGGGTCGCGCCGAAGGGGCCGACGGATGCCGCGACTACGGCCGTCGCATCCGCTACGGCTTCTCGCGCCAACCTCGTGGTCGAGCGCAGTGCGGCCTCGGCCTTTGCTCGACTCAGGCCCGCGGCCTCAAACCCGCCGACGCTCGCCTGGTAGCTGGAGGTGATGATGACCTCGGCGCCGGCGGTGACGAAGGCACGGTGTGCCTCGACCAAAGCCTCGGGTTGCTGAGTGATCAGCCGCGCGGTCCACAACTCATGCCGAAGGTTGTGGCCTGCGTCCTCGAGCACGGTCGACAGCCCACCATCGAGCACGGTGAAGGGACGCTGCATCCCTCGATGGTGTCACGCTATCCGGGGAGGTAGGACTTCTCCCAGTCGCCGTCGGTGAGGGTGAACTCGGTGCGGCGGGAGGCGGCGAGCGGGTCGCCCTCCCAGAAGGTCAGGCGGTGCGGGCGCACGAGGAAGCCGACCCAGGTCGCGGGCGGCTGGAGAGCGTCGGGGTCATCGGTGAACGACGCCCAGCGCTCGCGCCGTTCCTCGACGGGCAGCTGCGCGTTCTCGTAGTCGTTGAGCCAGGCGAGCTGTTTGAGGTAGGCCGATCGCGCGCGGTAGGCGCGGGCCTGTTCTTCGATGGGGGCGAGTTCCGCGTCGCCGAGCACCACGAGCTGCCGCGTGAAGTCGGGCCACAGGAACGTCAGCGCCACGCGCGGGTCGTCCGCGAGTTGCTGCACCTTGCGGGACCGCGAGTCGGTGTGGAAGTAGAAGCCGTGCTCATCGAACTCGCTCATGAGGAGAGTTCTGGCATCCGGCACCGCCGTCGAGAGTGTGATGCGCGGGCGGTTCGGGTCGTCGTTCGCGGGAAGCCACTCGACGAGCTTCTGCCAGTGTTCGCTCACAGTTGCGCTCCCGGGCTGTGGCGGAACCGCGAGATCTCGTCGAGCGCAGCGACACCCTGGGCGACGGATGCCGCGAGCAGCGCCTCGCCCTCTGCGAGGTTCGCCGTGGTGGGGTCGCCCACCACGCCAGACGGCCCGAAGTCGTTGGAGACCCACCCGAAGGCCACCGGCCCGCCGTTGAACTTCACCTGCTCGAACTCGGCGAGGTGGTCGGGAACCCAACGCTCAGTCATCGTGAGGTGAACCAGGTCCGGGCGCAGCGCCATGATCAGCGAGGTCTCGCCGTGGCCGCCGTGGATGCCGAACCCCGCCTCGGTCTCCCCTGCGGGCACCGAGGCGCTCATGAGGAAAGTGCGGAGCCCCGTCCTGCGCCGGATCTCCCGCAGAGCCACCTGGAGGAGCGCTATATTGCCGCCGTGTCCGTTGTAGAACACGAGGGTGCGAGCGGGCGTGGCAGCGATGGAGTCACCGATCTCGACGACCGTGCGCATGAGCGTCTCCCAGCCGATCCAGACGGTGCCGGGGGCCCAGTCGTGCTCGTCGGACTTGGTGAAGGCGAGCGGCGGGAGGAGCCAGACATCCAACGGCGACGCTTCGACGATGCGTCGGGAGAGCTCGTCGGCCATGATCAGGTCGGTCGACAGCGGGAGGTGCGGTCCGTGGTGCTCGATCGAGCCGACCGGCAGCACGATGATCGATTCGGCCGTGAGGGTCGTCGCCAGAGCGGGCCCCGGCAGGTCGGTGAGCAGGCGGCTCACACCTGGCTCCCGGTCGCCACGGCGGGCTTCGCCTGGAGCTTGCCGGGGTTGAGCAGGTTCTGCGGGTCGGTCGTCTCGGCAAGTTCGAGGGTGCGCTCGGGCTCGTAGTCGACGAACCACTGGTGCGGGTTGTGGAAGCCGATCCCCAGGGCGGCGAGCTTGTCGAAGCCCGCCCAGACGTCATCGGCAGTCGTGTACGTGCCGGCGAGCATCCCGATCGGTCGGCCCTTCTGCGCTTCGATGTGCAGCATGCCGCCAGGGTAGACCGCGTGCACCTCGTCGATACGGTCGACGAGCGCGTCGCCCGCGACCTCGACGTGGAAGTACGTGTTGGGGTAAGCCTTCTGCAGCCACTCGATGGGGTGGTTGTAGCTCATCATCGAGAGCTTCATCGACTCCTGTGCTCCCTCGCGGATGTCCTCGACGCGGCCGCCGGCACCCTCGACGAGCGCGGTCGCGGCCTCGAGGGATGCGACATCCAGGATCGCCCGAAGGGATGCCCGTCCCGCGGGAATCGCGGGGTTGCTGGGCAGTGCCTCGGCCAGGGTCGGGAGGTCGGCGGACACCAGGCGCGGCGTGGGCTCGAGATCGGCGAAGGGCCGGATCACCGAGAGCGCCTGCTCGAAGGTGTCGAAGCTCGCGTAGAACGCTCGCCAGTCCTGCAGGGGCTCGAGCGCGACGGTGACCGTCGCGACGATTCCGGCGGTGCCGTAGTTGTGGATGTACGGCTCGGTGTCCTTGCCCTCGAGGTGGACTAGCTCGGCATCCGGCACGGCGTGCACGACGTCGAGCGCGAGCACGAAGTCCTCGTGGAGCATGCCGTGTTTGATCGAGCCCGTGCCGCCGGAGCCGCCCGAGATGAAGCCGCCGATCGTGGAGTTCGCGGTGGACGGGTACATGAGTACCTGCTGACCTGCCTTGTTGGCGGCGAGCTCGATGGAGACGAGCGTCGCGCCGGCCTCGGCCACGAGGTAGCCATCGCCGACCTCGACGATCTGCCGCGCGCGCGAGGTGTCGAGCACGAGACCACCCTCGAACGGGATGGCCTGGCCGTAGTTGCCGGTGCCCTTGCCGCGTGGGGTGATCGGAACCCCGTGGCGCACGGCCGCTGCGACGGTCGCGGCGATGAGCGCCGAGGTGGTCGGGTAGGCAACGATGTCCGCGAGACCCAGCGGCAACTGCTCACTGATCACGGGCGAGAGCCGCGCGCCGTCGATCGATGCTCGCTCCCGCGCCGCGAGATCCGTGCTGACACCGGTGTCCCCGAGCAGGGTCCTGAGTTCTTCGGCGAGGGCTTCGACAGTCATGGTGGTGCGTCCGTTCGTGGTGGCGATTAGTGCATGACCATCCCACCGGTGACGTTGATCGCCTGGCCGGTGAGGTAGTCGGAGTCTGAGCTTGCGAGAAAGAGAGCGACGGATGCGACATCCGACGGTTCACCGAGGCGCCCGAGCGGCGAGTACGCCGACCACGCGTCGATCTTCTCCTGGGTGCGCGTAGCCGCACCCATCTCGGTGAGGATGTAGCCGGGGCACAGCGAGTTCGCGGTGATGCCGTGCACGCCCCATTCGAGTGCGGCCTGGCGGGTCAGTGCGACGACCGCAGCCTTGGATGCAGGGTAGGCGCCCTCGCCCGCCCCGCCCTTCTTGGCTGCCATGCTCGCGAGGTTGATGATCTTGCCGCTCGTGCCCTCGGCGATCATGCTGCGCACGCACACCTGCATCGTCGTGAGCATGGCGCGCGTGTTGATGGAGAAGGTCTCGTTCCAGTCCTTGACCGTGAGGTCGAGCAGGGGAGTGAAACGCAGGATGCCGGCGGAGTTGACGAGCACGTCAACCCCTCCGAGTCCCTCGACGGCGGCCTTGGTCGCGCGCTCGGCGTCGAGCGGGTCCAGCAGGTCCACCTCGTGGAAGTCTGCGCCGAGGGATGCCGCGTGTGCGGCTCCCTCGGCGGCGAGGCGGTCGAGGATGCTCACGCGAGCCCCCTCGGCCACGTAGCGGGCCGCGATGGCTCCGCCGATACCGCGAGCCCCGCCAGTGATGACGATGCGCTTTCCTGCGAGCCGGAGCTCGGGGGTGGAGACGTCAGTCACTGGCGGGGCTCTTTCGGTGTTATCGGGTGCAGTTGTTATCCAACTGCGGGTGCTGTGTTACGGGTGGAACTAGAACCCGATGGACGGGTCGATGAACTTGTCCGTGAAGATGTCCTCGGCCGTGATGCCTTCGGTGATGTTCTTCTCGGAGTCGTCCGCGTAGATGCCGGTAGCGATGTCGACGAGCGACTGCACGCGGTCCATGTCGACATTGCCGACCGTGTCATCCGGACCGTTGCCGACGAGGCCGATCTCCTGCTGGGTTGCGACCGAGAAGTCCGCGACGCCCTGGCTGTAGACCCAGAAGGTGTCGTAGGTCTCGACAGCGTCGAGGATCAGCGCGTTCGTCTTCTCGGGGGCGGCGTAGTAGTCGACCGTTGCCTGCTGCAGCACCGGTACGAGCGCCGTGAGGCACTCCTCGTACTCCGTGATGTTCTCCGGGATCACCGAGACGACAGCGGCGTACTTGGGGTAGCCAGCGTCGTTGATGAGCTGGTAGTCAACCGGCTTGGCCCAGTCGGTGATCTCGTTCTCGTAGATGTACGGCTCGGCGGAGGCGAAGCCCTGCTGGGCGACGGTTCCGTTCGCAGCGACGAAGCCCGCGGGGGAGCCGTCGTAGCTGTAGTCGAGCTGCGACTCCTGCAGGATTCCCTCCGACAGGAAGTAGTCGATGTAGAAGCCACCGGGGAAGAGACGGATGGACGTGCCAGCCTTACCGAGGTCGGCGATGGACTTGACATCCGTCAGCGTCGCCGGGTCCCACATGATCATCTGCGGGTCCTTCTCGAGCGGTGCGAAGACACCGACCGTCGGGAACTCGCCGGAGTGGACGACGGCCTCGTCGGAACCGACGTATCCCATGAAGATGGTGGGGTCGGAGTACATCATGGCGTCCGGCTGCAGGAACGCGGAACTCGCGGCACCACCGGAGATGACGGTGACATCGACTCCGGTGTACTCGCCGCTGGCCATGAGCGGGCCCGTGACGGAGAACTCTGTGTCGGTCTCGATCGTGTAGTCGTCGCCGATGAGCTCGTAGAGGTGACCGTGCTCGGCCTCGGGGAACCAGTCGGTGGCGATACGGATGTCCGCGGGGCAACCGGCTGCGGCGAGGTCGACCGAACCGATCGTGAGCTCACCGCCGGACATGTCCTCTTCTTCTGCTGCGGGTGCGGCGCAGGCGGCGAGCGTCATCGTGCTGGCCACGAGGCCGGCGATGACGATCGCGCGGGTGCGGGATGTGCGCATTGGATCTCCTTCTGTGTTTGGTGTGTGGTGCAGGGGGTCAGGTTGGTCTGTGGGTTTTTCTTGGGGAGCGGATGCCGCGGCGTGCTGTGCCCGGTGGAATCAGCTGTAGTCGTACCACTTGCCGACGGCGAGCCGCGCGAGCAGGCCGAACAGCAGGAAGACGAGCACTCCGAAGACCACCGCGACAAGCACGGTGGCGAGAAGCTCAGCGTTGTCGACGCGGCTCTGGTACTTGCGCATGAGAGCACCGAGCCCGAGCTCTCCCTTCTGGAAGAAGAAGTCGCCGACGATCGCTCCGACGACAGCAAGTCCCGCCGAAATGCGCAGGCCAGCGAAGATCGCCGGAGTGGCCGCCGGGAGCTCGAGCTTGCGGAGCACCGTGAACCGCGAGGCCTTCTGCAGTTTGAAGAGCTCCCGATGACTGCGGTCGACCGACTGCAGTCCGAAGAGGGTGTTGGACACCATCGGGAAGAGTGCGATGAGCACACAGACGATGGTGCGAGCCCAGAACGCATCGGTGACCCAGATCGAGATGACCGGTGCGATGGCGAGAATGGGCACGGCCTGGAGGATCACTGCGTACGGGAATGTCGACCGCTCCACCCACCGCGCGACGTTCATCAGGATCGCCCAGGCGATGCCGATGACCGACGCGATGATGAGGCCGAGCACCGCAACCTGCGCCGTGCTCAGGAAGGCGTCGATGACATCCATTCGGGTCTTCTCGACGAGGAGGGTGCCCAGCACCTCGTTCGGCGGCGGAAGAAGGAACGACCTCGTGCCGAGAATCACGAGTGAGATGAAGTACCAGGCGCCGATCACTGCGGCGAGCACGAGCAGCGGTGGCCCCCACAGGAGGATCTTGCCCGGGCCGTGCGGCAGCTGGCGCCGGTGCGGGGTGCCCCCGGTCGCGGGAGCTGGAACGACCATGTCGTCGTTTGCGGTGAGAACTGTCTCGGACATCAGGCGTGCCCCTCTCGGAGTGCGTGCGAAACTTTGCCGACGAGGTCGGCGAACTCGGCGGTGAAGCGGACCTCGGGGTCACGCGGGGTGTCGAAGGGCACCTCGAACTGGTCCACGATGTGGCCGGGGCGTCCCGACATCACGATCACCCGCGTCGACAGGTACACGGCCTCGGACACGGAGTGGGTGATGAAAAGGCCCGCGAACTGCTTCTCAGTGAAGAGTCGCAGCAACTCGTCATTGAGGCGTTCGCGGGTGATCTCGTCGAGCGCACCGAAGGGCTCGTCAAACAGGAAGATCTCGGGATCGAGGGTCAGCGAGCGGGCCAGCGACGTGCGCATCCGCATGCCGCCGGAGAGCGCCTTGGGCAGGTGCTTCTCGAAACCCGCGAGGCCGACCAACTCGATGGCCTCCTGTGCTTTGGTCGCTCGCTCGGACTTGCGGATCCCCTGCAGTTCCGCGAGCAGTTCGACGTTGGATGCCACGTCCCGCCAGGGGAGGAGCGTTGCATCCTGGAACACGTAGCCGATGCGGTCGGTGCTGACCTTCGCGGTGCCGTGGGACGCCGTCTCCAGGCCGGAGGCGATGCGCAGGAGCGTCGACTTGCCGCAGCCCGAGGGGCCGACGACGGTGACGAACTCACCCCGCTTCACCGTGAGGTCGACACCGGAGAGAGCCACCGTGCCGTCGGGGAAGGTCATCGCGACATCCTGGAAGTCGAGCAGCGTGTCGGTGTCGGTCACCACGGGTGCCGTCGTCGCTGTGGACATGGGAGTCACCTCATTTCCAATTGGGGGAATCGTGCGGGGATGGCCATGTCGGTGACGACGTGGCTGCGGGCGACGAGTCGACCCGCGTGGATGACGAAGCGGTCGGCCGGGGCGTTGGCGATCACGTCGGAGAGGCTCGACCCGCGCACGGCGACGAGCTCGGCGCGCGAACCCACCGAGACGCCGGCCGGAGGCAGCGACATGACGGAGCGGGAACCCGTGCTCACCGTCGACCAGGCCTCCTCGAGCGAGAGGTGGCCAGCGGTCACGAGGAGGGATGCGGTCTCGAACGCATCGCTGCGCCCCACCGGGTTGAACGGGTCGCGCACGTTGTCGGCTCCTGCACCGACGCGAACGCCCGCGTCGATGAGAGCGCGCAGCGCGGTGAGGCCGCGAGGTGTCGAGACCGGGTGGTCCCAGCCCTGCAGGTAGAGGTTGGTGATCGGCAGCGACACGATGCCGATGTTGCTCGCGAGCACCTCAGCGATGACCTCATCGAGTTCGGACGCCTCGAGGGTGCCGAGGCGCACGCAGTGGCCGGCGGAGACGGGCTGCTGCCAGTCGCGGACGATGCGTGCGTACTCGATGATCGTCAGGTGGCCCGTGAGGCCCTCGTCGGTGTGGAGGTCCACACCGACGCCGCGGCGGGAAGCGATGGCCAGCAGTCGTCGGAGATCGGCGCTCGGGTCGGGCGCGAGGTGCGGTGCGCCCCCCACGAGATCGACTCCGAGGTCGAGGGCGGCTTCGACCGCGGCATCCGTCGCCTGCCATCCGGCGAGGGCGACGAGCTCGATGTCGATGAGGTCGGCGAGTTCGTCACGCACCTGCACGAGGGCCTGCACCCCGCGAAGGGGCTCCGGGCCGAGCAGGATGTCGACGTGGCAGCGGATCGCGGTCGTGCCGTTGCGGAGCATCGCGAGGGCCTGGGTTCGAGCGCGGTCGGCGATCGACTCGACGGTCATGCCCGCCGAGTACTCCTGCCAGGACGCGATGGCCTGCACGAGATCGCCGGCCGGGGGGTTGATGAGGTCCCAGGTCAGCGCCTTATCGAGGTGCGCGTGCGGCTCCGCTGCTGCAGGCAGCAACATGAAGCCGGTCAGGTCCAGTTCGGACGACCCGACCTCCGCCGGGCGGCCCTCGGAGGGACGCACACCGCGGACGACGTCGTCGATGAGTTCGACGTCGCAGGTGGACCCGTCAGGGAGCGTGGCGTTCCTCAACTGCGATAGCTGCAGGGGAAGTAGTGTCACGCGATTTGGCCTTCGAGTTCGGGGTGGAATGCCCCCACCGCTTCATTGGGCTGGTAGCACGCGAATGTTGATGCTCTCAACATGTTCGAATCTAGGGATCCCGCGTTTCTGGCACGTAACGCGATCATTTCCACGTGTTAATTCAGACTAATTCACTCGTGGGGCTCCTCCGCGCTGTGATAGTTCTGGTGGCTCAGCCCACCGGAGGAGACCCCAGTCACAACCCTGACCGCCGCGCTCGATCGACAGGCCGAGCTCATTGGCAGCCGAATTCGCGAACTTCGACGCGCTCGAGGATTCACGCTCGTGCAACTCGCCGCGGACTCCGACCTGTCGCACCCGTTCCTGAGCCAGCTCGAACGGGGCCTTGCGCGACCCAGCATGGTCTCGCTCGAGAAGATCGCTCGGGCGCTCGGCACCAGCCAGCTCGAGCTCATCGCCGCAGCAGAGGAACAGGACTCGGTGATCGATCGGGCAGCGACCGTCGTGCGCGCGGGGGAGGGAACGAGGGGCCACTACGCCGAGGGTGAGGCCCGCATGCTCGTCCACGGCATCCGTCGATTCCATCCGATGGAGTTCACGGGCAACAACGAGACGTTCGGCGACTACTTCGCCCACGAGGAGGACGAGTTCCTCAACGTGATCGAGGGTGCGGTCGAGGTCGATCTCGGGCCGGAGGGGACGCTCATTTTGGAGCCCGGAGATTCGCTCTATTACGGTGGGGGAACCCCGCACCGGTGGCGGGCGGTGAGCCCAGGGGGTTTCCGGTTGTTCGTGGTCAAGGAGAGGCCCCGCAAGCTATGACGGCACACGTGACCGGCGAGTTCGAAGCCGTCATCGTCGGCAAGAGCCGCGGAGCCGAGGGCATCGCATTGTTCGAGCTGGCCGCGACATCCGGCGCTCCTCTGCCTCGATGGCAGCCGGGGTCGCACATCGACGTGCTGCTGCCCGACGGGGATGCCAGGCAGTACTCGCTCTGCGGAGTGCCCGGCGACCCCACGTGGCGTATTGGAGTGCTGCGTGAGGACGACGGTCGCGGTGGATCCCGATGGATGCACGAGCGCTCGGTCGGTGACACCATCACGATCGCGGGGCCGAGCAACCACTTCGAATTCGTGCCGGAGAAGGGCACGAGCTACCTCTTCATCGCCGGCGGCATCGGCATCACGCCGATCTCGGCCATGGTGGCCTCGGCTGCGGCGGCCGGTGTCGACTTCCGTCTCGAATACGCGGGGCGCTCGCGGTCGACGATGGCACTGCTGGATGAGCTCGTGTCTGCGTACCCGTCGCAGGTGACTGTTCACGCTGCCGATGAGGGCGCGCGGCTCGACCTTTCGGCGCTATTTGCGGACCTCAAACCGTTCACGACCACGTACTGCTGCGGGCCAGCGCGACTCATCGAAGCCGTCGAGGTCGCCGCGCGTGGGCGCCAGCTGAAGGTCGAGCGCTTTGAACCGAAGGAGGTCGGGCCGCCCGTGCTGGCTGGCCCGTTCGAGGTGGAGCTCGCCTACTCGGGGCTCACGCTCGAGGTGCCGCCGGAGAAGACGGTGCTCGAGGTGATCGAGGAGGCTGGCGTGCTGCTGCTCTCCTCGTGCCGCGAGGGAACGTGCGGCACGTGCGAGACCCAGGTGATGGAGGGCGAGGTCGACCACCGCGACTCGATCCTCACCCCCGACGAGCAGGCGGCGAACACCGTCATGTACCCGTGCGTCTCCCGCTCCGCGTGCCCTCGCCTGGTGCTCGAGCTCTAACCTCGCTGCGGCAACGCACACCCGCCCACCCCGGGTATCCATTCCACAAAAAGCGCGCTCCTTAGCAACCTGCGTTGAAAGGTGCGCGCCTCTTGTACATCAGCGCGCTGTTTGGCAGATCAGCCCGTGGGGGGTGTCAGCGGGCAAGGCGTGCGGCGAGGGATGCCACGAGTTCGTGTTCGTCGGCGGTGACGAGTTCGTAGTCCCGCACCACGACGTGGCCAGCAACCACGACGTGGCGGGGACGACGGCCGGGGCTGGCCCAGAGGAGACCGGCGACGGGGTCGGCGACGCCGGCATCGGCGGCCCCCGAGACATCCCACAGGCAGAGGTCCGCGGCGGAGCCCTCCCGCAGGGTGCCGAGTTCGGGGCGGCCGAGTCCGGCGGCCGAACCGGCCATGGCCATACCGAGCACCTCGCGCGCGGCGATCGGCGGGCCGACCAGCGGCGCGACCTGCATCGCGAGCCGGGCATCCGCGAGCAGGTGTCCCGCGTCGTTGCTGCCGCCGCCGCTCGTGCCGAGACCGACGGGGATGCCGGCTGCCTTCAGGGCGGCGACCGGAGCGATGCCCCAGCCCATCGGCAGGTCGCATCCGGGTGCATGGGTCGCGGTCACGCCCGCCGAAGCGAGTCGCGCTATCTCCTCGGGCGTGACGTCGCACAGGTGGGCGAGCGTGACATCGTCGGCGAGCCAGCCCCACTCCTCGAGAAGGTCGATGGGGCGGCGTCCGTACTTCTCGAGCGCGATCGTGACGTCGACCTGCTCGTTCGACTGGGTGCGCCTGCGGAGTCCGTGCTTCGCCGCGACCTCGCCGAGCAGCTCGAAGGTCTCGCGGGAGTCGCTGTGCACGCCGGCCGGGCCGACCGCGAGTTGCAGCATCCCGTCGAGCGTGCGCGGGGCTAAAGCCGTAGCGATCGCATCGGCGGATGCCGCGGCCTCCTGCGGATCGTCGCGAGCAGAGCCGCGCACGAACACCAGCCTGGCCCCGAGTGACGCGGCGGCATCGGCCGTCGCCGTCGCGATGGCGACGGTATCCGCGCCGCTGGGCCATGTCAGGTGGTGGTCGGCCACCGTGGTGACCCCGGAGAGCAGCGCTTCGGCGAGGCCGACGGATGCCGCCACCGAGGCGAGCTCGGCATCCACCCCAACCTCGGCGTACGCGGCTGCCATCGTGGGCAGCCACTGCGCCATGGGAACGCCGCGCGTGCCGGGCAGGGTGCGGAAGGCGGTCTGGAGGAGGTGATGGTGAGCGTTGACGAGACCGGGGGTGACGATGCATCCGCTCGCGTCGAGTGTTTCTGCACCCGGCGCGGTTGCGGCGACGAGGCCGTCGGCGAGGTGGAGGTCGCCCGTCGTCTCGGTGTGGTCGTCGACGACGATGGCGGTGGCACCCGTGATGGTCAGCATGGTGTCGTTTCTAGCACCGGGTCGTGTCGGTGGAGTTACGGCCCGCGTTCACACCGACGAAACCGTCGGTGTGCGACGCTGGAGCCATGCACGAGATCGCGGATCGTCTTCTCGCGGCGTCGGCCGCAGGTCGCCCGATCGCAGTCGCCACGGCGATCTCCGTTGAAGGTAGCGCGCCCCGCACCGTGGGCACGTCGATGGCCTACGACGGCAGCGCGGTGATCGGATCGATCGCCGGTGGATGCGTCGAGGGTGCTGTTGTCGACGTGTGCGAGGAGGTGCTCGCCGACGGCGAGCCGCGCACCGTCGACTACGGGGTCGACGACGAAACAGCCTTCAGCGTCGGACTCACGTGCGGCGGGCAGATCAGGGTGCACGTGCAGATGCTGACGCCCTCGCTGTTGGCGGCGCTCGGCGACTCTGCACCGATCGAGGTATGCCGCGACTACACCGAACCGGCGCCCGTGGAGCGCCGCATGATCATCTTCGGCGCCATGGAGTTCTCGTCGGCGCTCGCCGCGGCAGCTGGCGTACTCGGGTACCGCGTCACGGTGTGCGATCCGCGGCCGCTCTTCGCGACACCAGCGCGGTTTCCGGGCGCTGAGGTCGTGGTGCAGTGGCCGACGGAGTACCTGCGCGGGGCATCCATCGACTCGAACTCCGCCATCTGTGTGCTGAGCCACGACGCGCGCTTCGATGCCGAACTGGTGGAGCTCGCCCTCGCGTCGCCAGCGGGTTTCGTCGGTGCGATGGGCTCGCGCACCACCCACGAGCGGCGGGTGGCCTCGCTGCGCGAGCGCGGTGCGAGTGAGGACGCGATCGCGCGGCTTCGGTCTCCGATCGGGCTGGATGTCGGGGCATCCACCCCCGAGGAGACGGCCGTGTCGATCCTTGCCGAGGTGCTCGCGGTGCGCTCCGGTGCGACGACGGCTCCGCTCGCGACCACGACCGGGGCGATTCACGCGTCGCTCGGGGCCTCGCAACCTCACTGACCCGGCGCTTCAACGGGGCATTAACTCCGCAAAGAGCGCGCTGCTTGGCAAGTGTCGTGCAACTTTCATCGCGTCTTGTCACTCTGAGGGCAGTACGAGCGGGCGAGTGGGGACGCCGCATTCGCGGTACGCCCTGTGGGCGACTCTTGGGCAGGCGCCCACCGCGTGCCACCGCCCGCGTGCCACGGCTCGTAAGCGTCGGCGCGCGATCGCTGGAAGCGACCAAAGTGACGAGGAGCGCCCAGATGTGCGCGCTTCTTGTCAACCAGCGCGCGTTTTGCGATGGAGGACAGACCCGAGGGGGCGCTAGGTCGGGTTGACCAGCCGCCAGAGGCGGTCGCGCGACATCGGCAACTCGTAGGGGCGGATGCCAAGAGCATCCCGTACCGCGTTGGCGAGGGCCGGCGCCACCGGGTTGTACGGCGCCTCGCTCATCGACTTGGCACCGAGCGGGCCGAGCTCGTCGAAGGTGTCGGCGAAGTACGTCTCGGTGAACGGCACATCCGCGTACTGGGGGATGTGGTAGTTCCGGAGCGCCGCCGTGGTCACGGTACCCGCGCCATCCAGGAGCACCTCCTCGTACAGCGACGACCCGATGGCCTGGGCGGTTCCGCCCTCGAGCTGGCCGCGGAGCTGTTCCGGATTGAGGACGGTCCCGGCATCCGCCGCCTGCACCGACTGGAGGATGCGCACCTCGCCGGTGGCAGGGTTCACGGCGACCCGGAAGCCGTGCACGTTGAACGCGACCGACCGTGGCGTGCCGTCGTTGTGGCCGCGTCCGATGAGCCCGGGCAGCGGGCCCGCCGAGGCGATCTGGTCGCGTAGGTTCACGGCCGCCGCGTACAGGGCCTTGCCCGCCACGACGACTCCCGCCGACCCGAAGGCTCCCGTGTCGTAACCGATGACGTCGGTGTCCGACTGCCTGATGTGGACCTGCTCGGCCGTCAGCCCCAACACGGATGCCACGAGCTGGGCGTGCACGGTGGTGGTGCCGTTGCCGAACTCGGCCGTGCCCACATGGATCTCGACGTCGCCGCCCTCGAGCAGGGTGACGGATGCTTCGGCAAAGTGCCCACGCGGTGGAAGCGTCGCGATCATCGACAGGGCCATACCCTGGCCGAGCGCCCATCCTTCCGGCGCTCGGAGTCCGCGACCGGAGGCCAGGGCCCCCTCGACGAGGTCGAGGCACTGGTCGAGGCCGTAGCTGTTCATCCCGAGGTCGGACTCCTCATCGGGGTCGGCGACGACCATGCGGTCGCCTGGCACGATCACGTTCCGGCGGCGCAGCTCGAACGGGTCGATCCCGAGTTCGCGCGCGAGCTCGTCCATCGCCGACTCGATCGCGAAGATCACCTGTCCGAGTCCGTACCCGCGGAACGCGCCCGACGGCAGGTTGTTCGTGTACACCGACTGCGCGTGGATGCGCTTATTCGCGCAGCGGTACACGCTCACCGACTCGTGCACCGAGTGGTACATCACGCCGATGCCATGGTTGCCGTACGCGCCGGTATCCATGAGCTGGTCAACGTCCATGGCGGTGAGCGTGCCGTCGGCGTCGGCCGCGAGCGTCACCCGCACGCGCATCGGGTGGCGGGGGGATGTCACAGTGAACTCCTGCTCGCGCGTGAGCTCCAGTTGCACGGCCCGCCCGGTCTTCAGCACCGCAAGGGTCACGAGGTCCTCCGTGAAGAGTTCCTGCTTGCCGCCGAAGCCGCCGCCGACCCGAGCGGTGAAGACCCGCACCCGGTCGCTCTCGAGCCCGAAGATGTGGCACAGCTCGTCGCGCACGAGGTACGGCACCTGGCTGGAGGTGCGCAGGGTGAGCCTGCCGTCCGAGTCGAGCCAGCCGCGCGTGGCGTGGGTCTCGAGCGCTGCGTGGTTGACCCGTGCGGTCTGCCAGGTTCCCGTGACGGATGCCGCGGCATCCCGAACCGCGGAGTCGACGTCGCCCGTCTCACCCGAGAACTCGGCGAGGGTGTTGCGGGATGCGTCGAAGACGCGCTGGTCGGTTCCCTTGCCGGGGTGCACGAGCGGGGCGCCGGGTTCCCGTGCCACGAGGGGGTCGAAGACGGCGGGAAGCTCCTCGTACTCGACGACGATCGCGGCAAGTGCCAGTTCGGCCTCGGCCGCCGACTCGGCAACGACCGCCGCGACGCGCTGTCCTCGGAAGCGCACGACGGTATCGAACACGAGTGTGTCGTCCGGGTCGTCGGTGCGATGCTCGTGGCGCCCGGTCGAGAAGAGGGTCGCGGGGGAGTCGCGATGATCGAGAACTGCGATCACGCCGGGCATCGCCAGCGCTGCCGTCGTGTCAATCGAGAGTATGCGCGCGTGGGCATATGGGCTCGGCAGCACGGCTATGTGGGCGAGTGCCGTTGTCGTGAAGTCGAGAGTGTAGGGCTCGCGGCCCGTCACCACGCGGCGCGCAGCGGGCGCTGCGACCGAGCGGCCCGTGGCATCCCCGGCGGGCGCGACCTCGGTGTTGGCGGTGCCGCAGATGGCGTCACGGATGCTGCGATACCCCGTGCAGCGGCATAGGTTGCCCTTGAGCAGCCGGGGCAGCTCCGCCTCGTCGACCGGGCCCTCAGACGTGATGGCGGATGCCGTGACCACCATGCCCGCCGTGCAGAACCCGCATTGGAACCCGCCCGCGTTGACGAAGCTCTCCTGCGCGGGATGCAGGTGGTCGGGGTCGCCGAGGCCCGCCACAGTCGTGACGCTCGCGCCCTCAAGACGCTGGGCCGGGTAGATGCAGGAGTGGATGGCACTGCCGTCGAGCAGCACGGTGCAGGCGCCGCAGTCCCCGGCGTCGCATCCCTTCTTCACCTCGTAGTGCTCGAGATCGCGCAGCAGCGTGCGGAGTACCTGCCCGGGGCGCGGCGTGGCGTCGACGGGCTCACCGTTCACGAAGAACTTCAAGACAGCTCCTCCCTGAGTTCTTCGGCGAAGCGCAGACTCATCGCGCGGCGCCAGTCAGGGGAACCGTGAGCGTCGTCGTACCAGTCGTCTATGCCGTCGACGGCATGCGCGAGTGTCTCGGCGTCGGGCAGAGACTCGAATCGCAGGACGTAGGGCTTCGGGGTTCCACCAGTCACGGTCACGATCATTTCTCCGGAGGGCTCCACGCGCGCCGTCACGAGCGTCCCAGTCCTCCCCAGTGGCGACAAGGCAATGCGCCGGAACCCCTGCCGTGAGTTGAGTGCATGCTCCGGAAAAACGATCGACCGGAGCACCTCGTCTGGCCTGAGCGCGGTGTGCTGCACGCCGAGCACGAACTCGGAGGCGGGCATCCGTCGCTCGGAGTCTGCCGACCACAGCACGACCTCAGCGTCCAGCGCGACGGCGAGGGAGGTCATGGGCCCGGCGGGCAACGCGGTGGCGATGTTGCCGCCCACGGTGGCGACGTGCTGGATCTTCCACGAGGCGAGCAGGGAGTCGGCGCAGAGCTGGAAGAGCGGCGAGTCAGGGAGCTCGCGCAGTGCCTCGATCGTGCAGGTCGCGGCGATCTCAAGGGCGTTATCCGTGCGAACGACGGGTTGCCACTCGAGTCCCATGAGGTCGACGACACCTGACACCTCGGGCTGCGGCTCCGAGAATAGCCACGTGCCGCCGCCGATCGCCCGTTCGCCGGGCGCGAGCGCGAGATCACTCCGGGTGGTGGCCACCCGGTACTCGCGAACGCCGACCAGATCCATTGTTCATGCAGTCAACATGATTCGTGTGTCGCGCGCATTACGGGCGCGCCCAACCCCCGCGAAAAGCCACTTATCGAGCCGTTCGTCGCGAAAACCCTCAGAAAGTGGCTTCTCGCGGGGGTTGGAGGGCGGCTACCCGACCTCCAGCGCGGTCACGCCGCGCAGGTCCACCCGCAGCCGTTCGCCCGTGCGCACGAGGGTCATGAGCACGTCACCGCACACGTGGCAGCGCACGCACCAGCCGGGCGCGGCATCCCACACCTCGGCCTCCGCGAGCACGGAGACGTCCCCGCAGTGCGCGCAACGGCCGGTCGCGGTGGTCATGTCGTCGCGGAAGAGCTCCGAGAGCGGACCAGCGAGAACGTTGCCGTCGAGGTGTGTCATCCGCCGAACCTCTCCGTCTTGATCGTGTCGGCCGGGTAGCCGAGTTCCACGAGCCAGGTCGCCACGGCCTCGACAAAGGCCGTCGGGCCGCACACGAAGATCGCCGGACTCTCGGACGCCGGGATGACGGATGCCGCGAGCACATCCTTCGTCAGCCGCCCTGGCGCCACGGGCCACCCCTCGGGCACCGCCCTGGTGTACACGTACGTCGTCGACAACGTCGGACCCTCCGAGGCCGCGAGCTCCTCCCGGTAGAACGCGTCACCGGGGGAGCGCACTGAGTACAGCAGCCTGAACGGAGCCGCGGAGCCCGAGTCGGCGTGCGACCGGACCATCGCAACGAGGGGCACGATGCCCGAGCCGCCGCCGATGAGCTGCACCGGGCCCGTCTGCTCCGGTTTCCAGACGAACCAGCCACCGAGGGGGCCGCGCAGTTCGAGCATGTCGCCGGGCAGGAGGTCGTCGACCAAATACGGGGACACCTCCCCGGTGGGGATCTTGTCGACCGCGAGTTCCACCATCTCGGACGGGCCAGCGGAGGCGATCGAGTAGGAACGCACAGCCTGGTAACCGTCAGGGGCGGTGAGCCGAACATCCACGTGTTGGCCGGCGATATTGCCCGGCCACCCGGGCAGGGACACGACGATGCTGCGCCCACTGGGCGTCTGCGTCTGAACCGTCGCGACCGTACCCACGAGCCACTTGCCTACCAATACCGTTCTTCCTGCCATGGGTCGCCGTACATGTGGTACCCGTTCTGCTCCCAGAACCCGGGCTCGTCCTGCGGCAGCATCTCGAGGCCACGGATCCACTTGGCGCTCTTCCAGAAGTACAGGTGCGGCACGAGCAGGCGCGCGGGCCCGCCGTGCTCGGGGTCGAGCGGCTCACCATCGAACTCGAACGCGATCCACGCCTTGCCGTCGAGCAAATCGGCGAGCGGAACGTTGGTCGTGTACCCGCCGTAGGAGTGCGCCATCGTGTACTCGTACGACGTGTCGACCTCCTCGAAGAGGGTGTCGAGCGAGACGCCGCGCCAGCTGGTGCCGAGCTTTGACCAGCGGGTCACACAGTGGATGTCGGTGCCGACTTCGTCGATCTTGAGGGCCATCAGCTGGTCCCACGTCCACGCGTAGCGCTTGCCCAGCTCGTTCGTGATCGTGAACTGCCAGTCGGCGGTGTCGATCTCAGGCGTCGGTCCTGCCGACAGCACAGGGAAGTCCTCGGTGAGGTACTGGCCCGGCGGAAGGTCGGGGTTGTTGTCCCGGCCCCGCCCGGAGAATCCTCGCGTAAAGATGCTCATGGTTCAGAGTATCCAGAACCCGTTCTAGGGTGAAGAGATGACTCGCCTCGGTTTGGGCCTACCGACGATCCGTCGTGCGCCCACCGAGCGCCCGGACACGACGGGGCGACCGGATGCCACGGGCCTCCTTGATCGCTTCGGACGCGTCGCCCGCGACCTCCGTATCTCCCTCACCGAGAAGTGTTCTCTCCGCTGCACGTATTGCATGCCGGCAGAGGGGCTGCCGGCCATCGCACGCGAGGACCTGCTCACCCCAGTCGAGATCGCCCGGCTCGTGCAGGTCGCGGTTCGCGACCTGGGGGTGCGTGACATCCGCTTCACCGGGGGAGAGCCGCTCATGCGTGCCGACCTCGAGGAGATCATTGCCCGGTCCACGGAGGTGGCCGAGGGGGCGAGCGTCTCGATGACGACCAACGGCATCGGGCTGGATAAGCGGATCGGCGGGCTCGTCGCCGCCGGGCTCACGCGCCTCAACGTGTCCCTCGATACTGTCGACCGCGACCACTTCGCGCGCCTCACCCGCCGCGATCGTCTCGCGGCCGTGCTCGCGGGCATCGAGGCCGCCAAGCTCGCGGGCATCGCGCCGCTCAAGATCAACGCCGTGCTCATGCGCGATACGCTCGGCGGCGCTGTCGACCTGCTCGCCTGGTCGCTCGACAACGGTGCGCGCCTGCGTTTCATCGAGCAGATGCCCCTCGACGCCGACGAGGCGTGGGCGCGCGACAACATGGTGGATGCCGCGGAGCTCCTCGATGTGCTCAGCTCCCGTTTCACCCTCAGCCAGCCGCATCGCGAAGACCCGTCCGCCCCGGCCGAGGAGTGGCTCGTCGACGGCGGACCGGCCACGGTCGGCATCATCGCGAGCGTGACGCGCAGCTTCTGCTCCGCGTGTGACCGCACCCGAGTGACCGCGGAGGGCACCGTTCGCTCGTGCCTCTTCGGCGACGACGAGACCGACCTTCGTGCGCTGCTGCGCGGCGGTGCCGACGACGCCGAGCTCGCCGACTGGTGGCGCGCAGCCATGTGGGGCAAGCAAGCCGGTCACGGCATGGAACGCTCCGACTTCGTGCGCCCAGTGCGCAGCATGGGGGCGATCGGTGGTTGACACTCGCTCCCTGAGGAGCACCGAAGGTGCGTCTCGAGGGTGGTCCCTGAGGAGCATCGAAGATGCGTCTCGAAGGGCACCCCGTGGTTGAGGTTCGCTACTTCGCGGCGGCACGGGACGCCGCGGGCGCGTCGTCCGAGCAGCTCGAGGGCCCCGCGACGGTCGGGCAGCTCAAGGCCCTGCTCGTCGAGCGTTACGGCGACGCGATGGCTCGGGTCGTGGCATCCGGCTCGTTCCTCGTCGACGGGGTCGTGAGCCGCGACGATGCGCGGCCTCTCGGTGCTCGGGTCGACGTGCTACCGCCCTTCGCCGGCGGCTGACGTTCCCACGGTGCGCGACAGGATGCCCAGGCACGCGAACGTCAGCGCGAGCTGCGCGATGCCCGTCGTGAGGTAGAGCGTGTGCAGGAACGAGTACACCGGCAGGAGAGCGACCTCCACGTAGATCCACAGCACCATACCGAAGCCCGCGACGGCGTTCGCGAGGTAGCCCCACGGTCTGCGGAGCAGCAGGAGCACGAACGCGAGGCCCTGGGTTCCGCCGACGACGATCAGCAGGATGACACCCGCCATCGGGTACGTGAAGCCCGTGCCCTCGAGCCACCAGTCGGCCATCCCGATCGCTCCCGGCGTCATGAGCCCGATGCCCCCGGCAAGCGCGGAGAGGGTGTTGAAGCCCGCAACGATGAGCAGAAGTATGCGCCAGAGTCGAGTCATGGCCTCAAGCTACGGTCGCATCGCCGCGGGCCACAGGGGCCAAGGTCCCTACAGCCCGACCCACTCCGTCACGCCGTCGGCGAGGTGCTGCCGCTTCCAGATCGGAACGCGCTGCTTGATGAGTTCCACAAGCTGCTCGCACGCCGCGAAGGCCTCCGCTCGGTGCGGTGCGGCAACGGATGCCACAAGCGCAACATCCCCGATCTGCAGCGAACCCGTCCTGTGGCCAGCGGCCACCCGTAGCCCGCTGGCGTTGCTCACCTCAGCGCAGCACGCGGCGAGGAACCCCTCAGCCTCGGGGTGCGCCTCGTACTCGAGTGCCGACACCGCTTCGCCGTGATCGTGGTTGCGCACGACTCCGCGGAACGTCACGACCGCGCCATCCGCCGAGGTCAGCACAAAGGCCTCGAAGGTGTCGGCATCGAGCGGCTCTGCGGTGACGACCGCGAGGGTGTCACTCATGTGCGCCGCCCCCCGCGACCTGGGCGACGACGTGCTCCAGGAGCTCGCCCAGCACGGCGAGACCGTCCTTGACGCCTCCGCTCGATCCGGGCAGGTTCACGATCACGGTGCCACCGGAGACCCCGGCGAGCCCACGGCTGAGTGCGGCGGTCGGCACGTGCTCGAGTCCGCGGGCGCGAATGGCCTCGGCGATGCCGGGGAGTTCGCGATCGAGCACCGCGCGCGTGGCCTCGGGGGTGGCATCCGTCGGGGAGACACCCGTGCCGCCGGTGGTGATCACGACGGCGGGGCCGGCGGCGAGCACCGTGTCGAGTTCGGTCGCGACATCCACGTCGGCGACGACGGTGTGGTTCACGGAGTAGCCGCGCTCGCCGAGCCACGCGGCGATGACGGGCCCGGTCGTGTCCTCGCGTGTTCCCGCTGCGCCACCGGTGGAGGCGACGATGACGGCGGCCGTGCCGGGAACGATCGTCGGGCGCGTTCGTCCGCCGGACTTCGAGAGGAGCCGGATGTCGCCGATCACCGAGTGCGGGTCGACGGCCTTCGTCATGTCGTGCAGGGTGAGCGCTGCGATCGAGACCGCGGTCAACGCCTCCATCTCGACCCCGGTCTTGCCGGTCGTCTTGGCGGTCGCGGTGATGTCGATCCAGTTCTCACCGAACTCGAAATCGACGCTCACCGAGCTCAGGGCGAGCTGGTGGCAGAGCGGGATGAGCTCGCTCGTCCGCTTGGCGCCGCCGATGCCGGCGAGGCGTGCGGTCGCGAGCACGTCCGCCTTCGGGAGGTCGTCGGATGCCACGAGCGCGATGACCTCGGGCGTCGAGGTGAACCGCCCGCCCGCGGTGGCGGTGCGCCGTGTGATCGCCTTGTCACCGACATCCACCATGCGGGCGCGTCCGTCGGAGTCGAGGTGGGTGAGTGCACTCGCTGAATGGCTGGTATTCACAGGGCCCATGTTTCCACGGACTCGCCCGCCGCGAGGGAGGTGATCTCCTCGGGGATGACCACGAGCAGGTCGGATGCTGCGAGCCCGGCTACGAGGTGGGAGCCCGGGCCGGCCACGATCTCCACCATGCCGGGCGCACCCGGATCGCCGGGAAGTGCCCGTCCGCGTAGGAACTGCCGCTTGCCGAGCACCGACCGGACCGGTGTAGCGAGCCAGCGTCGTTCGCGCACGGAGGCCGGAATGCCGGCGAGCTCGCGCAGCAGCGGTGCGAGGAACACCTCGAACGACAGCTGGGTGCTCACCGGGTTGCCCGGGAACGAGATCACCGGCACCCCCTCGAACACGGCCGTCGACTGCGGTCCGCCGGGCTGCATGGCCACGTGGCCGACGTGGGCCCCGCGCGGCTCGAGAAGGTCGCGCACGACCTCGAAGTCGCCGTGCGAGATGCCGCCGGACGTGATGATGACGTCGGCAACTCCGGCTGCCTCGTCGAGAGTCGCGAGGAGCGCGGCGGGGTCGTCAGGCACTCGTCGCGCGAGCGTCACAGTGGCCCCTGCGGCACGTGCCGCGGCGATGAGCGCGATGGCGTTCGAGTCGTAGATCTGGCCAGCACCGGCCTCCTCGCCGGGCTCGACGAGTTCTGCACCGGTGGTGACGATGGCGAGCCGGGCGACCCCGCGCACCTCGACCTCGGTGATGCCAGTGGCGGCGATCGCCGCGAGATGGCGGGCAGCAAGCGTGGTTCCGCCGGGCAGCAGCAGGTCGCCGGCGCGGATGTCAGAGCCCCTCTCCCGCACGAATTCCCCGGCAGCACGGCCCCGGGAGATCGTGACGGTGTCGTCACTAACCTCGGTGTCCTCGACGGGAACGACCGTGTCGGCGCCGTCCGGAACGGGGGCGCCCGTCATGATGCGCAGCGCCGTTGTCGGAGCGAGGGCGGGTGGGGTGCCGGCGGCGGCCGCGATGACACCCGCGACCGGGAGTGTGACGGGGGCGGCCGTGACATCCGCCGCCCGGACGGCGAAGCCGTCCATCTGGGAGTTGCGGAACAGCGGAAGGTCCACCGGGGACAGCAGGTCGTTCGCCGTGACCCGGCCGAGCGCCATGAGCAAGGGAAGGCGTTCAGGGGGGATGGCATCGAGCCGGGGCGCGACGAGCCCTCCAACGATCGCGGCGTGTTCGTCGACGGAGGTCGCCATCAGTACCTCGCCAGGCTCGGGTCGACGCGGCGGGCCCAGGTGTCGATGCCGCCCGAGAGGTGGCTCGCGCGGAAACCATGGTCAGCGAGGAGCTGCCGGGCGCTCGCGGAGCGGACGCCGTGGTGGCAGTAGACGACGATGGGGCGGGCCTGGTCGAGCGCGCCGAGTGATCCGGGAAGCTCGCCGAGAGGAATGAGCACCGACCCGGGAAGGCTCACGATCTCCGCCTCCCACGGCTCACGCACGTCGAGGAGGAGGAAGTCGTCGGTGCGCGATGCGAGATCCTCCGGGGTGATCGTGTCGGTTCCGCACAGGGCGTCGTAGTCGACGAGACGCGTGACGGGGGTGGCGAGCGGGTCGGGCAGGTAGTCCAGGGAGGAGAACTCGCCGGAGAGGCCGTCGAAGAGGGTGACCCGACCTCGGAGGGCCGTGCCGACCTCGCTCAGGATCTTGATGGCCTCCGTGGCCATGATCGAGCCGATCACCCCGACGACGGTCGGCAGCACGCCGCCCACCTCGCACGAGAGCACGGCTCCGGGAGGCGGTGGAGCGGGGAACAGATCGCGGTAGTTCGGGCCGGAGTCCGGCCAGGAGACGCTCGCCTGGCCTCCGTACTGCGACACGGAACCCCACACGAGAGGGATGCCGGTGACAAGAGCGGCATCGCAGGCCAGGTACCGCGTCGCGAAGTTGTCGGACCCGTCGATCACGAGGTCGTACTCCGCGAAGATCGCGAGCGCGTTGGCAGCGGTGAGTCGGTCGCGTCTGGCGATGACGATGGTCGTGGGGTTGAGGGCCGCGATCGTGTCGACCGCGGATTCGGTCTTCGAGCGGCCGACGTCCTCCATGCCGTGAATGTGCTGGCGGTGGAGGTTGCTGACCTCGACAGTGTCGTCGTCCACGATGCCGATCGTGCCGACACCGGCCCCGGCGAGGGCGGGAAGCACGGTGCTGCCGAGGCCTCCAGCCCCGATCACGAGCACTCGTGCCTCGCGGAGGCGTTGCTGCGCTGCGACGCCGAACCCGGGCAAGGCGACCTGACGGGAGTACCGGGCATCCATCTGAAGATTCTGCCACCCGAGCTCGCTGGTTGAGTAGGCCCGCGAAGCCCCCCTTCTCCGCTGGTTGAGTAGGCCCGCGAAGCGCCCCTTCTCTGCTGGTTGAGTAGGCCCGCGAAGCGGCCGTATCGAAACCCCACCAACTCCCAACCCCCAGCACACTGTTCACCCGACACGCACCCCCGTGATGCCCCTCGTTCACCGCGGCCCGCGAGTGTGGCGCCGTGCTCAGGACCCAGGTCACCGCGCTCCTGTCCCTCGCGATCGTCGCCGGGGGTGCTGCCGTCCCCGCGATGGCCGACAGTCCGCCGGAGTCGAGTCCCAGCATCCTCATCAACGAGCTCGCCAACGGAAGCAGTTCGTCCGACTCCGATGGCTTTGTCGAGCTGCGCAACTGGGGGAGTGACTCCGTCGACCTCACCGGGTGGCAGGTCTTCCGCTGCAGCGCGCAGGGCCTCCGCAGCAACGTGGGTCGCCAGGAGGCGGACCTCACCGGTGTCGTGCTGGCGCCTGGCCAGATCTTCACCATCTCGCGCGTCGGTATGCCGGGCGACGCCCACGTGACCGAACCGTATGCGGCGACCGGCTTCGGTATCTACCTCGAGGGTCCGGATGATCGTCTCGCCGACGCAGTCGGTGTCTACCCCAACGAGCCATGGCCGACGGAGTCCGAGTGCACGCACGGCAGCAACCTCGCGAACCGGCTCGACTTCGCGGCATCCGAGAGCTGGCAGCGGATCTCGGCCACGGGTGACCCGGCCAGGGACTTCATCGTCGCGCCCTCCACGATCACGAGTGCGAACCGCACGGAGCCCGTGGCGAGGGCCACGACCGGCATCGTGATCAGCGAGGTCGCCTCCGCTGGCCCTGCCTCGCCCGACGACGAGTTCATCGAACTGCTCAATGCCGGCACCCAGGTGGAGTCGCTCGATGGCTGGCAGATCTACCGCTGCACGGCGTACGGTCGCGCTACCCCCGAAACGCTGGAGGCCCGGATCGCCGCGGGCACGACGCTCGCACCGGGGGAACGCTGGGTCATCGGCGGTCACGGGTTCACCGGTGAGTCGCAGGCGACGCTTCGCAACCAGCTCGCCACTGTGACGTTCGGCGTCATGGTGCGAAGCGCGGAGGGTCTGCTGGTCGATCGGGTCGCGGCATCCCACCACGCGGACTCTGCCTGCCAGGACGGCGACGCCAAGCTGCCCGCGGTGCTCGACGCTGTTGCTGGCGAGTCGTATCAGCGCGTCGAGAGCAGCTTCATCGTTGCGCCGCGCACGCCGGGGGCGGAGAACGCGAGCGACGCGGCATCCGTCTACGCCCCCTTCGCCTACGAGACCCGCGGCGTCGCCGTGAGTGAACTCGCCAACGACCCAGCCGAGATGCCGACAGGTCACGACCAGCAGAACTACATCGAGCTCGCGAACTTCGGCACCGCCTCGGCGGACATCTCCGGCTGGACCATTCGTCGCTGCCAGTTCGATGGCACCCGGGCGCTTGACCTCCAGGCGACGATCCCGGAGGGCACGACACTCGCCCCCGGCGAGACGTGGCTCGCGGCGCGCGAGGGCACCACGGCTGCGGCGGCGGCCGACGCGACCTACGCCAACTCGCTCAACTTCCTCGGAACGGGCGTCTGGGTCGAGGATGCCACCGGCCACCGCGTCGACAGCGTCGGGGTGTACGCCACGAACGAGCTCGACTCGAGCAACGTCATTCCGAGCCCCTGCACCAAGGGAGCGGCGCTGACCGTCTACCAGCCCGATCGGATGCTCGGTGAGACGTTCCAGCGTGCGAGGTTCACCGGATCCGACTCCGATGACTTCCTGGTCGCACCCGCGACCCCGGGCGTGCTCGACGAGCTCCACTGGGTCGACCCCACGGCCCGCGTGGTCACGTCGGAGACGGCCGCTCTTCCGGAGTCGTTGCGCGCTCGCGCGGTCGTCACGAAGCAGCCGACGACGCAGGCGACCGTGGTCGAGGCATGGGGTGGCGTGAGTGATGGGCCGCTCGCCTCGCGCGTCGGGCAGGCGGAGGTGGCGCTCGACCCGGCGGCCCCGGGTGCAACGGCCGACTCCGCCTGGGGTCTCCCGTATCAGCGGCTCGTGCTCGACGCCTCGGCGCTGCGCGCGGGTTCGCTCGTCGGGTGGAACGGCAGCACCGTGGGCGGCGGTGAGGTGCAACTGAGCGTGTGGTCGGGCCGTGACTGGCGGCTTCTGGACGCCGGGGGAGCTGGACTGCTGTCGGGGGAGCTCGTGGCATCCGACATCGTCGATGGACGCGTGGAGCTGCTCATTCAGGACGGCCAGCGAGTTGCGCCCACGGTGACGACAGAGCGCGACGGGAACCTCGAGGATCCGGGTAACTACGACTTCGCGCTCACCCACATCACCGACACGCAATACCTGACCGAGAGCTACCCCGAGGTCTACGCGCAGCTCGCGAGCTGGCTCGCCGACAACGCGGCGGAGCGCAAGATCGCCTTCGCGGCCCACACGGGCGACCTCGTGCAGAACTGGGTGGACCCCGACCAGAACGAGCAGCGCGCCCGTACCGAGTTCGAGCGGGCGTCACGCGTGCAATCGATCCTGGATGACGCGGGCGTGCCCAACAGCGTTCTGCCCGGCAACCACGACAACAAGCGCGGCGTGACCAACGACCTCTTCAACGAGTACTTCCCGCCGTCGCGCTACGAGGGCACCCCCTGGTACGGCGGTTCGATCGCTCCGGGCGACAACAGTGCGAACTTCTCCACGTTCGAGGCTGCCGGGGCCAGGTTCCTCGTGCTGAGCCTGCCGTACGCCTACGGCGAGGATGACCTCGCTTTCGCCGAACAGGTGGTGACGAGTCATCCCGACCACAACGTCGTGATCGCCGCCCACGAGCACGTGAGCCCGAAGACGCTCGAGCAGCCGGCGCTGCGGTCATCGAACTCGCGCTGGGTGTCGCGGGCGAGCGAACTGTGGGAGCGCGTGATCGCGCCGAACCGCAACGTGGTTGTCGTGCTCTCGGGTCACTTCCACGGCATCGGGCAGATCGTCACCGAGAACGCCGGGGGCATCGAAGGTCACACGGTGACGGAGCTACTCGCGGACTACCAGGAGTTCCGCACCCACAGCGGTGAGCGGGCGACGGGCTTTTTCCGGATGCTGCAGGTGGACATCGATGGGGGAGCTATCGCGGTCGACACACGCTCGGTTCGGCTCGCCGCGAGCTACAGCTCCGAGTACGACTACCGCCAGTTCGTGCCGGAGAACGGGTCCGTGAATGCGCCGACCAACGCGCGACCCTGGAACGTCGTCGACGCGGGGCTGCAGCACCGTTACACCGAGGAGGACGACGAGTTCACCGCGCGGCTGCGGCTGCAGCATCCGAAGCTCGTCGACACCGCCGCGGTGCTGGTGGGCTGAGCGCTGTGTCGTCGGTTGAGGAGCCGCAGCGCCAGCCCGGCGCTATCGAAACCCTGAGCTACTCCCGCGACCGGCGCAGTGCCTCGGCCTCCTCGGCCGGGTCCATGGGTGGCATCTCCTCGGTGAGCTGACGCGCGCGGTTCGGATGCCGCAACCCAGCCATGAACATCTGGCCGAGCGCGGTCCGACGGCCGTCGCCGTGGAGCTTGCCCTCCCATCCGTTGGCCTGGTGGAAGGCATCCGCGGTGTACAGGAGCGTGGATGCCACGAACCGCCGTCTCCACTCAGGTGCGACGAAAATCTGATGCACGAGGCCTCCACCCGGATACCACCGCACCGCTCCAGCCTGCTCGCCGTTGGGGACCCCGGCGGTGGCGAACGCATAGCGAGAGACGATCGTGCCGGGGGCGAAACGGTCGCCGCCGAAGGCCACCAGGTTCGTTGCGGGCTTGGGCGCTTTCGGTTCGTCGACCCACACGTACCAGAGCTCGGGCTGCTCGGGCAGCAGGTAGCGTCCGATGGTCACGCGCGCGAGTGCATCCGTCGCCTCTCCCACAGACCATGCTGCCTCGTGGTCGGGCACCGGACCACCCTCCCGGATGCTGCCGTCCTCCGCGGAGTCGTCGCCGAAGGCCGCGACGTCCCACAGCCCGGAGGGAAGTCGACCGCGCCGCACGTAGACGGCATTCCGAGCAGTTCTCATACTGATATTGTCGTGCCAACAGCAACGCTCGCTGTACGACTTCCCAGGGGGACAACACGTGAAGAAGACTCTGGCCGCCATTGGCGCCTCCGTTCTCGGCCTCGGCTCCGTCGCAGCGGGAGCGGCACTGCCCGCATCCGCCGCAAGCGGACCCACGGAAGGCGCGTGTGCCGATATCCAGGACCAGATCGAAGCGACCGGCAACATCACCGACAACTGGTTCCAGGACTGCGTTCCCCAGTACGGCATCGGCAAGGCCGAGTTCACGATCGTGCCCGACGAGAACAACCCGTCGGAGGAGTTCCCCGAGGGCTTCGTCGATCTGACCGCTATCGAGGACCCGTCGCTCAGCGTCACCTCGACGCTCGACATGGCAGCGATCAGCCAGTACTTCGCGGGCATCGAGGCGCCCGATGTGGTGTCACCGATCTTCCCGCTGGAGATCGCGGACAGCACTCCTACCTCGCGGACCTACGCCTCGTCCGTTTTCGCCCCGATCACGTCGATCGGCCTGGCCACCGACGTTCCCGCCGCGGTCACCGCAGCATGCAGCCTCGACACCGCGGAGTATGACGGTGGCTGGGTCGCGACGTACGCTCCGATCGACACGACCTTCAGCCAGACGATCGACGGCAAGGCCTGGAACTACACGATCACCGGCACTCCGAAGCCCAGCTACTTCTTCGTCGGAACCGACACGAGCACGTTCTGCGTCACGGACGGCGAGTACACGCTCACCGACGAGGGCGAGGGCACCGGAGTCGTCCAGGCGCTCTTCGGCGGGGTGTTCACCTACATTCCCGGTTCCATCGATGAAAGCCTCACCGAGCTCCAGAGCCTCGGAGTCTTCAGCCGCGACGGACTTGTGCCGCCGCCCGCGCCTGCACCCGCTCCGGCACCCCAGCTCGCCGCGACCGGTGCGGATGCCGCATCCCTCGCCCCCGTCGGACTGCTTGCAGCCGGCGTGCTCGCCGCCGGTGGTGCTCTCGTGACACTCGGCGCGCGCCGCAAGCGTCGCAACGCGTAGTACTCACGAGCATCAACTGCCCCTCGTTCGCTTCGGCGTCGAGGGGCAGTTCTCGTTCGGGGAGTCGAAGGGGCCGCTCAGAGCGCGACGAACACCAGCAGCGCGATGAGCGCGAGCTGTGCGAGCAGTCGCGGCCAGAACGGGATCGCGGCTCGCCCGAAGCGCTCCGGGTGCCGCGCGGCGTACGCGTTCGCGGGGAACACCGCGATCAGGAACACGATGAGCGCGATCGCAGCCCAAGGGCGCAGAACTGGCACCAGGAGGCCGATGCCGCCGGCGATCTCGCAGAGCCCTGTGAATCGCACGAGGGTCTTGCCGCTCACACGCTCCTTGATCGCCGGGGGGATGATCGCCGACATCCCGCGTGCCACAGAGGGCACGAAATGCAGGATGCCCATGCCGACGAACATCACGGCGAGCAAGATCGCGACCACGAGTCGCAGGGTTTCGAGCATCCCCCATCGTCGCACTGGTCATGTCATGTGGCGCGAGGAGCCTCGGCGGGCGCAGTAAAGTGGCATTCGCGTTGTGCTCGGCGCCTGGTGCGTCGAGCCGCGCCGTTCCAGCGCCTGATGCGCACCCAGCTACCTGAAGGATTCGATCCGTGGCCAAGCCGATCGTGCTGATCGCCGAAGAACTTTCCCCCGCTACCGTCGAGGCCCTCGGCCCCGACTTCGACATCCGCACCGTGGATGGCACGGACCGCCCGGCTCTCCTCGCCGCGCTCGCCGATGCGCACGCCATCCTCATTCGCTCAGCGACGCAGGTCGACGCCGAGGCGATCGCCGCAGCGAAGAGCCTCAAGGTCGTCGCGCGTGCGGGTGTCGGCCTCGACAACGTCGACATCAAGTCGGCCACCGAGGCCGGCGTCATGGTGGTCAACGCTCCGACGTCGAACATCATCTCCGCCGCAGAGCTCACGGTCGGTCACATCCTGAGCCTCGCCCGTCACATCCCCGCAGCCCACGCGAGCCTTGCCGCGGGCACCTGGAAGCGCTCGAAGTACACCGGCGTCGAGCTGTTCGAGAAGACGGTCGGCATCATCGGCCTGGGTCGCATCGGCGCGCTCATCACTGCCCGCCTCCAGGCGTTCGGCGTCAACGTCGTGGCCTACGACCCCTACGTCACCGCCGCCCGCGCGCAGCAGCTCGGCGTGACCCTCCTGACCCTCGACGAGCTTCTCGCCGAGTCGGACTTCATCACCATCCACATGCCGAAGACGCCAGAGACGACGGGCATGATCTCGACCGAACAGCTCGCGCTCATGAAGCCGACGGCGTTCATCGTGAACGTGGCGCGCGGTGGACTGATCGACGAGGACGCGCTCTACGCGGCACTCAAGTCCAACCGCATCGCGGGTGCCGGCCTCGACGTATTCGTGAGCGAGCCGCCCACCGACTCGCCCCTGCTCGAGCTCGAGAACGTCGTGCTCACGCCGCACCTCGGCGCGTCCACCGATGAGGCGCAGGAGAAGGCTGGTGTATCCGTCGCCCGCTCGGTGCGCCTTGCGCTCGACGGCGAGCTCGTGCCCGACGCAGTGAACGTGGCTGGTGGAGTCATCGACCAGACGGTTCGCCCTGGCATCCCGCTCATGGAGAAGCTGGGCCAGGTCTTTGCGGGCCTCGCCGACTCGCCCATCACGAGTGTCGATGTGGAGGTGCGCGGCGAGATCGTCGAGTTCGACGTCAACGTGCTCAAGCTCGCCGCCCTCAAGGGCATCTTCTCGAACATCGTGAGCGAGTCGGTCAGCTACGTGAATGCCCCGCTTCTCGCCGAGGCCCGTGGCGTCGATGTTCGTCTGCTGACGGATGCCTCGAGCGACGAGTACCGCAACCTGCTCAGCATTCGCGGCGCTCTCTCGGATGGCTCGCAGATCTCCGTGTCGGGAACCCTCACGGGCACCAAGCAGACGCAGAAGATCGTCGAGATCAACGGCTACGACGTCGAGGTGCCGATGGCCGAGCACCTCATCGTGATGATGTACACGGACCGCCCTGGCATCGTCGCCGTCTACGGCAAGGAGTTCGGCGCAGCGAACATCAACATCGCCGGCATGCAGATCGCGCGTCAGAGCGCCGGCGGCGAGGCCCTCTCGGTGCTGACCGTCGACTCGCCGGTGCCCGAGGAGCTTCTCGAGACGGTCCGCACGGCGATCGAGGCAAGTCTCCTCCGCGAGATCGACATCGTCAGCGAGTAACAAACCAACCCGGCGCGATCCTGCGACCCGCTCGTCCCACCTTCACAAAGAGCGCGCTGATGTGCGTTACGCGTGCGAATTTCCGCACAGGTTGCACATCAGCGCGCTCTTTGTGGATCAAACTCGGGCCCCGCGGATGTTGCGTAGGCGAGAGGCGCAGGGTTTCAGGCCCGCGGATGTCGCGGATGCGAGAGGCTCAGACGACGTCGCTGGGCGGGGTGCTCGAGGTGCGACGCTCGGTGACGGCAGCGCCGTTGGCATCCACACCCGACTGCACAGTGGTGACGGACTGGCGCTTGCGGTACATCAGGATCAGGCCGAGCAAGAAAATGATCACTCCGGCAGCCATCAACAGGTAGCCCACCATCGTGAGGTTGATCCAGGTCACCTCAACGGTGATCGCGAACGCGAGCACAGCTCCGACGACGAACAAGAAAATTCCGCTTCCAATACTCATGTCGCCACCGTAGGGCGACCGGGGAACCAACGGTTAGCCATTGACAAACCGCGACGGGTGTGGTTGTCAGGGGCCGAGCAGGTAGGCGCGGACGGCCGGATTCTGCGTGAGACCCACCGCACGGGACTGGGCGGATGCCGCGGCATCCACCTTCCCGAGGGCGCGAAGCACCTGTGCCAGACACACCCAGTACGGCTGATACGTCGCGACGGACTCCGACGGCAGCTCGTCGAGCAGTGCGAGAGCGGCGCCGGGGTCACCAGCTTCCGACCGCGCACTGGCAGCTCCCACCGCGGCACCGATCGACGGCGCGATCGACAGGACCCCCGAGTACAGCGTGACGACGGTTGCCCAGTCGGTCGGATGCCCATCCGCCCGCGCCGAGTGGGCTGCACTGATCGCGGCCTCAAGTTGAAAGCGCCCGAGTGACCCGGCGGCGCTCGCGCGCTCGAGCAGCGAGTTCGCCTCACGCCTTAGGTCGGACAGCCAGAGCGAGGTGTCCTGTTCGGCGAGCGGAACAAACCGCCCGTCGATCACGCGGGCTGGTCTGCGGCTCTCGGTGTGCAGCAGCAGGGCGAGCAGCCCGAGGCATTCCGGGTGGTCCGGCATCACGTCGACCATGAGCCGGGCCAGCCGGATCGCCTCCTCACGCAGGTCGGCATCGCGGTCCTGAGTTTCGGCCGCTACCGGGTCGCCGACGCCGTAGCAGGCGTAGATGGCCTGGAGCACCGGCTCCAGCCGTTGCGGCAGCTCGGGGGCTTCCGGCACGCGATACCGGATGCCAGCATCGCGGATCTTCGCCTTGGCGCGACTGAGTCGCTGACCCATCGTCGAGGGCCGGGCCAGGAAGGCCGAGGCGATGCGCGCCGCGTCGATGCCGAGCACGGCCTGCAGCATCATCGGAGCGTGGATGCGCGGGTCGAGGGCCGGATGCGCGCAGACGAACAACAGGCCGAGTCGTTCATCCATTGCCGCCACAGGCGTCTCCGCGGCCTCCCAGGACTCGAAGTCCTCTGGCGCGGTGTTCAGGTTGCGGGAGGCGACGCGGAGCGCGCTCAGTGCACTGTTGCGCGAGGCCACCCGCAACCATGCCTCCGGCGAATCGGGAACACCGGATGCCCGCCATCGCGTCACCGCGGAGGCAAAAGCTGACGCGACCGCATCCTCCGCCACCTGCAGGTCGCCGCAGTACCGGAAGAGCCAGCCGACAAGACGCCCGAAGTACTGGCGGTGCGCCGTCGCGAGCGCCTCGTCGGCTGTGCTCATCGAGTGACTCAGTTGACCGGCGGGAGCACCGGGCGCACCTCGACCGACCCGGTCGCCGCGGCGGGGCACCGAGTCGCCCACTCCAGGGCGGTATCGAGGTCCGGGACGTCGATGACGAAGATCCCGCCGAGTTGTTCCTTGACGTCCGCGAAGGGCCCGTCCTGCACGTCGGTCGATCCGCCCCGCACCCGCACGGTGGTCGCGGTCGCCGGGTCCTGGAGGCCAGCCCCAGCCTTGACGATTCCGCTGGCGTAGAGGGAATCGACGTAGGCCGACCAGGCGGCGAAGTACGGACCGGCCTTCTCCGGGTCTTGCCGAATCGCGAAGTCCTCCTCGGACTCCGCCAAGAGCAGTGCATATTCCATGATCTTGATTCTCCTTCTCTGTCGCCACGGTGGCTACACCAGACAGACGCACGATCCCAACCCGTTTCGACAAGTAACCTAAAGCCATGCCCAGCACGTTGAATCTCGCCGTCATTCCCGGCGATGGAATCGGTCCAGAAGTCATTGCAGAAGCCGTCAAGGTCCTCAAGGCGACGGGGGTGGATGCCACGGTCACCGAGTACCCGTTCGGTGCAACCCACTTCCTGGCCACGGGCAACATCCTCGACCAGGCCGACCTCGACGCGCTGGCCCGGCACGACGCGATCCTCCTCGGTGCCGTCGGTGGCGACCCCCAGGATCCGCGCCTCAAGGGCGGCATCATCGAGCGCGGTCTGCTCCTGAAGCTGCGCTTCGCGTTCGACCACTACGTGAACCTCAGGCCTACGCGCATCTACCCGAGCGTGACATCCCCTCTGTCCAACCCGGGCGAGGTGGATTTCGTCGTCGTGCGCGAGGGAACAGAGGGGCCCTACGTGGGCAATGGCGGCAGCATCCGCACCGGCACCCCTCACGAGATCGCCAACGAGGTGAGCGTCAACACCGCATTCGGCATCGAGCGTGTCGTGAAGTTCGCCTTCGAGCAGGCCGAGCGGCGTCGCGGCAAGCTCACCTTTGTGCACAAGACCAACGTGCTCACCTACGCTGGCGGGCTGTGGCAGCGTCTCGTGCAGGCTGAGGCGGCCAATCACCCGTCCGTGGACTGGGATTACCTCCACGTGGATGCCGCGACTATCTTCCTCGTCACGAACCCTGCTAGGTTCGACGTCATCGTCACGGACAACCTCTTTGGCGACATCCTCACCGATCTCGCTGCCGCAATCAGCGGCGGCATCGGACTGGCTGCCTCGGGAAACATCAACCCGGACGGCGCCTTCCCCTCGATGTTCGAGCCCGTGCACGGCTCGGCTCCGGACATCGCAGGCAAGCAGCTCGCCGACCCCACGGCGGCGATCCTGTCCGTTGCACTGATGCTGGCCCAGCAGGGACAGGCGGATGCCGCGGCCAGGGTGTCCGCAGCGGTGGAGGCCGACCTCGCCTCCCGTGGCAGCGCCAAGCGCTCCACGTCCGAGGTGGGGGATGCCATCTCCGCGGCCGTCTCCGCTGGTTGAGCAACCTCCGCTGGTTGAGTGACCTCCGCTGGTTGAGTGACCTCCGCTGGTTGAGGTTCTCGAAACCCCCGGGCTTACGATTTACACACTTCTCCTCTAAGGAACCACCATGAAGAACCTTCTGGCCCCCAGAACCCTCGAGTTCACCGTGACGCGCAACGAGGCCGCGCGCGATGCGGCCGAGCACGCCGACATCATCGCCGAGCCGGGCTTCGGCAAGCACTTCACCGACCACATGGTCGACATCTGCTGGTCGGAGTGGGGTGGCTGGCACCGTCCGCGAGTGCAGCCCTACGGGCCCATCCAGCTGGACCCGGCCGCTGCCGTTCTGCACTACGCCCAGGAGATCTTCGAGGGACTCAAGGCGTACCGGTGGGCGGATGGCTCGATCTGGTCATTCCGGCCGGAGGCCAACGCCGCGCGTCTTCAGCGTTCTGCCGTTCGCCTGGCGCTCCCGGAGCTGCCCACCGAGTACTTCATCGAGTCACTCAAGCAGCTCATCGCGGTGGACGCGCGCTGGGTGCCGAGCGCACCTGAGACGAGCCTCTACCTGCGTCCGTTCATGTTCGCCAAGGAGGCATTCCTCGGCGTGCGTCCGGCGAAGAAGGTCAACTACTACGTGATCGCGAGTCCGGCCGGCCCGTACTTCACGGGCGGTGTCGCACCGCTGTCGATCTGGCTCTCCGAGGACTATGCCCGCGCAGGCAAGGGTGGCACGGGTGCTGCGAAGACGGGCGGCAACTACGCCTCGAGCCTCGTTGCCCAGCAGGAGGCCTACGACAACGGTTGCGCGCAGGTGCTCTTCCTCGACTCGCAGGAGGGCAAGTGGATCGAGGAGCTCGGCGGCATGAACGTTGTGCTCGTGAAGAAGGATGGCACGCTCGTGACTCCCGACTCCGACAGCATCCTCGAGGGCATCACCCGCGACTCCGTGCTTCAGCTCGCTGAGGACCGCGGACACAAGGTGGAGCGCCGCAAGGTCAGCATCGAGGAGTGGCGTGAGGGTGTTGCCAACGGCGACATCGCGGAGGTGTTCGCGTGCGGCACTGCTGCCGTGATCACGCCCATCGCGCAGCTGAAGGCCAAGGACTTCACTGTCGGCGATGCGGATGCTCCGGCCGGTGAACTGACGATGTCGCTGCGCGAGGAGCTCACCGACATCCAGTACGGCCGGCGTCCCGACCCGCACGGGTGGATGACGCGCCTCGACGCGTAAGCGCCACTCTGTAGGAGCCGCGGCGAAGCCCGGCGTCCACTCGTGGGTTGAGTAGCCGCGGCGAAGCCCGCCGTCATCGAAACCTCACATCCGAAGAACTTCCGTGGTGAGGTTTCGATGACGGCCGCTTCGCGGGCCTACTCAACCAGCAGAAGCGGCCCGCACGAACTCCGCCACGGCCTCCGCACCCTCCTCTAGGTTCTGTGCGTAGGTGCGTCCGCTGATCGTCTTGCGGGGCCGCAGGCTGTGGTCGCCGTCGCCTAGCCAGTGCACCGCGATCGCGGGGGAGAGGCCGTAGCCGGCGACCTCGTCGGGCGAACCGAATTCGTCGCGCGTGCCCTGGATGATGAGCGTCGGCACCGTCAGGTCCAGCAGGTGCGCGGTGCGCAACTGGTCGGGCTTGGCTGGCGGATGGAACGGGTACGAGAAGCACACGAGCCCGGCGATCACATCCGCGTCGTACTCCTCCTGCGCGACCATGCTCGCGACGCGACCACCGAGTGAGTGGCCGCCGATGACCAGGGGCTTCGCGTCCGGTGCCTCCTGCAGAACGGATGCCACGGCATCCCGGTACTCGCCCAGCAGGGTGTCGCCCCTCGGCGGTGGCTTGCGCACGCCCCCGCGGCGGCCTGCCATGTACGCGAACTCGAAGCGCGCGACACGGATGCCCTGCGCCACGACCGCGGAGGTGATCGCGTTCATCCCCGCGCTGTCCATGGCGGCTCCCGCACCGTGGGCGAGCAGCAGGGTGGCGTCGAACTCGGGCGGTGTGTCCCACAGCAGCTGCGTCATCCTGCGATCGTAGCCAGTGGTTTTACTCTTTTCCGGAGCTTCTGGCATGAAGTCACAGTGGTTGCAGGATGCCGCGGCGTGGCGGCCCAACCCTCCGGAGAAGAGTGAATGCACCGTAGGGTTGTGGGGTGAAGATCGCACGTTTCAGTCATCAGGGTGACATCCGGTTCGGCATCGTTGACGAGGACGACGTGGTGGTGCTCAAGGCAGACCCCATGTTCGCCGGTCTCGAGACGATCGATGAGCGGATCCCACTCGCCGACGTGAAGCTGCTCGCTCCCGTGATCCCGCGCTCGAAGGTCGTGGCGATCGGTCGCAACTACCGCGATCACGCTGCGGAGTTGGGCAACGATGTCCCGGACGAGCCGCTCATGTTCCTCAAGCCGAACACCTCGGTCATCGGCCCGGGCGACACCATCGTGCTTCCCCCTCAGAGCGAGAACGTCGCCTTCGAGGGTGAGCTCGCCGTGGTTGTCGGTGCGATCGCCAAGAATGTCGCCGTGGCCGATGCGGAGAGCGTCATCTTCGGCTTCACCATCGCGAACGACGTCACCGCTCGCGACCTGCAGATTCGCGATGGCCAGTGGTCGCGCGCTAAGGGCTTCGACACGTTCTGCCCGGTCGGTCCCTTCATCGAGACCGAGTTCGCGGTGCTGAGCCAGCACATCGTCACGACCGTCAACGGCGAGGTGAAGCAGGATGGCCCGGTCTCGGACCTCATCCACTCTGTCGCGGAGATCATCGCGTACGCGTCATCCGTCTTCACCCTGCTGCCGGGCGACCTCATCCTCACGGGTACGCCCGCTGGTGTCGGTCCGCTGGTCTCGGGCGATGTGGTGGATGTCACGATCGAGGGCATCGGAACGCTCTCGAACCCCGTCCGCTAGCCGCGGACGAGGCGCAGTAGTTCGTCACCGGATCGGTCGAACAGCACGAGCTCGTCGCCGTCGAACCCCGCTGTGCGCATCGCGGTGATGAGCGGAGCGACATACGGGCCGCCGCAGCCCAGCCCAACCATGACTCCCGGTCCCATCGCGACGACGTAACCATCGCCCAAGTCCTCCCAGCGGCCCGAGCCGAAGCATCCACCGCTGATCTCCCACGTGCGCTCGGTGAACTCGACGAATGTGGGGTACCGAGTTATCGCGGTGGGATCGGCTGCGCCGAGTGCTGATTCCGCGGCCTCAGTGACAAGCCACCGGCCGGCGATCGCGCCGGTTGACAGATCGACCGGGAGGGGTTGCGCGCTATATATGACGTCAGCGTCTGGCGTGCCGGCCGCCGTTCCCCCGGGTGTTCCCTCGGTCAGGGTTGCGGTGATGCCGCCGTCCGGCGCGAGAAGGTGCCAGCCGGCGTCCGTCGCCTCCACGCCTGCCGTCGACGTGAGCCACGGGGCATCCAGTGCGCCGTCGCGGACGCAACCCGGGTCGGACAGGCTCATCTCGCCGAGCCACGCGTCGCCCGCGGTGACCCAGACTCCATCGATCGTGCCGCACGGCATGGTGCCGGTCAGACCGGTGGCGGAGAGGGTGAGTTCACCGATGTCCCCCGTCGCGGAGTCCGTGAGTGTCCACGTGCCGATCATCGATGCGGCGACGCTGCCTGGCGGAGCTGGGCGTGGCGCCGGTTCGTGGGTGGTCGTGGGCGGAAGAGCGGTGCAGCTCGCGAGGAGGGCAGAGGCGAACAGGAACGGAAGCATGAAGGGAAGGCGCATCTCAGGTGACCTTTCCGAACCGAGCGAGCTCGGCACCGTAGGCGTCGAGCAGCACAAGGGTGTCCCCGTCGAATCCGGCCAACCGGGCCTCGCTGGACCAGCGCGAGTTCGTCGCTCTCTCCACGCACTGGGCCTGCTCTACGGGCGGCGGTGAGAGGAGAAGCACGTCACCGATCTGCCGCCAGCGGCCGCCGGCATCCGAGCAGTGTGACATCGACCACGTTCCATTGGCGGTGAATGCGAGCTCAATGCTGGACGCGCCTTCTACCGACCAGGCCCCTGCGACCGATCCGCTGTCGAGACTGCGAGGTAGCGGGTGCGGAGCCTGGTGTCCCGCCCGGAGCAGTGCGCGCTGGGGCTCGTCGAGAGGGTAGTTCTCGTCCTGAGGCCCGCTTCCTTCCGGCTCCCGCATCGTCGCGGTGACAGTGCCGTCACGGTTGGTGAACTGCCACGCGTCGTCGATCTTCTCGAACTCGACGCTTCGCTCGAAAGCCCGGACAGCGGGCTCGCCCGGCGCCAGACAACCGTGACCTGAGTAGGCGCTCGCCAGCATCTCGCTTCCGACCGACAGCCACGTGAACGAGACGCTCCCACAGATGTTCGTGAGCGCAAGATAGCCAGGGCCGGCAAAAAGGCTCGTGGCTTCATCGAGCCCTTCCACGTCAGCCAACCACAGCCCGAGGAGATCAACTGCGCGCATCGGGTCGCCGGTGCGAATGAAACGCCCAATCTCCCTGGCGTCCCCGTCCAGAAGCACCAGTGTCTCCCCGTCGAACCCCGCCAAACGCAGGTCAGCGAAGGCTGCCGTCAACGCAGAGACGTCGCAACTCTCGAAAGGCGCCACCACAAGCGTTGTGGCAAGGGGACCACCACCCTCTGGCTGCGCCCAGCGTCCGTAAATCTCTCCGCAATCGTCGGAGATGTTCCAGCCATCGGCCCAGAACTCAAGGATGACGCCCGCCAACGAGCCGCCCGTTGACTCCCATCGTCCGGTCACATCGCCCTCGGCAAGGCCTGAGGGCAGGGGCGCGGGAGGCGCCAACCACTGACGTGCCTCGTCGTCGAGCACCGGCGGGGGTGTGACTAGTCTCGGGGCATCCCCGTCCCTGGCCGGTACGAGTCGCACCGTTCTCTCGCCGTCGGAGTCGCGAAGACTCCAGCCGTCGCCGTCGCGCACCACCGTTGCGGCGGCCGTCAGCCACGAAAACATGGGACCTGCCATGTCCGCGTTCGGGCAGTCGGGGTATCCCTCGGGTTGCGCGACGATCGCCCCGTTCAGGGCCGCCCAGGTGCCGTGGTAGTCCTGGTCACAGGTGTGAGCGGTGAACTCTCGCGTCGCGAATGAGATCGTGTTGTCGGCGAACACCTCCCCGCCGAAGTCGAGACGCCACGTGCCGATCAGACCGTTCGGGTAGCCGGTGTCACTCGGGTATGGCTCGCGGGTGGGCTGCGGCGCAGTACACGCTGAGAGCAGCAGTGCAGCAAACGCGACCAGGCCAATGAGCGATCGTCTCGCGGTCCGCTTCGGCGCCGCTGGTTGTCGACGCGAATCCCGCAGCGTGAAGCGCATGCGCTAAGGCTAACATCCCTCACTAATCGGCCAAGGGTCCGCCGTCCGCAAACGCGAACCCAGCGAACCGCTCGCCGATCATGCGTTGAGTCTCCGCGTCGGGGTGCAGCGCGTCGGGGAGGGGGTGGGTCGCGGCATCCGTCTCGCCGTACAGTTCGAGGCCATCGAGGTGGTGGAGGTTCGGGTCCTGTGCGCGACGCTCCTCGACGATTCGTTTCAGCTCGCGTCGGATTACCGTGAGCGTGAGCTTGCCCGCGGCGACCTCGGCGGGGTCGCCCGTGGAGATGAAGCGCATCTCGCCTCGGGCGATCGCGTCGAGATCGAACGCGCCGGGCCCGGGGGTGTTCTCGTGGATACCGCAGTAAATGGGGCTGATGACGAGGAGCGGTGTCGTCGGATGCCCGTCCCTGATGGTGTCCAGGAACCCGTGTACGGCCGGACCGAACGCGCGGAGCCGCATGAGGTCGGTGTTGAGGAGATTGATGCCGAGCTTGAGGCTGATCGCGTCGGCGGGGGTGTCGCGGATGGTGCGCGCGGTGAACTGGTCGAGCAGGGCGCTTCCGCCGAAGCCCAGGTTGAGCAACTCGAATCCCGCGAGCCTGCTGGCGACTGCGGGCCACGTGCCCAGCGGGTGGGTCGCATTCGAACCGTGGCTGATCGAGCTGCCGTGGTGCACCCAGACACGCCGATCGGATGCCACGACCTCGACCGGCGCGTTGGTGCGAAGGCCGCGCACCTCGATGGTCTCGTTGTGCGGTAGCCAGATCTCGACGTCCTTGGATTCGCCAGGAAGTCCGGCGAAGAAGCTCGTCTGGGGCGGGCCGACGGTCGTGGTGGGAACGCCGGTCGCGGGGTCGATAACGATCGCGATGCCATCCGTCGTCGCATCCTCGACCGCGGGCGAGCCGTCGATGACGAGCTGGATGATGCCGTCCGGTCGCAGGGGGAACCCCGCGAGATTGATCGTGGTGCGCGAGGTCTCGAGCTCGATCTCGGTCGCCACCGTGCGGAAGGCGAGCCGCACGCCGGACGGCTGCGACTCCGCCTTCAGGATCTGCGGATCGGCGGCCTGGGTGCGCGCCCAGGCCGGGAGGCGGTGGGGAAGCACCCCGTGTTCGGTGCGCTCGAGTTCGATCGCGCCGCGGAAGAGGTTGTCGGTCAGCGGAATCGTGAGGAGGTCAGTCAATGTCATGTGCATTCGTGGAGTCGGTGGTGGGCCAGGTCTGGATCATGGTGTCGAGCGCGCGAAGGATCTCGCGCCAGCTGACGTCGGCATCGGGGGAGCTGTGCGCGAAGCTGCCGCCCTGCTCGAGCGTGATGAAGCCGCGGATGGTGCTGCCGATGAGGCGTATCGCGTGCACGCGAGCGGTGGGCGCGAGGTCGTAGCCGTCGAGGATTGCCTCCAAGAGGCGGGCGTGGCGTGGGCCGGCGCTCGCGGCGGCGGTCTTGGCATCCAGCGTGACGAGCGTTGCGGTGAAGTGTCCGGGATGCTCGCGCGCGTAGCCGCGGTAGGCGTCGGCGAGCGCGGCTATGGCATCTCCGCGAGACTTGCCCGCCGTGGCATCCGTCGCCCGGTCCGCCAGCTCCTCGAGAGCCAGCAGGCTGATGCGCTCGCTGAGATCGCCCGTGCTTGCCACGTGGGAGTACAGGCTTGCCGTGCGTACGCCCAGCCGACGCGCGACCTCGGCAACGGTCACGTGCTCGAAGCCGATCTCGTCGGCGAGTTCGGCGCCGACGCTGGTGACGCGGTCCGGGGTGATTCCTGTGCGGGGCATACGCGATTCCTAACGTGATTAGGCTTAAACCTAAGCCACTTAGGTTTGGGATGCAACCCGTAGACTGGGCGGCGATGTCTGCAGCCTTCTCCACCGCCACGGGAACCGACGTTCGCGTCCGTTTCTGCCCCTCGCCCACCGGTACGCCTCACGTCGGCCTCGTCCGCACCGCGCTCTTCAACTGGGCCTACGCGCGCCACACGGGCGGCAAGCTCGTCTTCCGCATCGAGGACACGGATGCCGCGCGCGACAGCGAGGAGAGCTACCTCCAGTTGCTCGACGCCATGCGCTGGCTCGGGCTCGACTGGGACGAGGGCATCGATGTCGGCGGCCCCCAGGCGCCCTACCGCCAGTCGCAGCGCACGGAGATCTACCTCGAGATGATCGAGAAGCTCACGGCATCCGGTCACCTCTACGAGTCGTTCGTGACCCCGGAGGAGATGGAGGCGCGCAACGTCGCCGCCGGTCGCGACCCCAAGCAGGGCTACGACAACTTCGAGCGCGACCTCACGGACGCCCAGCGCGAGGCATTCAAGGCCGAGGGTCGCCTGCCGGCGCTGCGCCTGAAGGTGCCGGACACCGACCTGAGCTTCGACGACCTGGTGCGTGGCGAGATCACGTTCCCCGCAGGTTCGTTCACCGACTTCGTCGTTGTGCGGCCGAACGGCGCTCCGCTCTACACGTTCGTCAACCCTGTGGATGACGCGCTCATGGGCATCACGCATGTGCTCCGCGGCGAGGACCTCCTGTCGTCCACCCCTCGCCAGATCGCGCTCTACACGGCGCTCATCGAGGTGGGGGTGACCACGTTCATCCCGCGCTTCGGCCACCTGCCCTACGTGATGGGGGAAGGCAACAAGAAGCTCTCCAAGCGCGACCCCGAGTCGAACCTCTTCCACCACCGCGACCGCGGCTTCATCCCGGAGGGGCTCGTCAACTACCTCTCGTTGCTCGGCTGGTCGTTCTCGGCCGATCAGGACGTCTTCTCGGTCAATGACCTCATCGCCGCGTTCGATGTGGAGAACGTCAATCCGAATCCTGCTCGCTTCGACCTCAAAAAGGCCGAGTCGATCAACGGCGACCACATCCGCCTGCTCTCCGCCGATGACCTGGCGTCGCGCCTCGAGCCGTACCTGCCCGGTCTCATCAACACCGAAGCCGATCGCCAACTGCTTCGGGATGCCACCCCCCTCGTGCAGGAGCGCATGCAGCTCCTCGGGGAGGCCCCCGGCCTGCTCTCGTTCCTCTTCACGGCGGACGACGACCTCGTCGTCGAGCCGGATGCGCTGCCCGGGGCGGACGGGGCTGCTGTGCTGGATGCTGCGTTGCGCGTGCTGCCGGGCATCCTCACTTTCGGACACGTCGAGATCGAGCAGGTGCTGCGCATCGAGCTCATCGACACGATGGGGCTCAAGCCTCGTCTCGCGTTCGGGCCTTTGCGTTCGGCGATCTCGGGTCGTCGCATCAGCCCGCCGCTGTTCGAGTCGATGGAGCTGCTGGGTCGCGAGTCGACGATCCGTCGCATCGAGAAGCTCCGCGCCGCGCTCTGAGCCGGTGTGACGAGACCCCTCGCGATACGCTAAAGTAGACAGTCGGCTCGGGCCTCGGCTCTAGCTATTGGGGTATGGTGTAATTGGCAACACGGAAGATTCTGATTCTTTTGTTCTTGGTTCGAGTCCAGGTACCCCAGCCAAAGGTTGGCTCCCGACTTACGTAGCGTCGGGCCTTATTGATCGGTTCTCGCATCTAGCTGACTTTCGCGCATTTCCCGAGACGTTTCCTCTTTGCGCGGCATATCTAGATTTGCCCAGGGTCTCGACTACGGCTTCTCACTCAGGTACTCCCGTCCCTGTTCGATCACCTACACGATCTGATTCGTCTGACTCAAACTTGATGGGCTGACGTGGACAGCGCGCCTCTTACGAGCGTCGCCTGCGCGCTGCCCACGTCATCTTCAGCAGATGGTGAAGTCCTCCATGGCGGAGCTGAGGGTGTTGTTGTTGCCGAGGATGTAGAACTCGGTGACTCGGAGGCCGCTGAGTTTTCCTCCGATGGCGGAGGGCATGCAGGACGGGCTTGTGATGAACACGGGCACGTCCCATTCTGCGGCGAGGGTTATGCCGCCGAGGGCGTCGACGTAGTCGGTTCCGTTGGTGATGAGCGCGGTGTCTGCTCCTTGCGGGAACGCGAAGGTGATCAGCTGGGCTGACGTTTCGTATCGGTTAGCTCCTGCGATGCGGATCACGCTTGTTACGCCCGCGAGCCCGCGGAGGGTGGTCTCCTTGGCGGTGGGGATGGATGATCCCACGATGACGATTCGCTCGATTCCCAGCTCCTGAATCAACGTGCTTGTTGCGGAGTCGAGGCTGGTAGACCCGTTGTCGAGGATCACAGGCGCGTGCTGTGCGGCGGCGGAGGAGCCTGCGGCGATTCCGTCGGGGAAGTCGCTACCGATCACCATGTAGGCGGTGTGGGTGTCGTAGCCTGCGAAGGCGAATCGTGCGAGTTTGCGGGAGGTGTCGTAGCGGTCGGTTCCTGCGATGCGGGTTATCTCCGCGTCAGGTACCGCGGTGGCGATCTCATCCTCGACGTCGTCTGACACCGATGTGGGGCCGCCAAGGATCACGACTTTGCGGGGTGTGAGGCGTTGTAGCTCTTCGGTGACGTGCGTTGAGAGAGCGTCCACGGCGGTGAGGAGCAGAGGGGCGCCGAGGGTTGCGGCGGCGGGTGCCCCGGAGAGGCCGTCGGCGAATCCGGTGCTGTTGGCGATGAAGACGGTTTCGGGTTCGTGGAAGCCTAGTGACGACATGAGGGCGCTGGTGTCATACCGGTTGGTGCCTGCGACGCGCTGAGATTCGCGGGTGAGGCTCATGCCGGGCTCGCTGATGCCCGGGGTTGTTTGGCCTGGCTTGACGACGACGGGGCGACTCTGCGGGATTCGGATGGTTTTCTTCCAGTAGCTTGCCGGGGTGCCGGCTGCCGGTGGCACGTACTTCACGATGTATTCGCCGGGCGGGAGGCCGGTCAGCGAGTAGCTGCCGTTGCTGGTGGTTTCGTAGGTGATGGGTTCGAACTGGAGGGCGTACGGGTTCCACAGGAGTGCATTTACGCGCCAGGTGTTGGGTGCTGAACCGGAGATACCACCGGACGCGCTGAGCGTCGCGGCGGGGACGGTCACTGCCGAGGATCCAACGGTGATGACCTGTGCTTCGGTCCTAAAACTGGTCGTGCCAGTGGGTTCGGTCGAGGTGCTCCACGCCGGAGCGGTGCCACTCGGCGGGGCAAATCGAATGAAGTACTTGCCGGACGAGAGACTCAGGGTGAACGCCCCGGACGAGGTGGTGGTGGTGGTCGTGACCGTAGAAGGGTTCGTGGAGGTGAACGGTGCGGAGTACACCTGAACGGTCACTCCGGACAACGCTCCGCTGGGTCCATTCACCGTTCCGGTGATTGTTGCTGCCGAAGCTGAATAGGCCGTTCCTAGCGCGATCACCAGCCCTAGCGCCAGTGCGGTAGCTGCCGCCACCATGCCCCTGCGTGCACGCCGAAACGCCATTTCTTCCCCCACATCTTCGATTCTCTCGGAGGTGAACACCCCTCAAAGGCCCAAACGTATCTTGTCGAAAATATGTTGCCTAATCCCCCCATATGGGGGTATCGACGGGTGGACAGGATGTTCTATGGTGAGTCCGACTGAATGTTGAGCCGGAATCGACAATAGCGCTGGGGTAGTGCGCTGGAGTTGTGTGCGCACTAGGGGGAACTGTTGTCTAACTTGTCTCGTGGTATCCGCGTTTGCCTCACGGCCGTTCTCGCGATATCGCTGGCGGGGGTTGTGAGTGTCGCACCTTCGTCCGCCCGTCCGGCTGCGGAAGCGACTCCAGCTTCAGTGTCGGAGGAGGAGCCCGAGGAGCCTTCTGAGGGTGAAGAAGAAGCGCTTGATCAGATCACCAATGAGGAGCTGATCGCGTCGGGTGAGGCGCAGCGCTTGAATGAGCCGGTCGTTGTGGAGTCGCTCACCACGGAGAACCAGTTGGTGGAGGCACTCCCGGACGGCACCTCACGCGTGACCATTGATTCAGTTCCGGCGCGGACGCAGATTGACAACGAGTGGGTGCCGGTCGACCCAACCCTCGAACAGGCCGGCCCGGAGGAGTTCTGGTCACCGGCCGCCACCACGGTCCCGGTCCGCTTCTACGGCGATGAAACGGACACCCTCGCCGAAGTGCAGATGCCGGACGGATCCTGGTTGACCGAAAAGTGGCCGCTGGGTCCGCTACCGGAACCGGTCATCGATGGACCGCACGCGACTTACGCGGATGTGTTGCCCGATGTCGACCTTCGCCTGACGGCAACGGCGACTGGTATGTCTGAAGTCTTGATCATTCACACCGAGGAGGCTGCAGCTGATCCCGACGTCCAAGACCTGTCAATCCAGATCGAGGGTGCAGCCCTATCGACGGACGCGCACGGCACCGTCACGGCAACCCCGGAAGGCGATGAACCGGCCGAGAGCGACTTGCGCTCAAACTCCCCGATCATGTGGGACTCGACCGTGGAGGGTAGCAACGCGGATGGGCCCCACCCGAGCACGATCGCTGTGGGTCTCGAGACTGAGGATGTCCCTGACGAGATCGATCTCGGCCTCGATGCCCTTGCCGAAACAGAAGACCTCAACTACCCGGTATATGTCGACCCAGACTGGACCGGCGGCCGCTTGTATGCGTGGTACATCGACGAGCTGTACCCCAACCAGTCCTACCCGGAGGGCGGCGCCTACACCGACCCGAACATGATGGTCGGATACATTCACTCCAGCATCGCGTACCCCGACTACCAGACCCACCGTGCCAGGTCCTTCTGGTGGATGGACACCTCCGCCGTCGTCGGCAAGCAGATCCTCGGCGCCGCCTTCAACACGACCGAGGTGTGGGCTGCTTCCTGTAGTCCCCGATCTGTCCAGTTGTGGCGTGTGTCGAACGCAAACGGTGGCGCCAGTTGGAACGGTTCCACTGGCGTGAGCTGGGACCAGCACCTAAGCGATGCCAATGTCGCATATGGATACAATTCCTCCTGCCCGGTGAACACCGTGGGATTTGATGCGAAGGCTGCCCTTGAGTGGTCGGCGGCAAACAACCAGAGCAGCATCGTGCTGGCGATGAGGGCTGCCGACGAGAACGACATGTACTCCTGGAAGCGTTTCTCCTTCGGCGTTCAGCTCATCGTCACCTACAACACGCGACCCCAGGCCCCGTACTCCCACAGCATTCTCAGCCCGAAGCGGTCCTGCGGCAGCTCCGGGGACCCCGAGTGGATTTCTTCGGAGATTCCGTGGACCTTCCGTTCCCGTCTCTGGGACGCTGACGGCGGCAACCTCTACCCGCTGCTCTACCTGGAGCGCAAGGTTGGCTCGTCATGGAGCAACGTCCTCGACGATGCGCACCTTATTGGACCAGCGATGGTTGGTGGTTTCCATCAGATGACGCTCAGTCCAGGCGACGACATCCTCAATCTTTCCCCTGGTGCCGGGCACAGCTATGTCATCGACGGAAGCCGCTACCTAGTAGAGGGCGTCTATCGGTGGACGATGCGATCCTGGGATGGTTACGCAAATTCGCCCTACCCTTCCCAGTACTGCTACATCCGGGTCGAGAACGACCCACCAGCAACACCGACCGTGTCGCCTCCTCCGCCAGGCCTCACCATCGGTCAGCCGGTCGAAATTACCGTGCAGGCGAACTTCGAAGAAGACCAGCCGGCGATGTACCAGTACTACTGGGAGCCCAACGGGATCGAGCTTGACCCCGTCGATCCGCCAACCGATGTGCGCGGCTGCGACCGACATGGTGCCGGATCGTCCCGCTTCGCCTGCGCCCGCGGAACCGGGCCCGTGCTCCTCACCGTTGCCCCTACGAGCGAGTTGGGAACGTTGCAGGTGCGCACGGTTGACGAGGCTCACAACGTCTCGCCGTGGTTCTCGAGGACGTTCAGTGCAAGCCCTGACTACACCAGTATCTCCACGACCGCAGGTCACACTTGGATGCTGGACACGTTCACGAACCCGATCGCGGACGCCAACACCACCGCGACGCGACCTCTCTCTCTGGGGGCGGCAGCGAACACCAACCCACTTGCGACAGCTGTTCTGGGAACAGAACACGCAGTCATTGAGCCGACCGACACCATCCCGATCTCGGTGTTCAAGAACATCGATGGCACCTACCTCGACGTTGTCGGGACCACCCCCGGGCGCGGTACCGAGCTCCTCCACACCGCAGGGTGGGTGTACAAGCCCAACGGCACGGCGACCGCGCTCACGGGACAGCGCACCCTGTGCAAGTCGGGCACCCACTCGAGCCTCACCCTGGCACCGGTGGGGGGAAGCTGTGCCGTCGGCAGCCCGCTCGGATATGTCGGTGCAACCTCGGGCGATGTGCCGTCGCCAGTCCAACTGCGCGTCTGCTCGGGGGGCACGCCCGTCGTGTACTACGTGAAGTCGGCCGCCTGTGGCTCTGATACGCAGGTTGAGCTCCTCGGATGGGGAATGTCGTACGACGCGGTTGCCAAGACGGCACTTCCCGTCATTGACACCAGCGAGTCCTTCTCTGTCTCTGCCTACCTTCAGGCCGACGCCTCTGCCCGGCCCGGCCAGGAGCAGACTGCCCTTTCGCAGGCCTCAGGTGCCAACTCCGGCTTCCGCCTCGGCATCAACGAAGACGGCGGATGGCAGTTCTGCATGTCCGATCAACGCCCAGGTTCATCCGAAGTGTGCGCCACAGGAACTGACCCTGCGGGCACCGAGTGGACGCTCGTCACCGGGGTGTGGGACAAGACCAATGAGCAGCTGCGCCTCTACCTGAACCAGGATGACAATCCCACCTGGATCTCCTGGCGTGCCCCTGCGACCTTCGAGGACGGCATCAGCTCAGGAGGCTTCACCGTGGCCAACGCCCAGCGTCGTGAAGCGCCAGCCGAACGCTGGTTCGGTGCCATCTCGGGACCGGCGATCTTCCCCGGTGTCATTGACGTTGGCCAACGCTTCTCTCTCATGTTCGAAGAACCCCTCCCGACCGGACCGTAAGTTCCGACACAACACGACGCAACAACGAAAGGCACTTACAGGTGAAGATCACGGCTCAAACGGAGGCCCGTCGGAGAGTCCGCCGGATCGGCGTCGCGACAGCAGCAGGGGTTGCACTCCTAGCAAGCCTGCTGGTGGCAACACCCGCATCCGGTGCACCACCCAAGCTGCAGGAAGACATCAGCGTCCCCGGCACCACCGCCGGACCCATCGCCGAAGCTCCCACCCCTGAGTCGTCCATCTCGGTGCTCACGGAGAAGGTGGAGCTGCCCGACGGGGAGACCGCCGTCATCGAGCTGACAAGCGAGCCCGCGCCTCTCGGATCTGCTGCGGCGCGGGCCACAGCCGGTGACGAAGAACCCACCCCGGAGGTCACCGGATCCCCGATCGAGGGGACCCCCGGTGCGGATACTGAGCCCGAACCTACCGAGACCCCTTCGGTGGAAGAGCCGGAGGAGAGCGCACCTTCTGCGACACCAGAGCCCACCGAAACTGCAGAACCCGAACAAGAGCCGGACGTCTCGGCGCAGTGGGAAGAGATCGGCGACTCGGGAATCTCGCTGTCCCTCGCTCCCTCCAACGTTGCCGCGCGAGGAACTGCCCCAACGTCTCCCTCTATCGAGGCCACAATCCTCAGCGACGACGAGCGCGAAAAGCTCGGCCTCAGCGGGCTGGCGATCGCCCTCGTGCGGGAGGACTCTGACGCATCGACCGACGTGATGCTCCGTGTTCCCGACTCTCTGATCGATGGGCTGTACGGCGCCGACTACGCCTCCCGCGTAAGGTGGCGCGTTGCTGATCTGCCTGCCTCGGCCACTTCGCTGACTTCCCGTTCGAGCACCCAGTCCGTACAAAGAGCAACACCTGCTGACACCGAGATTGACGACGAGAACGCCTACATCACCGCAAGTGTGTCTTCTGAGCCCCTGATCGTCTTCGCTGCGGCGTCCGCATCCTCCTCAAGCGGTGCGGGGGACTTCTCTGCCACCAGCCTGAAATCCTCCAGCTCCTGGGATGTCTCAGCCCAAACCGGTGCCTTCTCCTGGACCTACCCGATGGAAGCTCCACCGTCGCCCGCTGGGATGAAGCCCCAGGTTTCCCTGAGCTACAACTCCCAATCAGTGGACGGAAAGACCTCCGCAGCCAACAACCAGACATCGTTCGTTGGGGAAGGCTGGGACCTTTCTGGTCTCGGCTTTATCGAGCGGTCGTACGTGACGTGCTCGAAGGACGACGTCGACCCGATCAACGGATCGGGTGACCAGTGCTGGAAGATGGAGAACGCCACGGTCTCGTTCGGCAGCATGTCCGGGCCACTGGTTAAGGACGCGACGAATGGGTGGCACCTCGAGACGGACGAGAACGTTCGCGTCGACCAACTGTTCGAATGCGTCAGCGGTTCCGACAACAACGGCACCACGAACGACGAATGTTGGCGACTCACTTCTACAGACGGAACTCAGTACTACTTCGGGAAGCACCGCCTCCCGGGGTGGAGTTCCGGAAAGCCTGAAACGAAATCTGCCTGGGCCGTCCCTGTCATCGGCAACACCCCTGGTGAGCCCTGCGATAACGGGACGGTAACCCTCTGCATGAGGGGCTGGCGGTGGAACCTCGACTACGTCGTCGACGTGTCCGGCAACGCGATGGTCATTTACTACAACGCGGAGAAGAACAGATACAAGCTCAACGGTGGCACGCCGGTCGACTACACGCGCGGGGGATCCCCGAATCGCATCGAGTACGGGATGCGCAGCAGCGACATCTACACCACCAACGCTCCGACGGGGATCGTCCAGTTCCAATACGATGCCAACGGGCGGTGCAACGGCACAGGAGCCGATTGCAGCCCCCAAGCGGTCGACGGTCTCGTGGCCAGTCCATCCGACCCTTCAAAGTACCCCGACGTGCCATACGACCAGAACTGCATCAGCGGCACATGCACGGGACTCACAACACCGTCGTTCTTCACCACAGCAAAGCTTAAGACGGTCCTTACGAAGGCATTCGTGGTCGACAGCAGCCCCGCCTACGACACGGTCGACAAGTGGGACTTCAACCACTCATTCCCTGACCCTGGAGATGGATCACCTTCTCTGTGGCTTACGGACGCAACCCACACTGGATACTCAGGGTCCACGGCACTGGCGGAACCCGCCATCCAGTTCGCGGGGATCACGAAACAGAACCGGGTTTGGGTCACCTCGAGTGGCGTCGCCCCGCTCAACAAGTACCGCCTCAATGACGTGACCTTGGAGACGGGTGCCAAGATTTCCGTCACATACAACGACTACGACTGCAAGCCTTTCGAAGCCGCGACCTTGCTCGCGAACGTCCACAACAACTCCCGCCTGTGCTTCCCCCAAACCTGGAATCCCGAGACGGACTATCCGGTCGCGCCGCGGAAGGACCTCTTCCACAAGTTCGTTGTCACCTCGACGACAGCCTGGCCCGAAACTGGAGGGGCTGGATCGCCGAGCCTCGAAACCTACTACGACTACTCCGCTGGTACGCCGGCATGGCGGTACAACGACAACCCGTTCACTCCAGAGGATTACCGGACGTGGTCGGAATATGCCGGATACGACAAGGTCGAAATTCGGGTGGGCGCGAACAGCAACCCGTCCAAGCAGGAGACCACCCAGTACTGGTTCTACCGCGGACTTGATGGTGACCGGGCGGCTCCGGCCGGTGGGACGAAGTCGGTGAGTGTCACAGATTTCCCTGGCGTCACCGACTCGAAGTGGCTCGCCGGACGGACCTACCAATCAAAGGTCCTCAACGGTGACGGTGGAACGGTTGCCTCGACCACGGTCACAACCCCCTGGGACAGTGGTGTTCGTGCCTCCGACGGTTACCGTCAAGCGCGAACCGTGCGCGACGCAGTCGTCACGGTGACCGAGCCGCTCGCCAACGGCACGTCTCGTGTCACCTCGACCACGTCCACATATGACTCGCGCGGCTTCACCCTGAACGTCAGTAAGGCCAACGAAGCAGGAGCAGTCTCGACCTGCACCGAGTATCAGTACGTGCCGGACAACGCCTCAGCCTGGATTGTGGGTCTCACGAAGCAGGAGATCACTCGGGAGGGTGTCTGCAGCACCACGCCGACCTACCCGCAGGATCACATCTCGGGTATTCGTCACTACTACGACAGCATTCTCGACACGTCCTACGGAAGCGCGCCGACGCTCGGTCGGGAGCTTCGCACTGACGAACTCACCTCGTATGATCCGACGACGTTGGCGCCAGTCTGGACGAAGGTCGGAACGAAGTCTTTCGACACTCGCGGACGCGTTGTCAGCACTGTCGACCGTAGAGGCAGGGAAACCACCTCGACCTACACGCCTTCTGCCGGGGCAGCGGCAGCTAGCGGTGGCCTCAAGACGACGTCGGTGACGAATGTCGCGATGGGGTGGACGACCACCACTGACTACGACACCACGCGCGGCAACATCCTTGCCGTCACGGACAAGAACGGTCTAAAGCAAACAGCGGAGTACGACCCGCTTGGGCGCACTCTGCGGGTGTGGGGCAATGATCGTCCTAAGGCGAGCAACCCGATCCCGTCCGTCGCGTTCGCCTACGTCCAAGCGCCTCTGACGCCTTTGTCGGTTGCGACCACTGCACTCACGTCATCGACGACCTCAACGAGCTACACGATTTTCGATGGTCTGGGACGACAGGTGCAGACACAGTCTCCGTCACCCAACGGCGGGACGATCATCTCGGACACTGCATACGACAGCGCCGGGCGAGTGATCTCAACTCACGCACCGTACTGGAATCAGACACTGGTTCCGTCTGGTCTGATCCACGTGCCGTCTTCCCCGACGTTGATTCCCTCGAGGACCGAGAACACCTACGACGGACTTGGACGCGTCACTCAGCAGAAGCTGGTATCACTGGGCACTACCCAGTCGACGACCTCCACCACATACCTCGGTGCCGACCGGGTCGATGTCACACCGCCCAGCGGCGGCACCCCCACGACCTCCATCTCGAACTCACTGGGACAGCAAACCTCCCTGACGCAGTATCTCGGGTCAGCGCCCGGCCCCTCCGTTCCGCAAGTGACAACTACCTACGGATACGGCGTCCAGGGGCAGATGACGTCCATGACCGACGCCAACGGAAACGACTGGACCTGGACCTACGACACCGTCGGTCAGCTGGTTGCCTCGTCCGACCCCGACTCCGGCACCAGGACCACCGAGTACGACAACGTTGGACGGAAGATCGCGGCGACGGACTCGCGCGGTGAAACGATTCGCACCGTCTATGACGACGCCGACCGTGTCAAGGAAGTGTGGGAGGACTCGGTCACAACCGGCACCCTCCTGAGCTCCTACGTCTACGACACCCTGTATAAGGGGCAGCTCAGTTCGGTCTCCTCCTACGTGGCGTCCACGTCGGAGCTTGCGCATGACCCCTACGTCTACACAGTCAACTCCTACGACACGGGGTACCGGCCCACGCAGACCACGGTCAGCATCCCGAGCTCAGCTCCTGCTTTCGGCGGATTCAGCTACACCGAGAGCACCAGCTACCTGCGAGACGGGACAGTAAACACCATCTCCATGCCCGCAGTCGGCGGTCTCGGTGCTGAGAACCTGCGTACTTACTACAACTCCCAAGGCATGCCGAACCTGCTACGTGGAACCGGCGGAGCAACTGTCAACTACATCTCGACAATCGGCTACACCGCCACCGGTCTGCCACAACAGTTCAAGCGCGATGCCACCGTTGATGTCACGACAGACCTCGGGTACGACCCTGCCACGCGCCTTCTGAGCCAGATCCGCGACTACAAAATGGTTTCCGGATCCGTCTTTGACTATTCCAACCGGATCTACACCAGAAACCAGGTTGGCAGTATTACCTCGTCTTCGGTGACCGCCAATGGGGTAGCGAACAGTCACGAGTGCTTCCAGTACGACTACCTGCAGAATCTCACACAGGCATGGACAGCGAACGCGCTCTCGTGCAGCTCCGCACCGACAGAGACCACCATCGGCTCCGCAGCCCCGTACTGGAAGAGTTGGACCGTTGACCCCGTCACCGGCAACCGCACGCAGATGGTGGACCACCCCACCAGCAGCAGCGATGTCGAGACCACGGACGCCTACACCTACCCGACAACCGGGGATCAGCCCCACACCGTCGACTTGGTGTCGACGTCGGTCGACGGCGTTCACGCTAGCGCGGAAGACTTCACCTTCGACGACGCGGGAAACATGGTTGCTAGAGACGGCCTGACCTTCTCCTACGACGCAATGAACCGGCTCGAACGCATCGAGACGTCCGGATTGGAAGAGCAAGACAACGTCTACTCCGCCAACGGACAACTCCTCCTCCGCCACGACTCCGTAGAAGGCACCACCCTTTACCTCGGATCGACCGAGCTCCACGTTCCCGCAGGATCGACAACAGTCTCGGCACTCCGCACCTACTCCATCGCAGGTCAGACCGTGGCCGAACGAGAGGCAACCGCCGGCGTCTCCGGATTCACCCTTCGGTGGCTCTCGATGGACGTCGTGGGAACCTCAAAGGTGTCGATCGATGCGACGACAGGTGTCGCGATTCGCCGCAACACCGACCCATTCGGCGTCGGGACCAACCCCAACATCCTCACAACCCCGTGGCCGACGAGTCATGGCTACCTTAACTCGCCAGAGTCTCAAACAACTGGACTTACCAGGCTCGGGGCGCGTGAGTACGATCCGGAGTTGGGCAAGTTCATCTCCCTCGACCCTGTGCTCTCACCGTTCAACCCGCAACAGAACAACGGCTACTCCTACGCGAACAACAGCCCTGTCGCCAGTGCAGACGCAACCGGATACTGCAGCGCGCTAATCCAGTTCGGTGCGCGGCAATGCCCGACCGGGACCAAACCGAACAAGGACGGAACAGGCTTCGAGTACAAGCACGACACCCCACCGCCTCCGGGCGAGACCGAGTCTGGGACGGGATCGGGAGACTCGAGTGGAGGTGACCCCCAGTGGTTCAACCCCTTCACATGGTCGGGCGACACCTGGCAAGACATGGGCGCCATGGTCGCCGGCATTGCCGTCACCGTCGCGATCACCGCAGCAGTAATCGGAGCCGTCGGATGCACCGCGGTAACCTTCGGAGTCTGCGGCGCAGTCATTATCGGCGTTGGAGTGGCGGCCGGAGCGATCGGTGCGGCAGTCACCTACGGACTGCAAAGCGGCGAAAAGAGCGCCGAGGGTCTCGGTCAATCCATGCTCCTGGGTGGTTTGGGCGGATTGGTGCCCGGTGCCGGAGCAGTGCTCGGGAAAGTGCTCACCACAGCGGGCAAACCTGTCGCGGCAGCAGTCGTCACCGCAGTCACAGGTGCCGCCAGCAAACCCGCCTTCACTGCCGGGGGTGCCGGCATAAAGTCCGGCACAAACGCTATTCAGAGTGTCGCTGCCTCCGCCTCCAAAGGCCCAGTCGGAAAAGACCTTTTCCGATATGTAAGCCAACCAGAGCTGGATGACATAGCGTCGAACGGCTTCCGCGAAGGTGGCAACTCATTGGGTGGTAAGTTTTTCGCTGAATCTGCGGAAGATGCAGCAAATTGGGGTGCCAAGATGGGCCCGGAAGGTGGGTCGATCGTGCGAGTGGAAGCCCCAGACGACTTCGTATCTAGTTTGCAATCGTGGGACAATCTGGACGGAATTGGCCCGGCGCGCTACGTAGAGCCAGAGCGGTTTCCAGAACTGAACCAATTCCCTTGGAGCGTTTCCAAATGATCGAACGAGAAGGGACGCTCGAGTTCTTCTCAACATGGGCCAAGCGGCGCGAGTTTGATCCTGAGCAGAAGTTTTACGCGATCGCGATCGGAGGGCTTGTCACCAAGGGTCCCGTCGTTAGCGAACACCAGTTCAGTATCGAGGTAGCGGCGGTAGGCAAGGCAACGGATGGTCGGTTGCCTGTCAAGGTGCGCCCACTAGTCGGGGACGCCCCCGGCGTAGGAGCCCTCAGCGACGGGAGTGAAATCACAGTGTTTGATGGCACCACTCCGATTGCGCACATCACATTCGACTAATGCCGATGGAGGGATCCGTTGATACAAGGATCTGCATTGCATATCTCTGCAACCAGCGGAGGGTTACCGCCTTACTTGATAACGCCGATCGTCTCGGTTGCGATCATCGGGTTGTTTGCGTGGTTCTTGATCTCTCGCTCGCGCAAGGCGCAGGAGGTTGCCGCCGCTGAGCCTGGAGTCATCCTGTCGATCACGACGTTCCCAGCGCGACCGGTCATGAAGCAGGTTGCTGATCTTCGGCGCAGCTACGGGGTGGAAGCAGCGAAGGGGCCGAGCACTGGGTACGGGCGTCCGATTGCAGTGCTCGACTCAGGCGAGCTTCGAATGACGCTCAACGGGTCGCGCTCCACGGCGTACCTCTCGATTCCTCGGTCGGCGATTACAGATGCAGGGATCGTTGAGGTGCGCGACCGTCTCATGAAAGCCCGAGCGATACGGCTCGCAGTGAGGGCCGAAAACACCTCGCTCCCGCTCGATCTAGTGGTGCTTGACCCGAAGAATCCGACGAACGTGACTCCGGCGTACGTTGACGCCGTCTTCGCTCAGCTCAAGTCCGAGCTTGGGCTCCGTTAGCTGGACCACTCATCCAGCGATCCGAATCAGTCGATCCCTAACTCTGTCCGCACGGTGTCGGTCATGGCGGATCCGCTTCAGCTTTCTCGGTGGAGACGTGTCCGCGTCGCCAGATCATTTGTAGGGCCCGAATGCCTGCGTTAGCTGACTGATCGTCCAGCGCCGCATGTGGCGAGCAGAACTGGGCATCAAATCTTCGCCCTCACTCGGGTGAGGGCGAAGCGGACGGACTGCCACCGTGGCCCGTCGGGCGCTCTCACCTGACTCGTAGTGCGTGACCGGGGACCCAACTGCCTTACGACCTGGTCGTTCTTTAAGTCCGTGAATGCGTGAGACCTCCGGCGCCGACCGTTTCTCCGTAAGACCGCGTAGCTGCTCAACGAGTGCTTCGTCGATTGGCTTTTCCAGATGCCGAGGCTGCGCGAATCTCGTGAGCGACTCGATCTTTTGGTTTGGGTACTCAGTAACTGCGCCGTCAAAACCGAGTTAGTCAACCCCGTCGCTACCTCGCCTAACGGATATCCAAACGTAGGCTTGGTTCATGGTTGACGCTGATCTCATGTCTGCCCACAGTGAAGTGCAACGCACTGACCGCACGGGAACGATCTGGTTCGCGGCAGCGCTCCTCTCGGTCACGATTTTCGTGGCGAGCCTGATTCTCATCGGCTGGCGGCCATCAGCCCTTCCTGATGCGGCACGCATCGTCTGGTGGATCGGCTTTGCTCTCGCCGCGCTGGGTCTCGGAGGCATCGGCTACGCGGGTTGTCCGATCTACTGGGGCAACGTCGATGTCGCGCATGCCCAGAAGTCACTCGCCATTCGGGCCGGGCTGGTGCTGTTCCTCATCGGTGGGGTTTCTATTGCCGTCGTGACTCTCGCCAACTCGTAGCGCCCAGACCGGGGAGGCGTCTCGCGGCTGGTAGCGTTCGAGCGTGAGGCTGGGGCAGGCATACTTCGCGGCGCAGGCGCTCGCTGGGGTGCTCTGGTGGGTGGCCGTTTTCGCTTCCGAGATGGTTCGCTCGGCCACGCTCGGTGGTCTCGATCCGGTGTTACTCGCGCTCGCCGACATCCCCCTGTTCGCGGGTGCGTCTGCGGTGGCAGCGACGGGCAACCGTGTGGGTCTGTGGATCGCGACGGGCTGGACCGTGCTCGTGGCTGCGGGCATGGCGCTGTACGCGACACTCACTGGTGAAGCCGGGTGGGGCGCGCTGCTCATGCTCGCCGCGGGTGGTGGAAGCGTGGTTGCAGCCCTGCTGATAGTGCGCGGCAGCATCCCGACCAGATGGCTCATTGCCGGCCCGTTTCGGTTTCGAACTGCCCCGCGCGCCACAGTGACCCACTACGTACTGTGGACTCTCGGGCAGCTGGTGCTCTTCTGGTCGCTGTTCCTCGTGATCCTCCCGGCTGTGATCGTCCTGATCGAGCATCGCTGGGGTCTGTGGATACCGTTCCCGTTCGGCCTTCGAGTCTTCGGCCTTGTCGCTCTGCTGTTGTTCAGTGCGCTCGGCCTGTGGTCGGCGTTCGCGATATCCAGGAACGGCCGCGGTACCCCCCTCCCCATGGCGATGCCGACTGCGCTCGTGACCACCGGCCCCTATCGCTGGGTTCGAAACCCGATGGCGCTCGCTGGCATTGGTCAGGGGGTTGCGGTGGGGCTCAGTATCGAGTCGTGGCTGGTCGTGCTGTACGCACTTCTCGGGTCGGCGATCTGGAACTGGGCAGTTCGGCCCCATGAGGAGGCCAACCTTCTCGAGACATTTGGCGTCGTCTATACCGACTACCAGTCCAGAGTCCGCTGCTGGATCCCGACGTTCCGTGCGTCCGCGATGGTGCCGAAGGGGTGAGCGCGGGGGTGCCGTCGATGGCGAAGTTCTGAACGATCGAGCGTGTGCTCGTGAATTCGGCCAAGGCGTGCAAAGATGAGTTGTGCTCCGTTTTGTCCCGCCCCTCATCGTGGTGGGCCTGTGTCTGGCGGCTCTCACGGCATGCACGCCGAGAGGTGACGACTATGCGGCATCCCTTGCCGAGCGAGTCGCCATCGCTGTCGGCGACGATATAACCCCGCCGTACAGCCAGTCGAGAAGTGCCGAGTACCTCGCGGCCCGTGCGATTGACTCGCCCAGGATGCCGAGCGCCGGGTCCCGTGGACATCGTCGTTGACGTGCTCGGCTGGGCTGGCGAGTCCGGTCCGCAGGAGGGGGCGACGATCGACCTTCGCGTCAGTGTGCATGTGCACCCCTACAGCGCGAATCGGATCGGCGACTTCAGTTCCGTGGAGGAGGGCTTCTCCACTCGCTGTTGGACGCTGTCGATCCTGTCTCGCAACTATGACAACTACGCGCTCGACGAAGTCGCGTGCCACGAGGGCGCGGTCGCCAAGGTGCCGATGCCGGCGCCGCTGCCCGACATCCCCGAGGACGTGGAGGAGCGGTTCGCCGCGGCGTTCGCAGACGCGACGCCCGAGAACGCGGCATCCCGAGTCGCTGAGGCGTTCCCTGACGAGTTCTACGCCATCGAGGTGCGCGAGCTGTACGGCGAAATCGTCGCGGCGGTTGGCATCCCCTCTGTTCGCAAGTGCGTGCTCGGCGTGCGAGCGACGGATGGCTCGGTCAGCACCTTGCGTGGCTTCGAGTGGGAGCAACTGATGCCCGGGGAGCGGGGATGCGCGCCCAGTCTGTACACGCCGGCACCGAGAGACTTCGGCCCTCGGTCTGGCGCTCAGGGCGAGGCAACCGCCTTGGAGGACGGCACGTTCCAGTACGTCGTCGCTGAAGGAGACGCTTCCGTCGAGATCCAGAACCGGTTCGGACTCATCAGCCTTGGTCAGATTCGCAATTCCGACGGCCTCGGCGTTGGCGACAACATCCCGATCGTCACGGGCGAGGTTCTGCGGATCGTTCGCTCACCCTAGATCGCGCCAGATATAGACAGTATCACTATCGGATAGTTACACTATCCACATGCGAATCTCCGAACTCTGCGAGGTCAGCGGCGTCGCGATGCCGTCAATCAAGTACTACCTCCGCGAAGGGCTGCTGCCAGCGGGGGAGCGCACCGCCGCGAACCAGGCCGAGTATGGCCCCCAGCACGTCGAGCGGCTGCGGCTGATCCGAGCCCTGATCGATGTCGGCGGGCTCTCCATCGCGACGGCCCAGCGTGTGCTCGAGGCGATCGACACCCCGGACATGCCGCTCACGTACCTCTTCGGCGTAGCTCAGTACGCGATCTCCGACACCGCCGTCTTCGCCGAGGTCGAGCCGGAGAGTCCGGGACTCGCCCGCGTCGACGCCCTCATCGCTGAGCGCGGGTGGGCGGTCACCGCTGAGAACCCCGGTCGCCAGGGTGCGGCACGCGTGCTCGACACCATGGAGAGTCTCGGCCAGGGTCACATCGCCGAACAGCTGCCCCGATATGCGGATGCCGCCGAGCTCATCGCCGCTGCGGATCTCTCCACCCTCGCGCACCACTCCGACCCCGCCGACATGGCGGAGAACGTCGTCGTCGGCACGGTGCTGGGGGACACCCTCGTCGCCTCGCTCCGCCGCATCGCCCAGGAACACCTCTCGAATCAGGTCTACCCCGTCAGGAGCTCGTCATGACCACCACAGTCCGAACCCCCGAGAACCTCGACTCCCGCGGGATGAGCACCATCACGTGGCACCGCCCGCTGATCGTGTTGGCCGCGGCATCCGCCCTGCTCGCCGTTGCGTGCGGTATCGGCATCCTCGTGGACTCACGCGTGATCCTCGGCGTGAATCTCTGGGAGAAGCCCCTCAAGTTCGCCATCTCGATTGCGGTCTACGCGATCACGTGGTCGTGGCTCATCGGCCAGCTCACGCGGTTCCGCAAGGTCGCGTGGTGGGCCGGCACAGCGTCCGCGGTGCTGCTCGTCATCGAGATGGTGATCATCGTGGGCCTCGCGGCCGCCGGAGGCACGAGTCACTTCAACGTCTCGACGCCGTTCAACACGGCCATGTGGTCGATCATGGCGTTCTCGATCACGGCGCTGTGGGTGGCGACCTTCGTGATGAGCATCATCCTGTTCCGCAATCCGTTCGCGGACCCGGCGCGCACCCTCGCCGTGCGGGCGGGCGCGCTGATCGCGCTCGTCGGGATGGGCCTGGCGTTCCTCATGACCGGTCCGACGGCCGCCCAGCTGGACGACTGGCAGGGCATCGCCGGCGCCCACACCGTGGGGCTCGCCGACGGAGGGCCGGGTCTGCCCGTGCTCGGATGGAGCACGGTGGCAGGTGATCTCCGCATTCCCCACTTCGTCGGGATGCACGCCCTCCAGCTGATCCCGCTCGCGCTTCTGCTTCTCGAACTGGCGTCGCGTCGCGTCGCGATCCTCCGCAGCGCGACCGTGCGGCGCGATCTCGTCTGGGTCGTCACCGGAGCGTACGTGGCGACCCTCGGCCTGCTCACCTGGCAGGCGTTGCGGGGCCAGTCGATCGTGCAGCCGGATGCCACGACCCTTGCCGTCGCGGCAGTGATCGCCGCGGCATCCGTCGCCGCCGTGGTTGCCGTGCTACGGAGTAACGCGGCCAGCGTCGTTCGTGGGTGAGGTTTCGAGACGGCCGCTGCGCGGCCTCCTCAACCTGCGGGGCTGACGGCCGCTGCGCGGCCTCCTCAACCTGCGGGGCTGACGGCCGCTGTGCGGCCTCCTCAACCTGCGGGGCTGACGGCCGCTGCGCGGCCTCCTCAACCCGCGGGGCTGACGGTCGCTGCGCGGCCTCCTCAACCCGCGGGGCTGACGGCCGCTGCGCGGCCTCCTCAACCCGCTACGGGCGCTCTCGCGAGATGACCGTCCCGCCCAGTGACGCGATCGCCTTCAGCACCGACGGCCGGGCCGCGACCCACGCGACGATCATCACCACGAGCGAGACGCAGAAGATCGCGAAGCCCAGCCAGCTCACCTCGTCGCGGCTCGCGTACATGTGGTTGAGGTTGCGGAGCGCTCCGGTCGTGAACACGAGGAACACGTGCACGATCGTGAAGCCGACGAACCACCACAGGGTCCAGAAGTGCACACGCTTGGCGACGGCGAACGGGTAGAGCGCGTCGAAGCGGCGCATCCTGATCGACCAGGCAGGTGACATCCGGATGCCCGTGAGGATCGCCAGCGGTGCTGCGATGAACACCGTGATGAAGTACGTGAGCAGCTGGAGCGCGTTGTAGTTGATCCAGCCGTTCTCGAGGGGCCACTCGAGGGAGGCGTACTGGAGGCCTGCCGAGATGGCGTTGGGGATGACATCCCAGTGGGTGGGAACGAGCCGCACCCACTGTCCGGTCACGAACAGGAGTGTCACGAACACGACACCGTTCAGCACCCAGAGCGCGTCGAGGGAGAGGTGGAACCAGGTCGTAAGGGTGAGCCGGGTGGGCGGGTTCTTGGTTCGGATGAGGCCCGTGTTGTTGCGCGTCCAGAAGATGGTGGCGCGCTTGGCCTGATGCAACTGCCATCCCGTGCGCACGATCAGCAGCAGGAAGAAGCTGTTGAGGAAGTGCTGCCATCCGGCCCACGCGGGGATGCCGACGGGGGCACCCTCCGGCAGGGTCGACTGCCCGGGGAACTGCTCGATCCAGGCAGCCACCTCGGGGAGGTCACGGAGCCAGCGGGCGAAAAGAACGACGATCACAGCGAGAACGAGCGCGACGGGCACGACCCAGACGAGGGGGAACCAGCGGCTCTGGCGGAAGGTGGTCACGACCGGATCGCCGATACGGCGGCCTGCGCGTCGATGAACACGACTCCGACTTTACCGAAGTCGCGGACCCGCTACGGTTGACCAGATGCCGAACGACAACAAACTGAGCTTCAAGACCTGGTGGAGCACCAACCCGTGGGGAACGACCCGCGGTGGCCTCGCCCTGCGCCTTGCGGGCGCCGCGCTGGCGACGTGGGCGGTGGTCGTGTTCTTCTCCGTCACCGTGGAGCTCGGCAACCTGTTCCTCATCGTCGTTGTCGCCGTACTCGGTGTCCTGTTCTATGTGCTCCCGTGGCTGGTGGAGCGTGCCACGACCTCGCCGACGCGGTTGCCGCGGTGGGTCGACAATGTCACGGTCTTCCCCTCGCTCGGTCTCACCCTCATCGCGGTGCTCGTCGTCGTCTCCGTCGGGTCCGCTCACGTCGGGGTGATCATCGCCATCGTGCAGACGGTGGGGATCCTGATCGCGCTTTTTGTCCCTCCGGTACAACCAGCCGCCGAGTAGCCACTCGTCCGTCTACGGTGGGATCGATGGATGACACCGTCGACACCCCAGAGGTGCGTTTCTCCGTCGAGCGGGCGCTGGGCACCGTCACGCTCGACCGTCCGCGTGCGCTCAACGCCCTGACCCATCGCATGGTCGTCGAGATCGCCGCCCATCTCGACGAGTGGGAGACGGATCCCCAGATCGAACGCGTGCTGATCCAGGGTGCTGGCGATCGCGCGTTCTGCGCCGGCGGCGACATCGTCGGCATCTACCGGGACGCGGTCGGCGGCGGTGGCGCGACCGAGCAGTTCTGGCGCGACGAGTACACGCTCAACGCCCGCATCGCCCGCTACCCCAAACCGATTGTCACGGTCATGGACGGCATCGTGCTGGGCGGGGGAGTGGGGCTCGGCGCCCATGCGAGCCACCGCATCGTCACGGAGACCTCGAGTGTCGGGATGCCAGAACCCACGATCGGCTTCGTGCCCGACGTCGGCGGCACCTGGTTGCTGTCGCGGGCGCCGGGTGAACTCGGAACGCGTCTGGCACTCACCGCCGGCTCGACGGATGCAGCGGGCGCCATCCACCTCGGACTCGCCGACTCGTTCGTCCCCCGCGATCGCCTTGCCGAGCTGCGGGAGGCGCTCACGACTCACGGGGCGGACGAGTCGATCGCCCGCGTCGCAGAGGAGGCCAGGCATCCGCAGATCGTCGACGACCAGGTGGCGCTCGACGAGTGCTTTGCCCTCGACGACGTGGCGAGCATCCTCGCTGCGCTGCGCGACGCAGGGTACGACGACCTCACCGACGCGATCGAGTCGAAGTCGCCCTCCGCCCTTGTGCTCACGCTGGCGTCGCTGCGGCGGGCGAGGAGCCTGCCCGATCTGGAGAGTGCGCTCACGCAGGAGTTCCGGGTGTCCGTGCGCTGCCTCGGTCTTCCCGACCTCGCGGAGGGAATCCGCGCACAGGTGATCGACAAGGATCGCTCGCCACGCTGGAATCCGGCAAGCCTCGCCGACGTCGATGCCGACGCGCTCGCCGCCTTCTTCGACCCGCTGCCCCACGATCTGATCCTGCCGAACCGAAAGGACCTCCAATGACCGAGACCATCCGCACCGATACCCGCGGTTCCGTCGGCCTCATCACGCTCAACCGCCCCCAGGCTCTCAATGCCCTCAACGGGACGGTTCTGCACGAACTGCTGGAGGCGGCCGAAGCATTCGGTGCGGACCCGGGCATCGGCGCGATCGTGGTCACCGGCTCCGAAGCGGTGTTCGCCGCAGGCGCCGACATCAAGGCGATGGCAGAGCTCACCTACGAAGAGGTCAGCGCCAACGACCCGTTCGCCGAGTGGGATCGGTTCGCGGCGATACCGATCCCGGTCATCGCCGCGGTGTCCGGCTACGCACTCGGCGGCGGCTGTGAACTCGCGATGTCGTGCGACATGATCTACGCCTCCGAGACGGCCAAGTTCGGGCAGCCCGAGATCACCCTCGGCATCATCCCCGGCATGGGCGGGTCGCAGCGTCTGACCCGCGCCATCGGCAAGGCGGCCGCCATGGACCTCGTGCTCACGGGTCGCACGATAGGTGCGGCCGAAGCACTGCAGTACGGGCTGGTCGCGCGCGTCTACCCCGTGGAGACACTCCTCGAGGAGACTCTGTCCGTTGCGAACGAGATCGCAGCGCGGTCGCGGCCCGCGAACGTGGCCGCCAAGGCGGCCGTGAATCGTGTGTTCGAGGCATCCCTCGATGAGGGTCTCGCTTTCGAGCGCCATGAGTTCATCGAGCTGTTCGCGACGGAGGGTCGCGCCGAGGGGATGGCTGCCTTTATCGAGAAGCGCGCACCCGACTTTCGACGCGGGTAGGCGCTCCAGCGTTAACTGAAACATCGTCACATGCTGGCCTGCTTTTGTTTCGCTGTGGAAACAGTTTTGCCCCATGTGTTACAACTTCGTGAACTTCCACTGTGAAAGTGATGTTTGTTGCTAAGCAAGACATATGACTCAGCATGTTCATCAACATCCATCAGTACGCAAGCGATCTCGAGCGAGAATCGGGGTACTCGCAGGCGCACTGACCCTCGCCATCGTCTCGAGCACCGTTGCTCCTCTGGCGGCCTCCGCAGCCACCCCCGCAGGCATCTCGATCGCCGATGGCAAGTCGGCGATCGCCTACAGCTACGAGACCGCTATTCGCGAGCGCGTCTTCGTGCCGGTCGAGGGTGTCGACCAGGATCTCGACGGAGTGACGGATGTCACGGCCATCGACATCATCCGTCCCAACGACCCGAGCGGAACGCTCAAGTCGCCCGCCATCATCGACCCGAGCCCCTACTACACGACCCTCGGCCGTGGAACCGAGGCCCAGCTTCTCAACAACAACGGCGACGGCGTCACTGACCTGTTCCCGCTCTACTACGACAACTACTTCGTGCCCCGCGGCTACGCGATGCTCCACGCACAGATGAATGGAACCGCGTACTCGACGGGCTGCCCGAACCACGGTGGCCCCGGTGACATCCAGAGCATGAAGGTCGTCGTCGACTGGTTGAACGGACGTGTGCCCGGCTACGACGCCGACGGCGCCCCGGTCACGGCCACCTGGCACAACGGCAAGTCGGGCATGATCGGCAAGTCCTACGACGGCACCCTGGCCAACGGCGTTGCCGCGACGGGTGTCGACGGTCTCGCCACGATCGTCCCGATTGCCGCGATCAGCGATTGGTACCGCTACTCGCGCACCAACGGCATCCGCCACAACTCCAACTACCCGCAGAGCCTGTCCAACACGGTCACCAACCCCGACCGTCGCGCCCTCTGCGCCCCCGTGCGGAACTCGTGGGTCCCGCTCATCGGAGAGCCCTCCGGCGACTACACGCCGTTCTGGGACGACCGCAACTACCTGCTGGACGTGGACAACGTGAAGGCGTCCGTCTTCGCTGTGCACGGCTTCAACGACGACAACGTGCGTATGAGCCAGTTCGGTGACTGGTGGAACGCGCTCGCGGAGAATGAGGTTCCGCGCAAGACGTGGCTTGCCAAGATCGGTCACGTCGACCCGTTCGACTACCGCCGTGGCGTCTGGGTCGACACGCTCCACCGCTGGTTCGACTACTGGCTGCTCGACATCGACAACGGCATCATGACGGAGCCGATGGCGACGGTCGAGACGGCCGCGGGAACGTTCAAGGACGAGGCGAACTGGCCGGCGCCCGGCACCGCTGACGTGCCGATCCATCTGACCGGAACCGAGGCTGGCGTCGCGGGTGGTCTCGAGCTGCAGGCCGGGACCGGACTCGATTCGCTCACGTTCACCGGCGTCACCTCGGCGTCGATAAGCGAGACGAACCTCATCACGAGCCCGGAGGGATCGCAGGCCACGAGGCTCGCGTTCCTCTCCGACCCGCTCGAGTCCGAGTTGCGCCTCTCCGGAACTCCCGTCGTGTCGCTGACTGCATCGCTCGACAACACGCAGGCGAACTTCGGTGTTGCGATCGTCGACTACGGTCCCTCGACCCTCACGCCCCGTTCCCCGGGCGACGGATCCCAGAAGACGAGCCAGTCGACGTGTTGGGGTGTCTCGAACGCCACCGACAGCGCGTGCTTCCCCGAGTCGGTCAACTACTCGGCTGACGTCGAGCAGTGGCGCATCTCTCGTGGCGCGCTCGACTCGTCGAACCGCGCGAGCCTCGTCGAAGGTCAGGCGACGCCGGTCGTTGCCGGTGAGAAGAACGTGTACAACTTCCCGATGGAGCCCTACGACCACATCGTGCCTGCCGGGCACCGTATCGGTGTGCTCCTCACCACTAACCTGTCGGGCTACAGCAACGACGGCACTCGTGGCGTGACGGTGACCGTTGACGCGAAGGCGAGCACGATCACCCTTCCCGTCGTGGGCGGGATGTCCGCAGCGGCGGCGTCGGGTGCGCTCGGCGACGCGGCACCGGTCACGCTCGGCTTCGACCTCGGGGGTCACGGTGAGCCGATCGAGTCACAGACCGTGGCGTACGGTGCAACTGCGACGGCTCCTGAGGACCCGGCCGTCGAGGGCTATGTCTTCATGGGCTGGTACACGGATGCCGAGTTCACGACGCCGTTCGATTTCGAGGCGCCGATCATGGCAGACACCATGGCCTACGCGCACTGGTACACGATGGAGGAGTTCATCGAGAGCCTCGAGATCACGCCGAGCAGCCTCGCGGTCAAGAAGGGTGACACGATCACCGTCTCGGTCGAGGGCTTCGGACCGGAGAACGAGTCGGTGGGGGATGTCACAGAGCTGGTGACCCTCACGAGCTCGGTGGCGACCGACGTCATCGAGGGCAACGAGATCACGTTCCCCACCGCGAGCCCGCACGAGATCACGGCAACGCTCGGTGAGATCTCGGCGAGTGTCACCATCCAGGTCGAGGCTCCGGCCGTCGTGGCGCCGACCGACGAGGATGACACGGCCGCGCCGATCCTCGCCCTCACGGGTTCCACGCCGCTCGTTGGTGCAGGCCTCGTGGCGCTGCTCCTCGCGCTGGCCGGTGGAACACTGCTGGTCGTCCGCCGTCGCCGCGCATCGGGTGCGTCAGCGACCGACTAACGCACAACCAGCGACTGGGGCGTCTCGGGCTTCGTGCCCGGGGCGCCCCAGTGCCGTGCTGGGTCAGACGTCGAGCGTGTCTCCTGGCTCGAGCACCGTGTACTCCCCGCCCCACTGGCCCAGCACCGACTCCAGGCGAGCGTTCGCCATCGTGCGTCCGATCACGGAGAGTGTGGACTCGTGCACCGGGTACGCGCGGGCCGGCTTCACCGCGGCGACGTAGTCCATCGCCTCGCCGATCTTGAGCCACGGGGCGCCGATGGGTGCGGCCAGCACGTCGACGGGTACGCCGGGCACCGCATAGGAGTCGCCCGCGTAGTAGAGCGATTCGTTGACGAGAACCCCGACATTGTCGACCACCGGGATCGATGAGTGGATGACGGCGTGCTTGCCGCCGAAGAAGGTGAGGGTGAACGGTCCGACGTCGACCGTGTCGCCAGGGGCGACGGCCTCGATGGGGTACTCGGCGCCCGCGGCCGCCACGCCCGCGGGCCCCAGGATCCGGGCATCCGGATTCATCTCGCGGATCGCGTCGAGGTGTGCGGGTGTCCAGTGGTCCTCGTGCTCGTGCGTGATCACGATCGCCGCCACCTCCGTGAGGTCGCCCAGCGGGAGCGTGAATGCTCCCGGGTCGATGACGAGGGTCGCGCCGCCGGTTTCGATGATCTGGCAGGAGTGTTCGCGCTTGGTGATCTTCATGAAAGGAGCCTAAGCATCCGCGCGTGCATTAAATACCCCCTAGGGGTATTATGGGCGCATGATTGACGACATCAAGCGCCGTGCGCTACACCGCAGTCGGATCCTCGAGGGACAGCTCCGTGGCATCACCAAGATGATCGAGAGCGAGGACTACTGCGTCGACATCATCACGCAGTCCCTGGCGGTGCAGAAGTCACTGCGCAGCCTCAACAAGCTGCTCGTGGAGAACCACCTCCGCACGCACGTGGCCCACATGTTCGAGAACGGCGAAGAGGATGTCGCGGTCGATGAGCTGCTGCGTGTGTACGAGCTGAACAACAACCGGGCGGAGTGACCACATGAACCACGACGAGCACGAGCACCACGACATGCACGAAGGCCACGACACGCATGCTGGCCATGGCGACCACTCCGCGCACGACCCCAGGATCTTCCGCGCGAAGTTCTGGATCAGCCTCGCGCTGACCATCCCCACCCTCGTCTTCTCGGAGGGTCTGCAGGACATCCTCGGGCTAAGTGGTCCGCGATTCCCGGGCAGCCAGTTCATCCCTGCGGCCTTCGGTGTCGCGATCTTCCTCTACGGCGGCCTGGTGTTCCTCCGGGGTGCCGTCTCCGAACTGCGGGGCCGCCAGCCGGGCATGATGACGCTCATCTCGCTCGCGATCGTCGTCGCCTTCGGCTACAGCGCTGCCGTCACCCTCGGCCTTCCCGGTATGGACTTCTGGTGGGAACTCGCCACGCTCATCACGATCATGCTGCTGGGTCACTGGATCGAGATGTCCGCCGTCATGAGCGCACAGGACGCGCTGGGGGAACTCGCGAAGCTCCTTCCCGACGAGGCCGATGTGCTGCACGGTGACCACGTCATGACGATGCCGGTGTCGAGCCTGTCTGTTGGCGACGTGGTGCTCGTGCGACCGGGCGGTAGTGTCCCGATCGACGGCGAAGTGATCGAGGGCGAGTCGGAGGTCAACGAATCGCTCATCACGGGGGAGTCCGCACCCGTCTCGAAGTCGGTGGGTGACGGTGTCATCGGGGGTGCCGTCAACGGCTCCGGTGCGCTGACGGTCCGTGTGACGAAGACCGGCGGAGAGACGGCGCTCGCGGGCATCATGAAGCTCGTCAGCGACGCGCAAGCGAGCAAGTCAGGCGCGCAGGTTCTTGCCGATCGCGCCGCGGCACTGCTCTTCTACGTCGCGCTGGGTGCCGCCGTGCTAACCCTCGTCGTGTGGCTCTTCCTCGCTCCGGGTGACCCGGCCTTCGTGCTCGAGCGGGTCGTGAGTGTGCTCGTCATCGCGTGCCCCCACGCTCTCGGGCTCGCGATTCCGCTCGTGTCGCAGATCTCCACCGCCCTCGGTGCCCGACGCGGCATCCTCGTCAAGAACAAGTTGGCCCTCGAGGCTGCCCGGTCGGTCGATGTCGTGCTCTTCGACAAGACCGGAACGCTCACGACCGGAACGCTCGGGGTTGCCGTCGTCGTGCCCGCTGTGGGAACCGAGAACGAGGTGATCTCGCTGGCGGCGGCCGTGGAGGTGAAGTCCGAGCATCCGATCGCGCGTGCCATCGTTGCCGAGGCCCACGATCGTGGCGTGACTCTGCCGGAGTCCGCGGAGTTCGCCGCTCTCGCCGGTCGCGGTGCCAAGGCCGTCGTCGATGGGCGTGAGCTTGTCGTCGCCAGCCATCGCGTCGTCGTCGAGCGCGCCATCACCCTCCCTGTCGAGCTCGTTCAGGCTGCAAGGGATGCCACCGTCAACGGCAACACCATCGTGTACCTGCTCGAGGGCGAGACGGTCCTGGGGATGTTCGCGCTCGCCGACACCATTCGTCCGGAATCACTCGAGGCAGTCAGGGACCTTCAGGGGCGCGGGGTGCGCGTCGCGATGCTGACGGGCGACTCGCACGAGGTCGCGAGGACCGTGGCTGGCGCACTCGGTATCGACGAGGTGTTCGCCCACGTGCTCCCGGGCGAGAAGGCCGACGTGGTCGCGAAGCTTCAGGAGACGGCATCGGTGGCAATGGTCGGTGACGGCATCAACGATGCGCCAGCGCTTGCGCGAGCCGACGTCGGCATCGCGATCGGTGCTGGAACGGATGTCGCGATCGATTCGGCCGGCATCGTGCTGGCCTCGAGCGACCCGCGGGCCGTCGGCGCTCTCCTCACCCTCAGCAGGGCCACCTGGCGCAAGGAACTGCAGAACCTGTTCTGGGCGACCGGCTACAACGCGGTGGGAATCCCGCTCGCCGCGGGTGTGCTGTTCGGCGCTGGGATTCTCCTCCCGCCCGCGCTCGCAGCTGTCTTCATGTCGGTGTCGACAATCGTCGTCGCCATCAACGCACAGCTGCTGCGGTTCACGAAGCTCGGACTCCCGGAGCGCGCAAAGCCCAGCGCGTCGACTCCGCCGCCGTCGAGTGACGATCGTGATCATGGTTCGCACGAGCATGGCCATGAACATGGCCACGAGCACGAGCACGAGCACGAGCACGAGCACGGCGACAGTGCGGAATCCGCCGATCCGACCCACCACGCGGAGGCGTCCGCCGAGGACCTCGTCGAATGCCCCGTCATGCCGGGCAGCACCACGACCAAAGCGGTCGCGGAGGCGAAGGGACTCGTGCGCGAGTTCGAGGGCGTCACGTACTACCTCTGCTGCTCGGCGTGCGCGGCACCGTGGGACGCTGACCCTGCCAAGTACGCTCGCGCGGCCTGAGCAGCCATACTGGGCGGATGACGCCGCCGTTACGCCTCGTGGTTGCCATCAATCCGACAGCCTCGTTCGGCAAGGGGCGGGATGTCGGCCCGGCGGTCGTCCAGACGCTCCGCGCTCTCGGGCACGACGTGACGAGCCTCCAGGAGCCGGACTTCGATCAGCTCCTCGAGGCGGGTCGACGTGCCGTGGCCACCAGGCCCGACGCGCTCATCGTCGTCGGCGGTGACGGCATGGTCAACCTCGGCACCAATCTCGTGGTCGGCACCAAGGTGCCACTGGGCATCGTTCCGTCGGGCACGGGCAACGACATGGCGAGGGGACTCGGCATCCCGCACGAGAACACGGAGGAGTCGATCGAGGCGCTCATCGCCGCACTCGCGCGGCCTGCGCGCGTCATCGACACGGGTCGCATCGAGTACATCGACGACGAGACGGGGGAGCCGGCGACCCGGTGGTTCGCGTGCGTCCTCTCCGCGGGGTTCGATGCGACTGTCAACGAGCGGGCGAATCGGATGCAGCACCCCAAGGGCGCGAGCCGGTACATCCTCGCTCTCGTGCTGGAGTTGGCTGGCCTCAAGCCGATCGCCTACCGGCTGGGCCTGGACGGCTCGATGACGGACGTCGATGCCCTACTCGTATCGATCGGCAACAACGTCTCACTCGGAGGCGGGATGAAGGTCACGCCCGACGCCCTCGTCGACGATGGCCTGCTCGACGTCATGGTCGTCCGGCCGTTGTCGCGCCTGGCATTCCTACGCATTTTCCCGCGCGTGTTCAAGGGCACGCACGTGTCCGATCCGCGCGTCTCGATCGATCGCGCGAAGGCCATCACGCTGGATTCGCCGACAGCGGTCGCCTACGCCGACGGGGAGCGCATCGCCCGTTTGCCCGTCACCGTGACCGTGGACCCGAAATCGCTCAGGATGCTGGGGGCCTGACCCCTACTGAGTTGCGGCCTCGATCGTCGTGGCGGTGTCCGTCGCCAGGCACGAGTACTTCGTGAGTTCCACGCCGTCTTCCTCGAACGTCGTCGAGATGAACTGCTGCTCGGCTTTCACGCCGTCGGCGAGCGTCTCCTTGAAGACCGCGAACGGTTCGTCGCACGACGCGTTGACGGCGTTCTGCTTGCCACCCGCGGTATCGATGGCTGCAGCATCCAGGGTTCCCTGCCCGATCACCCGGAACTCGTGGGCCTCGTCGCATGGAACGACGGTGGATTTGGAGAGGTTCGTGCCGTCGACGAACGTGAAGCAGTCGTCGAGGAGAAGGTCCGCCGAATTGATCTCCGTGGGTTCCGAGAACGTGCCGTCCGCGCCGCGGGTCGGACCGAGCAGCGAGCACCCCGCGAGGAGCAGGGCTGTGCTTGCTGACAGCAGTGCAACGAGAACGGAAGTGCGGCGGCGAGTCATCGGGTCCCCCTGGTCGGTGAGCTGCGTGTTTTGGTGTGCCTTCGATCCGTGTGGCATACTCGTGTAGTTGTCGTGACGGCCCCATCGTATAGAGGCCTAGTACGCCGCCCTCTCACGGCGGTAACGCGGGTTCGAATCCCGCTGGGGTCACCATAGCGAAAAACCCCCGGTTCTCCGGGGGTTTTGTGCTGTTCCGGGCGGTGTTTCGAGCCGTCCCTGCCGTGAGCGCTACCCTCGCCTCATGCAGTTCGACGGCTTCGACCCTGACGGTTTCGCGTTCTACGACGAGCTCGAGCGCGACAACACACGCGAGTGGTGGCTCGCCAACAAGACGCGCTACGACGACCATGTCCGCGCGCCGGCTGAGGCGCTCGCGGCAGAGCTCGAGCCGGAGTTCGGGCCGCTCAAGATCTTCCGTCCCTACAAGGATGTGCGTTTCAGCGCCGACAAACGCCCGTACAAGGACCACCTCGGCATGGTGTCCACCAGTTTGTCCGAGCCCGCCCTGTACCTGCAGTTCTCGCAGCACGGGCTCGTGCTCGGTGGTGGTCTCTACCAGCCATCCCGCGAGCAGCTCGCCCGATTCCGTGAGCTCGTCGATGAGTCGCGCAGTTCAGAGGATGTCACGGCGGCGGTCGCCCGGGCCGAGGCTGCCGGTTTCGCCCTCACGACAGAGGGGAAAGTCGCGACCGCCCCGCGCGGCTACCGGACGGATCATCCGCGCATCGAACTACTGCGGCTTACCCGGCTCGCGATCTCCCGGCGGTACCCGCAGGAGGACTGGATGCTCCGTCCCGAGGCCCTCGACACGATCAGCGCCGACTGGCGCGTCGTGAGTGCCTGGAACGACTGGCTGGCTGCCGCTATTCGCCCTTGAGCTTGCGCACCTCGGCGTCGATCGCGGCATCCGTGATGACCCCGTGTTTGCCGAAGACGTCGATCGCCTGGAAGATCGCGGCTATACCCATTCCGCCGATCACCCAGCCGGGCCAGAAGTAGCCCATGCCGCTCAGAAACCAGATGAGCGTGACGAGCGCCGAGACGGCGAGCCAGACCCACAGGTAGTTGTAGAAGTTCGCTCGTGCTTTGAGTCGCTTGGCCGCGATCGACCGAAGTTCTGCGTCGTCCATGATTCGTAGCGTATCGCGCTAGAGCTATCGTGCGAAGGGGAGTATTCCACTCCACTAACCCGGCAATATGGGCATCATCATCGCGCTCGTGCTTCGCGGTATCTTCATCCTTCTCGGAGCTCAGCTCATTGAGAACTTCTCCTGGATCTTCTACATCTTCGGTGCGTTCCTGCTCTGCACGGCGGTGCGCCAGGTGTTCGCGAAGATCCGCATCGCGTTCATCCGCCTGTGGGGTGCCGACCGGGTTGCCCCCGGTCGGGGAGGTATCATCGTGCAGATTGTCGCCCTTGCGACGCAAGGCGTCGGCTGCCGTTCTCGGGCCGCGAAGAAGGAGCGCTACCGGTGAGTTCAGCAACACTCGATCCGAAGCTGATCCCCGGTAAGAAACAGCTCCAGTCGATCCAGGTTGCTCGCGGCTTCGCTGCGCTCTCGGTTGTGGCGTTCCACGCGCTCGACAGCCAACCGAGGTACTTCTCGAATATCTCCGTACTGCCCGGATTCTTCAACGGCGGTATGGCTGGCGTCGACCTGTTCTTCGTCATCAGCGGTTTCGTGATGGTGCTCACCACCCGTGGTCGCCACGGCAAGCCCCGCGAGGTGGGCAAGTTCCTCTGGAACCGTTTCTTCCGCATCTACCCGACCTACTGGTTCTACTTCCTTCTGCTTCTCCCCGTGTTGATCCTCGCGCCAACGTGGATCAACGCATCGCAGGGCAATCAGGTCGATCTCGTCGCCTCGTTCTTCCTGTTGCCCTCAGATCTACTGCCGATCCTGCTTGTCGCCTGGACCCTCACCATCGAGCTCTGGTTCTACATCGTGTTCGCCGTGCTGCTCTTCCTTCCCGAGAAGGTGCTGCCGGCGGCGCTCGCGGTCTGGTTCGTCGTGCTCGTCATCGTGAACTGGAACGGGCCCATCTCCGCGAGCCCGTTCGTCGAGGTGCCCGCCAACGCCATGGCGATCGAGTTCATCTTCGGCGGGGTGGCCGCGCTGGTGTTCCGAAAGGTCAACCTCGTGGCGGCGGCCATCACCGCGGTCGCGGGTCTGGCAATCATCGTGTTCTTCGGCGAGGCGACAGTCTCTGATCTCACGGCTGGCCCGGGTCTGCACCGCCCCCTCACCCTCGGCCTGGGATTCGCACTGCTGCTGCTCGCCTTCACGGCGTGGGAGAACCGGGCGAGCATCGGATTCCTCGGGCGCTTCACGGTGCTCGGCGACATGTCGTACTCGCTGTACCTGAGCCACGTGCTTGTGCTTGTGGCGATGGGCAGGATCTGGGCGGCAATTGCCGGTCCGTTCGCCACCAACATCCCCGCGATCATCGCGTGGTGGCTTGTGACGTTCGCGGTCGTGCTCGTGGCTGGCTATCTCAGTTACCGACTCATCGAACGCCCGGTCATGGGTCTTTCGCGTCGCTGGCGCGCGAAGGTGTTCCGGGAGACCTGACCTCGACTCGGCGCACGGTAGGCTTGCGGGGCGAAGGGGAGTATCCCACTCCACCATCCCGTCAGTACGGACCCCAGCGTTGCGGTCCCGGGAGGTGACGCGCGTCTGCGCGGGGGAGAGACTTTCGGTTATCGTCCTGCCCTCATCGCGAATGGATCTCCATGGAAGCCGCACTGCCCGTCTGGTTCGAAATCACCTCTTTCGTCGTCCTCCTGCTCATCCTGGCGGCCGACCTGACGCTCGCGTTCAAGAGGCCGCACATCCCCTCGACGCGGGAGTCCGCGCTCTGGGTGACCTTCTACGTCGTGCTGGCGCTCATCTTCGCCGGCCTGATGTTCTGGCAGGGCTCCGTTGATCACGCCGCGGAGTTCATCGCGGGCTGGGTGACCGAGTACTCGTTGTCGATCGACAACCTGTTCGTCTTCGTCATCATCATGGCTCGGTTCCAGGTGCCGAGAAAGTACCAGCAGGAAGTGCTCATGGTGGGCATCATCATCGCCCTCGTGCTGCGCGGTATCTTCATCCTTCTCGGAGCTCAGCTCATCGAGAACTTCTCCTGGATCTTCTACATCTTCGGTGCCTTCCTGCTCTACACGGCGGTGCGCCAGGTGTTCGACAACCACGACGCCATGGAGCAGCAGGAGAACGGCATCATCCGCTTCCTCCGCAAGCGTGTGGCGATCACCGACGAGTTCGACGGCGCGAAGATCCGCACCGTCATCGACGGCAAGAAGGTCTTCACGCCGATCCTCATCGTGTTCGTGGCCCTCGGCCTCACCGACCTTGTGTTCGCGCTCGATTCGATTCCCGCGATCTTCGGTATCACGCAGGACCCGTTCATCGTGTTCACGGCCAACGTCTTCGCGCTCATGGGTCTGCGCCAGCTGTACTTCCTTCTCGGGGACCTCATTGAGAAGCTCGAGTACCTCCACTACGGCATCGCTTTCATCCTCGGTTTCATCGGTGTGAAGCTGTTCTTCCACGCCCTCCACGAGAACGAGCTGCCCTTCATCAACGGTGGACAGCACGTCGAGTGGGCGCCCGAGATCTCCACGTGGACCTCTCTCATCGTCATCCTCGCGGCAATGGCTGTCGCAGTGGTGGCGAGCCTCATCAAGATCAAGGTGGACTCCAACCGCTCCCTTCGCGACGAGGTCAAGGAGCACAGCATTCCCGGGCCGGGCGCGGAGTAACGCGCTTCAGACCGCTCATGCGTGCCGACCATGGGGAGGACTCCCCATGGTCGGCACGCTGCGATTCCGGGGCGGCTTGCTACCGTGGACGAAGCGGGGGCTCGTCCCGCGCCGTTGACGCTTACTGGGAGGCGTCGACACCCCTGGGAGGCACGAATGTCGATCGAAGGCAGGCGCGATTTCGCTGCTCACGGCATCACCGCGAGCTTCCGGTTCGAGGGCTATAGCGATCGCGGCTCCGTGCGCCGGGTCAACGAGGACAGTTTCATCGCGTCGCCACCGGTTTTTGTCGTCGCCGACGGGATGGGCGGTCATGCCTACGGTGACCGTGCCAGCCAGGCGGCGATCGCCGCGTTCGCGGACTCCATCGACATGACGGCACCGGCATCCGCCCGGGAGGTGCTCGCCACAATCGCCCGAGCCAACGACGCAGTTCTCGCCCTCACCGACAACGCACAGGTTGCCGTCATCTCCGGTACAACGCTCACCGGTGTCGCGCTCGTCGATATCGGGAGCAGTGACAACTATCACTGGATGGCCTTCAACGTCGGCGACTCCCGCACCTACTCGTGGGACGGCCGTACGCTCACGCAGGTCACGGTCGACCACTCCGCGGTGCAGGAATTGATCGATCTGGGAGAACTCTCCCGGGCGGATGCCGAGCACCACCCGCACCGCAATGTGGTTACTCGCGCGTTGGGAGCCGATACCGTCGTCGACCCGGACATCTGGATCCTCCCGGCGAGAGCCAGGCAGACCTTCCTCCTGTGTTCGGATGGCCTCACTAAGGAGCTGAGCGATGACGAGATCGCTCGCATCATCGTCTTCCACGACGCCGAACAGCTGCGCGAGAGCGACAATCTCCCACTGACCCTCGCGGAGCGCCTGGTGCGCGCAGCCGTCGCGGCTGGCGGATCGGACAACATCACCGTCGTGCTCATCGAGTGCGAGTTGACGGGCGTGGTTGGGGGCGACATCGGCGACGACACGCACGAACGAGGTAATCTGCCCGGGGTACTCGAAGACACCAGGCCGAGAGGGTAGTCATGCCGTACGAAACGCTTCCCGCCGTCTCCGGTGGGTGGCTCGGGTTGTTCCGCGGGGCCCGTGCGCTACTCGTCGCCACTGCCGACGACTCATTCGTGGCTGGGGCCTGGGCAGCCATCGCCGACGACAGCGCGCTCCAGGCACTTCTCGACCTGCTCACCTCCAACGGCCTCGCACAGACGCCAGAGTTCGCGCTGCTCGAATGGCAGCCGGGAGCGGATGCCCGCGTGATCGTTCGCGGGCAGAGCACCCTCCTGGTAACGGATGCCACGGGCCAGACGGAGCTCTCCGGCGCTGGCGTCTCGACCTGGGTCGAACGGACCATCGCGGCGGTCAGCGCCATCGAGTTGACCGTCCCCGGTGCTGTGGCTGCGACATCCGGCTACCTCCCGCTCGTCGAGGGCGCCGTGCTGCTCGCGGGCGCACGGGTCACACTGCAACCCCAGTCCGCTCCACTGGGCGGCAGCAAGCTTGCCGCGCCGGTCACCGCCGCAGCGACTGCAACGCCTCCCAGCGCGACGCCCGCCAGTACCCCGCCCGCCCCGACCGAGTCACCGGTCGATGTCGAAGCCACGATCGTTGTCGCACCGGAGTCCGAGCCCGAGGTGCTGGAGCCCCAGGAGGGCGGCTACGACTACCTGTTCGGCGAGACGGTGTTCCGCTCGGTGGCCGAGGCCGCGGTGTCTGCTCCCGAGGAGGACGCAGCGGCGGACGACGAGCCCCTCGCGGGTGACCACGACGGTGAAACGGTGCTCACCTCGGACATCGCGGGTCTGCGGCGTGCGCGCAAGGCGCGCCCCGCCGAGTCCGTCGCGCCGCCAGCGCCGAAGCTCGTGCTCCTCGTCTCCACCACCGGCGCGCGCGAGCCGCTCAGCGAGCCGATCCTCGTCGGCAGGAGCCCCAGCGTGAGCAAGGTCTCCGGCGGTGCGCTCCCGCGACTGCTCGCGCTCGGCAGCATCGACCAGGACATCTCGCGCAATCACGCCCAGTTCACCCTCGAGGGTGACACTGTCGTCGTGACCGACCTCCACTCCAAGAACGGAACGGTCATCGTGCTGCCCGGCAAAGAACCCCAGACACTCCGAGCCGGCGAGCCGACGTCCGTGCTCGTCGGAACGGTCGTCGACCTTGGCGGCGGAATCACGCTGACGGTCGAGGAAGACCAGTGAGGCGCTCGGCGTCCACCCCTCCCGACCTGCCCGGGTACAGCTTCGTCAAGCTCCTCGGGTCGGGTGGCTTCTCCGATGTGTTCCTCTACGACCAGGCACTGCCCAAGCGTCGAGTCGCCGTCAAGGTACTCCTGACCGAGGAGCTGACTGCGGCGAATCGGGCGGCGTTCGTTGCCGAGGCCAACCTCATGGCCCAGCTCTCCGCGCATCCGTACATCGTGACGATCTACCAGGCCGACGTTGCCAGCGACGACCGGCCGTACTTCGTCATGGAGTATTGCTCGGGGCCGAGCCTCGCCGAGCGCTACAAGCGTGAGGCGTTCGGTGTGGCCGATGCCCTTCGCACGGGGGTCCGGCTGTCGAGTGCGGTCGCGACGGCGCACGGCGCTGGCATCCTTCATCGCGATATCAAGCCGGCCAACGTCCTCAGCAACGACTACGGCTGGCCAGCGCTGACCGACTTCGGGATCTCCTCCGCGGTCGACGACGACGCGCTGGCCTCGCACACGACGACCCTTGCGGATGCCCTTGCCGACACCGCATCGAGCGGCACGAGCCCGTCCATCGGTATGTCGGTGCCGTGGTCGCCGCCAGAGATGTTCGAGGACGACCCCAGCCCCGACGTCCGTTCCGACGTGTTCTCGCTCGCCGCCACGATCTACACGATCCTCGCCGGCCAGTCGCCCTTCGAAGTGCGCGGCCGGTCGAACGGGACCCTCGATCTGATTGGCCGAATCGAGCGCGGGGCGATCACGCCCATGTCGCGCGACGACGTACCGCGTTCCCTGCTTGCTGTACTGCAGAAGGGCATGTCGTCTGACCCAGCCGACCGGTTCGCCACTGCTGTCGACTTCGCCCGTGCACTGCAGCGGGTCGAGATGGAACTCGGCTACACCCCGACCTCCATCGAGGTACCCAACCTTCTGGTCGACGCTCCCGAGAAGTCGGGTGGCCCGGATGACGCAGACGAGACCCGCGCCCGGGGTGTTGCGACCATCAACGCCCAGCCCGCAGTGCCAACCCCACCTCCGCCGCCTTCCACGGACGACGCCACCCTCCTGCGCGAGGCGCCGAGCATCGTGGCCCAGCCGCAGCACACGCCGCCCGTCGACCCAGCGGCCAGCGAGCCCATCGGCGAAACCGTTGTTCGTCCCCGCATCATCGGCTCTCCGGCGCCGGATGAGCAGGCCACCGAGCCGCAGCCATCCGGTCGTTCCAAGGTCGTCGGCTGGGTGATTGCAGCCGTCGCCGCAGTCATCGCCGTTGCCGTGATCGTAAGCATCGTCGTGATGGGAGGACCGACGGCCCCCGTCTCCGAGACCGCTGGCGCCAGTCAGGCACCCGTCGTGATCGAGAGCGTTCCGACGCCGACTCTCGTGGGTGCCACGGCCGACGGTGCGACGCTGACCTTCACCGTCGATAACCCCGATCCGGTCGACGGCGATGTCGTCGTGTGGCGCGTGAGCAACCGAACGGAGGGGGAGCCCCTGCACCGTGCGGAGGGGACCTCGTTCCAGGTCACCGATTATGCGGAGGGTTCAACGCTGTGTGTCGAGGTGAGCATCCTGCGGGCCGGCAAGACCTCCGCTAACCCCCTTGAGGAGTGCTACCCGGCATGAACCCGTTGAAGATCGAGTTCTGCGGCGAGTGGTACGACATCGCCTCGCCCAACGATTTCCACATCGGGCGCGAGTCCGACCTGGTCATCGACGACAACCCGTACTTGCATCGCCGGTTCCTGCGGATCTACGAGGACTTCGGGATGTGGTGGCTCGCGAACGTGGGAACGCTGCTGTCTGCCACCGTGACCGATTCGAGCGGCCAGGTGCAGGCGTGGCTTGCGCCCGGTGCTCGCCTGCCGATCGTCTTCCCGCAGATGCAGGTGCTGTTCAGTGCCGGCTCGACGACCTACGAATTCACGATCCACTCCGACAACGACTACTACTCCACGGCGGCAGCGGCAGGGGTGGGCGGCGGAGAAACGACGATCTCACCGGTCGCGCTCACGACGACCCAGCGCCTGCTGATCGTCTCACTCGCCGAGAACGTTCTTCGACAGGATTCGCCCGGTCGCGGCGAGATCCCCAGCTCCACGGATGCAGCAGCGCGCCTTCACTGGTCGATGACGACGTTCAATCGCAAGCTCGACAACGTCTGCGACAAGCTCGACAAGACGGGTGTTCAGGGTCTGCGCGGCGGCAAGTCCAACCTCGCCACGAATCGCCGACAACGCCTCGTGGAGTACGCGGTGGCCACCCGCCTCGTGAGCAAGGATGATCTCTACCTGCTCGATCGCAACGATTCCGAACACCGGGCGGAGCTCGCGACAGCCGCCGAGGATGGGTAGTCCTCCCCATCGCGACGGACTAGCGTAAAAGCATCCGCGTATAAGATTTTGACGAATCCCCACCACTCGATGAGCGTGGGATCGGGAACACCAACGCGGGAGCACTTGAGTGAATGCGCTGACCGGATGGGTCAAAACTCGCAAGACGACCGCATCTGCACTCGTGATCGCGGTCATCGTCGGCGTGCCGCTCACCGTTGCCGCCCTTCATCCCGGGTTCCCCGTCTCGGATGTCGACCTCACCTCGCGTGATGTCTGGGTCACCAACGGTGAGCAGTTGCTCGGCGGGCGACTCAACCGCCAGATCGACGAGTTGAACGGCTCGGTCATCGCCTCAAGCGCCAACTTCGATGTTCGGCAGGACGGCGACACCCTGTTCCTCATCGACCCCGACGCTGGCCGAGTCGAGTCGGTCAACCCGGCGTCAACCGAGGTCACGTCCGCAATCGACGTTCCCGTCGGATCCGAGGTGACCTACGGCGGCGACACGATTGCCATCGTCGATCCCGATGGCAACCTGTGGGCCATCCCGTCGGTGGGTGACCTCGTCTTCAACTACGTGTCGAACCCTCCGCTCATCGAGCTGGGCCCGGATGCCCACGCCGTGGTCACGCGCGAGGGGGCCGTCATCGCGGTCTCGCAGCGGGACAAGAAGCTGTACCGCATCGCCGACCTCGCGAGCGTGCCCGAGCAGAAGGACTTCCCCGCCGTGGGTGAGTTCCAGCTCGCCGCCGTGGGGGAGACCGCCGTCGTCTTCGACCAGTCGACGAACGAGATCATCACCCAGGGCGGTGCTGCCTACGGCCTCGGTGAGGAGCAGGGCCTTCGCCTCCAGCAGACCGGTCCGGACTCCCCTTCAGTGATCGTAGCGACCGCGGATTCGCTGGTCAGGGTCTCTCTCGCTTCTGGCGCGACCGAGGTCATCTCCGCGGAGTTCGACAGCGACGCCACGAGCGCGGATGGCGTCGCTGCTCCCGTCAACCAGGAGGGATGCGCGCATGGCGCCTGGGCGAGCGCCCAGAAGTACCTCCTGTCGTGCGAGGGGCAGGACCCCGTTGCACTCGACATCGAGGAGCCGACCGAGGGTGGCGTGCTCGAGTTCCGCGTCAACCGCACGGTTATCGCGCTCAACGACCTGACCAACGGCAACTCGTGGCTCATGAACGAAAACATGCGGCTCGTCGACAACTGGGACGACGTGATTCCGCCGGAGGAGGAGGAATCCGAGGAGGTCGGCGAGGAGGAGTCATCCATCCAGTCCTTCGAGGACACCCTCGCCGAGCGCACGGACACCAACCGGCCCCCGACCGCCCAGGACGACCAGTTCGGTATCCGGCCCGGCCGCACGACCGTGCTCTCCGTGCTCGACAACGATTCGGACCCCGACGGGGATGTCCTCGTCATCTCGAACTACGACGCGATTTCGGAGTCCACCGGACGACTCGACCCGATCGATGGGTCGCGCGCTCTCCAGTTCACTCCGGCCGAGGGATTCGTGGGCACGATCGCTTTCAACTACACCGTCGACGACGGACGCGGGGGTACCGCGTCGGCGAATGTCTCCGCGAGGGTCGTTCCCGACGGGGTCAACGAACAGCCGTACTCCGTGCGCAATCCCGGTGTGAGCGTCGAGGCGAACCAGACGATCAATTACAACGTGCTCACCGATTGGCGCGACCCGGATGGCGACGACCTCTACCTGGTCGGGGCTTCGCCGAAGTCGGGTGACCTCGTTCGGTTCACCCCCGATGGCTTCATCACGTTCACTCACCAGACCTCGGAGCTGGGCGAGAAGGAAGTGCAGTTCCAGGTCACCGACGGCACGGGAGCACCCGCCGTCGGTACCCTCAAGGTGCAGGTCGAGCCCGCTGGCTCCCTCAATCCCGTGGGCACCCCGGACTTCGAGACCGTGTTCGTCAACGAGTCGGTAGTGATCAAGCCGCTCGCCAACGACCTCTCTCCCTCTGGCGCGCAACTCCTCCTCGTGGGCATGGATGATCCGGCCGCTGGTGCCGCCGCATCGTTCAGTACCGACCGCGAGATCATCACGTTCACCGCGGATGCACCCGGCGTCTACTACATGAAATACACGCTGCAGGCCGGAGCGAACACGAGCGTGGGGATCGTGAGAGTCGACGTTCTCGAGAGGCCGGAGAACACGAACCCGCCGCCGGTCGCGGTCAAAGACACGGCGTATCTGCGCAGCGATGAGCCCGTGACGGTGTCGGTGCTGTCGAACGACGTCAGCCCGACGGGCAAGATCCTTGCCGTCCAGTCGATCGATGTGCCAGCCGAGGCCGCAGCGAAGGGCCTCGTGGTCGAACTCCTCGAGTCGACCCTCGTGCGCATCACATCGACCTCGGCGCTCACTGAACAGGTGAACTTCACCTACACGATCTCGGATGGCGTCGCGACTGCAACAGCGGGAGTGACGGTCGTACCCGTTCCAGCGCTGACGCGTCACCAGCCGCCCGTCGCGGCGAATGACACGGCGACCGTGCGGGTGGGTGACATCGCCACGATCGACGTGCTCGACAACGATTTCCACCCGGACAGCACCACGATGTTCCTCGATGACGAGCTCATCACTGAGCCCGAGGATGGTCTCGCTTTCATCTCGCGCGACGAGCTCCGGTTCCAGGCCCCCACGACGCCGGGGGAGTACCACGCCGACTACCGCGTCCTCGATTCGTTCGGGGAGACCGCCGCGGCCACGGTGACTTTCACGGTGACCCCGCTCGACGAGGACGCGAACCAGGATCCCGCGCCCGAGCCGCTCGTCGGTCGCGTTCTCGCTGGCGGCTCGATCCGCGTCGACATTCCGCTGCAGGGCATCGACCCCGACGGCGACTCGACCCAGCTCCTCAAGTTCCCCACCAACCCGTCGCTCGGCTCGATCGCCGAGCAGGGTACCGATTACTTCATCTACGAGGCATCCACCGCCGGTGCCGGAACCGACACGTTCAGCTACCAGGTCTACGACGCCTTCGGCGCCACCGGGCAGTCCACCATCAAGATCGCGGTCATCCCCGAGCCAGACGAGCTGCAGCCACCCACCGCGGTGCCCGACAGTGTCTCCGTTCGCCCCGACCGCATCGCCCAGGTCGACCTGATGGCGAATGACTCGGACCCGCAGGGTGCTCCCATCAAGGTCTCACCTGAGCTCCTCGATGTGCCGGACGGTATCGAGGCCGAAGTCGTGAAGGAGCGCTACCTGGTGCTCACCGCCCCGGCCGACGAGCAGTCGTTCTCGCTGCGGTACGAGCTCACGAACAATCGCGGTGGCTCCTCGATTGGTTATGTGCTCGTGCAGGTCACGCCGGATGCGCCGCTCCTGCCGCCCTCGGCTGACGACCTCGCGATCGCCCGCAAGGACATCGCGGGAGAGAAATCCATCACTGTCGACGTCTTCGACGGATTCGCCTTCAACCCCGGGGGCAAGACCGAGGACCTGGTACTCACCGCCGAGGGTCCGAACGCGGGGGCAGCGGAGGTTCTCGAGCAGAACGGCAGGATCGAGGTGACCCCGGGCGCGACGCGCCAGGCGATTGCCTACCGGGTCACCAATACAGAAGACGAGCTGAGCGCGATGGCGTTCATCCTCGTTCCTGCTGCGGTGAGCGATACGTTCGATGATCCTCCGCAGATCGATCCCGATCTTCCTGTCCAGTACGTGGCGATGAACGAGACGAAGGAGTGGAACCTCGAGGACATCCTCGACGTGCCATCAGGGCGTGACGCCAGCATCTACGACAAGAGTTCGGTGAGCGGCGTGCAGGGCAACGGAGCCTCGAGCTACGTCGATGAGGACACCATCACGTTCACGCCTGCGCTCGACTACCGGGGTCCGGCTGCCATCAACTTCACGGTGTCGGATGGCGACTCGGCCGACGACCCGAAGGGCAACACCGCCTCGCTCACGCTGCCCATCATCGTCGGCGATCCGGAGTTCAAAGACACGCCTCCGGAGTTCACGACACCGAACGTGCAGGTCGAGATCGGCGAGACCACAACGATCGACCTGAGGAGTTCCACCGCCCACCCGAACCCGCAGATCCTCCAGGAGGTCGGCTATTCCGACATCCGCCCATCGAGTTCGGATCTGTCGGCGAACCTCAGCGGATCCCAGCTGTCGCTGAGCCTGCCGCGCACCACACCCAAGGGCACCACCTTCACTGTCGCAGTCACCCTCCGCTGGGGTAGTTTCACTGTCCCGGGAACGATCAATGTGACGGCGGTCGGCTCGACGCGTCCGCTGCCTGTTGCTGTCACCGACGAACTCGAGTCCGCACGCCCGGTGAGCGCCTTCACTGTGAACCCGCTGGCCAACGATTCCAACCCTTACCAGACGAGCGGCGAGCCGCTTCGGATCGTGGATGCGACGATCACGAGCGCCGGCAATGTCGGCTCCGTCTCGTTCACCGACAACGCGATCAAGATCACGCCGGCCTCGAGTCCGCCCTACTTCGTCATCGAGATCACCTACACGATCGAGGACGCCACGAAGGATCCGGACCGGCGGGTGAACGGCCTCGTTCGCTTCACCGTGACGGACGTTCCGGATGCGGCATCCAAACCCGATCGCGAGGGCGGATCGGCCATCGGCGACGACCAGAGTGCGACGATCCGATTCTCCGCCCCGGCGTCGAACGGCAAGGACATCTCGAGCTACGACGTGCGCACCGTGCAGACCAATGCGGTCACGTCGGGATGCACGGCGGGCCAGGCCTGCACGATCGGTGGCCTGACCAACGGCACCGCGTACACGTTCCAGGTGCGCGCGATCAATGCGAACGGGGCCGGCCAGTGGTCCGTGCCGAGCGACCAGATCACCCCGTACGGCACGCCCAACGCTCCGGTCCCGTCGGTGTCCGTCACCGATCCGTGGGCACCGGGGGGAGAAATCCAGGCCTCCTGGCCGGCGGTCGCGGGTACGGGCGGCGAGACCACCTACTACTGGACGGCATCCAACGGTGTGACCGGCACAACGAACGGCACCAGCACGGGCCCGATCGGTAACCTCGGCGGAGGCAGCTACACGGTGTCGGTGCGGGCCGTGAACTCGGGCGGCAAATCGAGCGGCGACGGCACCTCGAATGCCGGGGTCATCACGGCCCAGAGCCCTCCGGATACTCCCACGATCACTGCGGCAAACGCCTCCGGTCCCTACGCTGGCAGCAGTATCACGTGGACCTGGAGTGCGGTCACGGCCAACCCCGGCGGTTCGGCGAACCTCTCCTACGACGTGCGACTCAACGGCGGCGGGTGGACCAACGTCGGCTCCGTAACCTCCTACACCTGGAGTAATCGACCAGCGGGCAACTACACGCTCGAGGTGCGCGGAACGAACAAGGCGGGCCCCGGCGGTTCGAGTCCGGGTTCCACCGTGACGATCCAACCGACGCCTCCGCCCCCGAGCAACGCGACGGTGTCCGTCAACGGGGCGTGCCTGCTCAATTCGACGAACTTCTACAACTACACCGACAGCTGTTCGGGCACGCTGAACGCCGGTGATCCCATCCAGGCCGCGTGCCGCGGTGTGCGTAACGGCGTGTGGTGGTTCTACCTGAGCAGCGTCAACAACGGTGGCGGAATGTTCATCAAGGTCGGCGACACCAACCAGCCCCTCGGAATCGTGGGTGAATGCTGATGCGCGAGTCAACACTCGATAAGGAAGAGAGAGCATGCCAGTAACTCAGGAGCAGGCAACGTGGTTCGCTGACGCGTTCCAGAAGCTGGTCGCCAACATCGACAAGGCGATCGTGGGCAAGGATCACGTCATCCGTCTCGTGCTAACCGCACTCATCTCTGACGGCCACGTGCTTCTCGAGGACTACCCAGGCACCGGCAAGACCGTGCTCGCCAAGGCCCTCGCCAACACGATCGACGGCACCAACTCTCGCATCCAGTTCACGCCGGACCTCCTACCGTCGGATGTCACGGGCGTGCAGATCTACGACCAGGGCAAGGGCAAGTTCCAGTTCCACCCCGGCCCGATCTTCGCCTCGGTGGTGCTGGCCGACGAGATCAACCGGGCCAGCCCCAAGACGCAGAGCGCGTTGCTCGAGGTGATGGAGGAGGGCATCGTCACCGTCGATGGCGAGAGCCACTCCGTCGGCGCGCCCTTCCTCGTCATCGCGACACAGAACCCCGTCGAGCAGGCTGGTACCTACAAGCTGCCGGAGGCCCAGCTCGACCGGTTCCTCATCAAGACGTCGCTCGGATACCCCGACACCAAGACCGCCGTGGCGCTCCTGATGGATTCGGGCACGCGTGCCCGTGCATCCCTCGTGTCTCCCATCATCAAGTCCGAGTCGATCGTCGCCATGGCCGACCTCGCGGCCGAGGTCTTCGTCGACGAGTCAGTCATGCAATACCTGAGCGACATCGTCGACGCGACTCGGAGAAACAAGGACGTCATGCTCGGCGTGAGCATGCGCGGCGCCATGGCACTGGCCCGGGCGATCAAGACGTGGGCCATCACCATGGGGCGCACCTATGCGACTCCCGATGATGTGCGCGAGCTCGCACCGTACGTTCTCGGCCATCGTCTACTGCTCGACCCGGAGTCGGAGTTCGCCGGCGTCAAGGCGAACGATGTGATCCAGCGCATCCTGGTGGACATCGAGCCTCCCGCCTACCGCGCCGCGTAGTCCATGACCACCGCGACCAACCGCACGACCTCCCTGCCCGCGCCCCTTGCGGCCGCGGGGCGCAGTGTCGCGCGCGCCGGTCGCGTGGTGTGGGGGCTCGTTGGCCCCGTGGTCAGGGCGGTCTGGCGCATCCTCGGTCCGATCCTTGCGGTCGTCACTCCGGTCGGGTGGCTCGTGCTTGTTGTCGCCGCGGTCTCCCTCGGCTTGAGTTTCGCATTCGGATGGCAGGAGTTCACCTACCTCGGCACCGTGCTGTTGGCGGCCTTCGTGCTCGGCACCGTGTTCCTGTTCGGCCGTGCCTCCTACGGTGTCGACATCGAGCTCAACCCCCGAAGAGTGGTCGTTGGCGACCGTGCCATGGGCCGGATGGTCGTGACCAACGTCGGGCAGCGGGCGCTACCCCCCACGCGGATGGAACTCCCGGTGGGGGCTGGCATCGCCGAGTTCCAACTCCCCGCGATGAAGCCCAAGGACGAGCAGGAGGAGCTCTTCGCCGTCCCCACGAACAAGCGAGCGGTCATCGTCGCCGGCCCGGCGGAGTCGGTCAGGGGTGACCAGATCGGCATGCTTCGGAGGGCGCTGAAGTGGGCAGACCCAGTCGACCTGTTCGTGCATCCCCGGACGGTTCGCCTCGCCCCCTCTGCGGCCGGCCTCGTTCGGGACCTCGAGGGCCAGGTCTCGAAGAAGATCACCAACAACGACATCGCCTTCCACGCCCTGCGGCCCTACGTTCCCGGGGATGATCGCCGCAACGTTCACTGGCGCACGTCCGCCCGCATCGGCCAGCTCATGGTGCGCCAGTTCGAGGAGACCCGCCGGTCGCAGCTGACCATCATCCATGCCACGCGAGATGACCTCTACGCCTCCGACGAGGAGTTCGAGCTGGCGATCTCGGTGACCGCCTCGATCGCGGCCCAGGTCATCCGCGACGGAACGCAGATGAACATCGTGAGCGAGAGCGGGGTCTGGAAGACCCCCACGGTGACCTCGATGCTCGACGCATCCTGTCGGGTCGACCCGGTAGGACGAATCTTCCCGAGCGTGCGGGCATTCGCGAGGGAGCGGACCAAGCGTCTCGCGAACCCCTCCGTCGTGATGATCGTCGGCGGGTCCAGGATGTCGACGCAGGACTACCGCAGCGTGCAATCGCTCTTCGGCCAGGACACCAGCAAGGTCGCGTTCCACGTCGAGCTCGGAGCACAGGCGAAGCTCGGTTCGATCGCCGGCCTCACCGTCATCACCGTGGGTTCCCTGGAGGACCTGCCGAGTCTCGTGAGGGGGCTCCAGCAGTGAGCGAACGCCAGGCCGAGACGCTGCGGGACACGGGGCAGGGGCTACGACTGCCCTCCGGTCGCACGTGGGCGGACATCGCCGTGCTCCTCGTGCTCGCGCTCCTCGGCGTTATCGGATTCGAGCCGTCGTTCGGCGGTTACGGCTTTCTTGTCGCCGGTCTTGGAGGGCTCGTGCTCGGCGCGGCGACGGGCATCCTCGCCTCGGTATTCCGGCTCGGAGCCATCACGACGGCGCTCGGCGCGATCGTGCTGTACTTCCTCATCGGTACGCCCCTCGCGGTGCCTGCGCAGGCCGTCTTCGTGGTGTTCCCGAGCCTCCAGTCGCTCGCCAGTATCGCGATCGGCACGGTCTACGGCTGGGCGGACATCGTCACACTGAGCACGCCGATCGGTGCGCCACAGTACATCGCCGTCGTGCCGTATTTCGCCGCGTGGATTGTCGCGCTGGTGTCCACGACCCTCGCCACACGATGGCTCTCGGCCCGACCCCGCACCGCGTGGCGCTTCGGTGTCGCGCTCATCGCGCCCGTCGCGCTGTACCTCGCGGGGATCCTGATCGGCACCGACGAGCCCTATCAGGCGGGCATGAGAGGGATCGTCTTCGGCGTGCTCGCCCTCGTCTGGCTCGGGTGGCGTCGGCAGGGACTCTCCGTTGCGCAGGAGGGCGCTGCGCGGCTCCGTCGCCGCAAGCTCGCTGGTACCGCCGCGATAGTGGCGGGGGCGGTGCTTCTCGGGGGTGCTGCCGGATTCTGGGCCGCGCCAGCGAACGACCAGCGCTTCGTCCTGCGCGAAGAGATCGATCCGCCCTTCGATCCGCTCGACTACCCGAGCCCTCTCTCCGGCTTCCGTCATTACACGAAGCAGGTCACCGACGACGTGCTGTTCACCGTCGAGGGTCTTCAGGTGGGCGACGTCATCCGCGTCGCAACCCTCGACAGCTTCACCGGCAAGCTCTGGAATGTCACCGGGCCGGAGTCGAGCGCCGACGGATCCGGATCGTTTGCTCTCGTGGGCCGCGATTTGCCAGCACCCGCGTTCATCACCCCCACCGAGCGCGACAACATCACGTTCACGATCGCCGACTACGACGACGTATGGATCCCCTCGGTCGGATACGCGACCGATCTCGACTTCACGGATGGCGCGGCAGCGAGCCAGACCGACAGCCTCCGCTACAACGCACTCACGGGCACTGCGGTACTCACCACCGGCCTCACGGCAGGGGACCGCTACACGATCGACGCGGAGGCCCAGGAGGTGCTCACTCCCGAGGACCTGCGGGATGCGGAGATCGCACCGGTCGAGCTGCCGCCCATCGAGGGGTCGCCCGACATCGTCACGGTGCGCGCGCAGGAGTTCGCCGGGTCATCCGAGAGCCCCATTGCGCAACTCGAGGCGATTCGTGTTGCACTCGTCGACACGGGCTTCCTGAGTCACGGGCGCGCGTCCGACGCCGTGCCCTCTCGCGCCGGCCATGGTGCCGACCGCATCACGGAGCTCTTTGAGCGCAACCAGATGGTGGGCGACCAGGAGCAGTACGCGTCGGCGTTCGCGCTCATGGCGCGCAGTCTCGGCTATCCCGCTCGAGTCGTGATGGGTTTCGCTCCGGACATCGCGGAAGGTCAGGCATCGGTCGACGTGACGGGCGACGACGTGACCGCGTGGGTCGAGGTGGCTTTCGAGGGCGTGGGGTGGGTCGCCTTCAACCCGACTCCGGACGAGACAGACATCCCTCAAGACCAGGTGCCGAAGCCGCAGAGCGAGCCACAGCCGCAGGTGCGACAGCCGCCGCGCGCCGACAACGACGACGAGAAGCTGCTCTCCCCGGTGGAACTCGAGGAGACCGAGGACGACGACAACGGGCTGGAGTTCATCATCCCCGGCTGGGTGTACGTGCTCGCGCTCAGTGTGCTCATTCCTGCAGCCCTGTTCTTCATCCCGCTGCTCATCATCGGAGCGATCAAGGCCCGTCGCTCGCGCCGTCGGCGCGGGGCGCCGGAGGGCCATGACCAGGTGGCGGGTGCGTGGGAGGAGCTCACCGACCAGTACTCGGAGCTCGGATTCACCGTCCCGCAACGCCTGACCAGGCCCCTTGTCGCCGCCCAGCTCGAGCAGCAGTTGCATGTCGAGGAGCTGCCCCGCCTTCGCAGTCTCGCAGCGACGACGGATGAGGCGGTCTTCTCCGGTCACCCCGTCGATGAATCCACGGCCGAACAGGTCTGGACCGAGGCTCTCGCCGCAGTGGCTGTGGCGAAATCCACGCTCTCGGGCTGGCGGAGGCTCGTCAGTCGATTCCGCATCCGTTCAGCGCGGGAGTGGGTCGCTCGACTCGGCTCTCCGCGGGCAGGCAGGTAAGGGGCCCATGAAACTCAAACTCACTCTGCAGCGACCCTCGGGGCCGGACACCGACGTCGTCATCACCACGGATGCAGCCGCGACTGTTGGCGAGGTCGCATCCGTTCTTTCGACCATCGGATCCCAGAGTTCCCCCCAGCCCGCCACTGCAGCAACCCTTCGCATTGTCGATCCCGTCGGCTCGGCGCACGCCGTTCTCGAGCCCGAGGTCGCTCTGGGGGAGGCCGCGGTGGGGTCGGGCGCAACGGTCGCCGTGGTACCGCCGGGATCCACCGCACCCGCGAAGCTCGACAACGTCGCCGTCCTCACCGTGATCGAGGGCCCCGACACCGGTGCGAGTTTCGCGCTGCCTCTCGGCACGCGTTACCTCGGACGCGACGCGTCGCTGTCGGATGTCACGCTCACCGACCCGCTCGTCTCCAAGCGTCACGCCCGCCTCGACGTGTTCAGCCAGGCTGTGCGATTCGTCGACCTGAATTCCGCCAACGGGCTCGAGGTCGATGGTGGCCTCGTCACGCGCGTCGACCTCGACAACGGGGCGACCGTGCGCGTGGGAGACACCGTTCTGCGCGCGGACATCGCCCCGACCGAGGCGCCGTCCGTGCTCGTCAATGACGGGCCTGTGGCCTTCAACCGCTCGCCCCGTGTCGACGCCCGCTACCCGGGCGAGAAGTTCGTCGCGCCCCTCCTGCCGAGCGAGGAGGACAAGGCGCCCTTCCCGTGGCTCGTTCTCGCTGCACCGCTGATTCTCGGCCCCGTGATGTTCATGGTGACGGGCCAGCTCACCTCTCTCATCTTCATCGCGATGTCCCCGCTTCTCGTGGCGGGCAACTTCCTCGCACAGCGCGCTACCAAGAAGCGCAAGAAGAAGCTCGACGGCGAGAAGTTCGACACGCGGTTCGACGACCTCTCCGAGACCCTCGCTCGCGAGCGCGACCGTGAGCGCACGGTTCGTCAGGCGGAGACCCCGTCGACGAGGGAGGTCTACGACGACGCGATGCGCCTCGGCCCGCTGCTGTGGACCCGGCGGCCTGAGCACTGGCAGTTTCTTTCGCTGAACCTCGGCCGTGGCATCCTGCCCTCCCGCAATTCCGTGACCATCAGCGGCGAGGAGTCGGCCCTGCCCGAGTATCTCGTGCGGCTGCGCGAGCTCGTCGAGAGCTACGAGGAGATCGACGAGGTTCCTGTCGTCGAGAACCTGTACTTCGCCGGTGCCCTTGGGGTCGTCGGACGCCAGGATGTCGCGGCAGACCTTGCACGCGGGCTCATCGTTCAGGCGACCGGCCTGCACTCCCCGGCAGAACTCGTTATCGCGTCGATCGTCAGCCCGGCCTGGACGCCCGAGTTCGAGTGGCTCAAGTGGTTGCCCCACACCGGATCGGTGCAGAGCCCCATCACGGGCACGCATCTCGCCAACAGCTCGGCCACGGGTGCAGCGCTCCTCTCGGCGCTCGAGGAGATCGTGGCCAGCCGCACGGCGAGGGCCAAGTCGGAGAAGCGCGGGGCGGCCTCGCTCAAGACTTCCGCGATCGTGGCGGGCGCCAGCGCGGGGGAGAAGGGGGCAGCGACCGAGCCGCCGCCCACACCCACTCCCGCGATTCTCGTGATCATCTCCGACGACGCGCCCGTCGACAAGGCGCGGCTCGTGCAGATGGCCGAAGCCGCGGCCGATGTCGGCATCTTCCCCCTCTGGGTGTCGTCGAAGGTCGAGAATCTGCCTGCCGTCGCACGCACGTTCGTGACGACCGAGGGGCCCGAGTCGACCGAGGTCGGCTTCGTGCGGCTCGGGTCGCAGAGGGTGTCCGTCGTCGCCGATCATGTCACTCGCGCGGAGGCGCTCGCCTTCGGCCGTCGCCTCGCGCCGGTGTTTGATGCTGGTGCCGTGCTCGTGGACTCGAGCGACCTGCCGCGCACGGTGTCGATGCTCTCGCTCGTCGGCAGTGACCTCGCCGATGACCCGCAGGTTGCCGTCGAACGGTGGACCCAGAACGATTCCATTCACGTGCGCTCGGGCATTCCGGCTCCGCGGCGCGCTGGTCGCCTTCGTGCGATCGTCGGGCAGTCCGGTGTGGATGCCATGCATCTCGATCTCCGGAGCCAGGGCCCGCACGCCCTCGTCGGCGGCACGACCGGTGCGGGCAAGAGCGAGTTCCTCCAAGCCTGGGTCCTGGGAATGGCGGCGGAGTCGAGCCCCGACCGCGTCACCTTTCTCTTCGTGGACTACAAGGGCGGGTCGGCGTTCGCCGATTGCGTGAACCTCCCGCACTGCGTCGGCCTCGTGACCGACCTCTCTCCGCACCTCGTGCGCCGAGCGCTCACCTCGCTCAAGGCCGAGCTTCGCTACCGTGAGCATCTCTTCAACCGTAAGAAGGTCAAGGACCTCATCGAGTTCGAGAAGACCGGCGACCCCGAAGCGCCGCCAGCACTCGTGCTCGTGATTGACGAGTTCGCCGCTCTCGCCAAAGAGGTACCGGAGTTCGTTGACGGCGTCGTGGACATCGCCCAGCGTGGACGCTCGCTGGGCATCCACCTCATCATGGCCACCCAACGGCCGGCTGGTGTCATCAAGGACAACCTGCGTGCCAACACCAACCTGCGCATTGCGCTGCGCATGGCCGATGAGTCGGACTCGATGGATGTCGTGGGCGACAAGGTCGCGGCAGGCTTCGACCCCGGCATCCCGGGCAGGGCCATCGCGAAGACCGGTCCGGGGCGTCTGACATCGTTCCAGTCCGCGTATGCGGGTGGCTGGACCACCGACGAGCCGGTTGCGCCCTCGATCGAGGTAGCCGCACTGCGGTTCGGCGTCGAGATCGCGTTCGAGTCATCGGAGGGGACGAAGACGGATGCCCCGACCGACCAGGGGCCCACCGACCAGACGCGCCTGGTCAAGACCCTTATCGCGGCCGCGAACGCCGCAAAGATCCCCCTGCCGCGGCGACCGTGGCTCGACGAGCTCGCCTCTGCCTTCGACGTCACCAAGTTGCGCCAGCGCACCGACACCGAACTGGTTCTCGGCGTCAGCGACATCCCCGAGGAACAGCGCCAGGATGTCGTGGTGTTCCGCCCGGACACCGACGGTCATCTGGCTGTCTACGGCACGGGAGGGTCCGGCAAGACCGTCACCATGCGCACCCTCGCGTCGGTGGCCGGCATCACTCCGCGCGGCGGGCCCGTGAATGTGTACGCTCTCGACTTCGCCGGCAACGGACTGAGGATGCTCGAGAGTCTGCCGCACGTCGGTGCGGTGATCCCGGCCGATGACACCGAGCGAGTCATCCGTCTGCTGCGCACCCTCCGCGACGAGCTCTCGAGCAGGTCCGAGCGCTACGCGGCCGTCAACGCGTCGACGATTACGGAATACCGGGCGCTCGCGGGCAAGCCGGAGGAGCCGCGCATCCTCCTGCTCGTGGACGGCTTCCCCGCCTTCAGAACGGATTTCGAGGCCACCAGCGCCACGTCCCCCTGGTACGCGGTCTTCCTCGACCTGCTCACCGAGGGGCGCCAGGTCGGCATCCACGTCGCCATCACTGCCGACCGGCCAGGGAGCATCTCGACGTCGGTGAGCTCAGCGATCCAGAAGCGCGTCGTGCTTCGCATGGCGGATGACACGAGCTACGCGATCCTCGATGCGCCGAAAGACGTGCTCGACAGCACGTCACCTCCCGGCCGTGCGGTCATCGACGGCCTCGAAACCCAGATCGCCATCGTCGGTGGCAGCCCGAACACCGTTGACCAGTCCACGGCCACGGCCGCGCTCGGTGAAGCCATCGCTCGAACCGGCCGTGCGCCCGCGCCGGCGGTCGGCTCCCTGCCCAAGGAGTTCGCGGCATCGAGCCTGCCCGCTTCGTTCGGCGGAAAGCCCGTTCTGGGCATCTCGGATCTTGATCTCGGGCCCGTCAGTTTCGATCCGGTCGGTGTGTTCCTCCTTGGCGGCCCGCCTGCCAGTGGTCGGTCGAATGCCCTGAGATGGATGGTCGAGAGTGCGGGCCGTGCGGGCAGCACTGAGGCGTACTACCTGGGCAATCCCCGGTCCGAGCTGGGGGCGGCGGCGGGCTGGACCACGGTCGCGCGCACCCTCGATGAAGTCAACGAACTCGCGCGCACCCTGTCTGCCCGGGTGGCAGACGCCGCCGACGAGCCGCGCATCGTCATCGTCGTCGAGGGGATCGGGGATTTCCTCTCCTCCGCCGCGGACAGCGCTCTCGTCGAGCTGATCAAGGCTGTCAAGAGGTCGAATCACTTCCTCATCGCCGAAGCAGAGACCGCCGCGTGGAACTCGTCGTGGCCACTCCTCGCGGAGGTCAAAGCGGCGAGAACGGGCCTGTTGCTGCAACCGGAGACCATGGAGGGCGACATGGTGCTGCGGACCGCGTTCCCGCGAGTGTCACGCTCCGACTTCCCGCCAGGCAGGGGATTCTTCGTCGCGCGGGGCAAGGCTCTTCGCGTCCAGCTGCCCCTCGCTGAAGGGTAGTCGAATTCGATGGGGAGTGCTCCCCATCGACAGAGGAAAACTCGGCAACTAGATTCACAACTACAACCGAAGCCGTGCACACCGTGCGGAGAAACCTAAGGGGAATGCCATGAGCAACATCAACGTCAGCTACGACAGCATCAACAACGCCGCAGGCCGCCTCGAGCAGGGCCGCGACGATCTCACGACCAAGATGCAGGAGCTCAACACCCTCATCAACCAGCTCGTGGGAGACGGCTTCGTCACGTCACAGGCCTCCGGCGCGTACCAGGCCGCCTTCGAGAACTACTCGAACGGCGCCAAGCAGACCATCGAGGGTCTCACGGGGCTCTCCAACTTCCTGCGCAAGACCGCGCAGACCCTCCAGGAGACCGACCAGGCAATCGCGTCCTCCATCCAGTAGAACTCGCGACCACCGAGTGGGATCGCTCGACTAGAAGGTAGAAGGGACCGTCAGCCATGTCAGGTGATCTGAACATCTCCGGGGAGTTGCTTCGCGGGGCAGCAGGGAGCCTCACCGATCTGGTCGGCTCGATGCCTCAACACTCCATCGTCGATCTGAGCGGATGCGGCAGCCCCGCGGTCGCGCGGGCTGCGGCCGACTTCGACCTCTGGGTCGTGCTCACTGGTCGCATCGCGTCGGAGCGCATTCAGGGACTGTCGGGCGACGCGTCTCTCGCGGCCGATGAGGCCGACGAGTTGGATGCGGCCCTCGCTGCAGGAACGGAAGGCTGATCGTGGCTGAGCCATGGACCGATGACAACCCGGGGTCGGTGGAGCTCGGATGCATGACCAACGCGACCTCAGCGCTGACGACGGCCTCGACGAGCTACTGGGACGCGCAGGAGGCCCTCGGCGCGATCGCGACGAGCGTCGCAGCGTGGACGGGGCTGGCGGCCGACGCATGGCGCGAGGCGAACACCGCTCTTGCCGCTGATCTGACCGCGTCCCGCGACCGCATTCTTGAGGGAAAGAGTGCGATCAGTGCCTATCACTCGACGACGCTGAGCATCAGCAACCGCGCGGCCACCGCGAAGGGCGCTCTCGCCGATGCTCTCGATGTGTACACGGTGGCGCAGCCCAACCAGCTCACGGACCCCGAGGGTTTCGAGCGCTGGCAGAACAACCGCTACATGGCCCAGTACCAGGCGCAGGATGCCCGGGACGAGATCTACCGTCTGGCTCTGGAACGAGCGGCAGCCGACGATGACGCGATCCGCGCACTGTCAGCTGCACTGCCCGACAACTGGACGGACACCGTGGCCGCGCTCGCGAGCGTGGGGATCACTGGCGTTGGTGACCTGACTCGAGGTCTGAACAAAGAGGCGCTTCTCGAACTCGCCCAGCGGATCGCTGCGGGCGGAGCGGACCCGGCGGACTACGACGCTCTCGCGCTCATGCTCGGCATGTACGAGAACAACGAGAGCGTGATGTCGGACTTCTACCTCGCGCTCGGTGGCGAGGACACGGTCAACCTCATCGAGGCGATCGGTGACTGGGGTGCGAACGATCCGTCCGTGGCAGCGGCAGCGCTCGCGCTCGCCGTGCTCACGAGGTCCGGCCTGTCGACCGGTTCGCGCAACTGGACACAGCCCGTGGCCGACGAGTTCGCAGACAGCATGTTCGACGTTGGACAGGACAAGGGCGATTCGATCGCCTACCTGTTCAGCGATGTCGTCGATTCGCCGCTCGGCCTCACTCTCGCCATCGCCGCAGCAAACGAGATCGACGAGTTCGAGCGCGTGAATGGCTTCCAGTGGCTGATGGACGAGACTGGCGGTGGTCTCTGGCTGGGGCTCCAGGAGTTCGGCAACGACGGAAACCGCATGTCGGATGCCTCTGGGCCGATCTTCTCGACGCTCGGACAGTACCCCGATGCAGCCTTCGAGTGGCTCACGGATGGCGGCACGGGTGACGACCGCGTCGACTACTGGTACCACGACCGCTACGACAACATGTACTGGCTTGACCAGAACAACGCCGACATCCCCTGGTACATCACGCACGACGGATTCCAGGGTGTCGCCGACCTCTGGTTCGGCAGCCAACAGGCTTCCGGCGGTCCAGTCAACGGTGGTGATGGGGCCGCGACCCCGGAGGATGTCGCGATTCTTGACGGTCGGATCATGCGGGCCCTCATCACCAGCGAGCTGTTCCTGCCCGAGAACATCAGCGATGCCGCGAGCGCGTCTCTGGCGGCAGGATTCGTCGTCAACATCGCGGGGCTCACCGAGTACACGATCATGGGGAACGGCCCACAGGGCCTGCTCTCGGGCGCGACGCAACTCGAGAACGGGGAGTGGGTGCCAGTGCTCACCGAGAAGGAGCTCGCGGTGTTCCTTGCTCGGTCTGGGAGCCACGAGAGTGGAGCGGCGGTTCTCAGCTTCGGAGTCTCGTCGTACCAGGAGACGTTGCTCAACATGGCGATGTCCAGTGGCAACACCGCCGACATCGACCGTGCTCTTGATCGCATGGTGGCCCTGCAGGCCGCGGTGGAGGCCGCAACTCAGGGGCAGTTGATTGAGAATGCCGAGGGCAGTGACGCGGATCGAGAGGCGGCCGTCTCAGCTATCACGCTTGTGCTGGGCGCGGTGCCTGTTCCGATGTTGGGCGACGCCGTGGGGGGAGCGGCAGGGTTCGTCCTCAGCTGGGCCCAGGGCGTGGCTACCGGCGCTGTGCTGGATATGGGGTCAACGGCCGTCTCCGATCTCTGGGCATCTCAGACCGAGCAGGCTCTCGCGCAGTTCGACGAGAACAGGGAGGGGACTCTCCAGGACTCCATTCGAACGACAATCGCACAGTCGATCTACCAGTACTTCAGCGAGGTCGACCCGAGCTACATCGCCGGTATCGACCCACCGAGCGGCGACCTGCTCGATTGGTATAACAGCGATGGCACCGGTGCCGCTCTGCAGGATGCCCTCGAGGCCTGGACGAATTCCGGACAACCGGACAGTGCCTTCGACGACAACATCATTGACACACTGGCCCAGCAGTACGACGACAAGCTCGGCAATTGGGCGGATCATGTCGTCAAGTACGATGGCGTCGTGAAGTATGAGGACCAGTGGTGAGAAAGCCCGTGAAAGCTCTCGTTGCGGGCGTGACGGCTGTCGCCGTACTCATGCTCACGGCCTGCGACCCGTCGGGTGGTGCGCCCACGGAGATTGCCACACCAACCATTAACTGGCAGCCCTCGGAACCCACCGGAGGGCTCTACGACGATCCTTACGTAGAGGTCGCCCTCGCAGCATCCCTGGGATTCGTGCTCGCCAACAATGTGGCTGACTACACGATCTCGCAGCTGACGGAGACCACGACGGCTGAGCGTATCGAGGCGGTGTACAGGGCGCATATCTCTGATCGCGGCGAGGACAACAGCGATCCCCTCGTCTACCCGGGTCCTCTCCCTCAGATACCGATCTCGGTTACCGAAAACGATGAGGGCGGCGCCGATGTTTTGATGTGCGCCGTTTCGGGCCAGTGGTATGTGTCGGAGGACCACCCCGAAGCGACCACTGAGGGCGTCGAACCACTGAGTATCACGCTCGTCGTGATCGATGACGACGGCACTCTGAAACTCGATGATGTGCGCGGCGGAGAGGGCGGATGCGATGCGGATGACATCGCGCTTGGGTACTTCGATCCCCAGCCGTCTCTCGAGAGTAAGACCGTCCGGGCTCCCCTCAGCGCCGACTGACGCACTCCAGTAGCATCGATCCCCGGAGCATTTCTCGCGAAGGGGGCAGCCATGGCGGATGACGACGGCTTCATCTCCCTGCCGCCCGGCCTCATCGATCCCGACTCCGGCACGCATCGACGCCCTCGTCCGGAGCGCACGGAGCGGATCCCGGCCGACGAGATCGTGTTCGTGCCGGTGGTTCCCGGAGCTCCACCGGTCGTGCCGGCAGTGGCCGAGACTAGCGACGAAGTCGAAGAGCCAGGCGACGCTGCATCCGTCGAGGCGGCCGATCTCGCGGACAACGACGAGACGCGAATCGTTCCGCCCCGAACTCTCCCGCGGGCTTGGCGATTGACGGTACCGGGAATCGAGGCTCCCGTGGTGGTGGAGGGTGCGCTATTCCTCGGTCGTAACCCCTCCTCGACCGCGGAGTTCCCCGACGCTGAGTTGCTCGTGGTGCCCGATCCGTCGAAGTCCATCTCGAAGACCCACGCACTACTCGAGGTGGACGACGACGGCCTCTGGGTCCACGACCTCGACTCGACGAACGGTGTGTGGGTCGTGCTGCCGGGGGAGAGCCCCAGCGAGGTGGCCCCGGGTACTCGCGCAGCGCTCGCTCCGGGTGCCGATCTCGAACTCGGAGATGTGACGATTCAGGTCGAGTTCAGCTGACACAACCAGCGGGTGGGTTCCGCCGATTGCCCCGGCCCGCAGTGGTAACCTCGACGAATGCGTTTCGTTCGACTTCTTCTTCGCCGCCGCGACGAGGTCTAGTCACTAGCCTCCCTCGTCGCGGAGTCCGACCGCGCGCAAGGCGGCGACAAGGGCTGGGCATTCGGAATCCGACGAAGGACAGCATTCATGACGGAAACAGCACGACCCCGCACCCTCGCTGAGAAAGTGTGGGACGACCACTTGGTGGTCAAGGGTGAGAACGGCAGCCCCGACCTCATCTACATCGATCTCCACCTCGTTCACGAGGTGACGAGCCCGCAGGCCTTCGACGGTCTTCGGATGGCAGGACGCCCCGTGCGCCGCCCCGACCTGACGATCGCCACCGAGGACCACAACACCCCGACGCTGCTCATCGACCGGCCCATCGCCGACCCGATCAGTCGCACCCAGATCGAGACCCTTCGCGCCAACGCCAAGGAATTCGGCATCCGCCTGCACTCGCTCGGCGACATCGAGCAGGGCATCGTGCACGTCGTCGGCCCCCAGCTCGGCCTCACGATGCCCGGCATCACGGTGGTCTGCGGTGACTCGCACACCTCCACTCACGGTGCCTTCGGGGCCATGGCGTTCGGTATCGGAACGAGCGAGGTCGAGCACGTCATGGCGACGCAGACCCTGCCGCTGAAGCCGTTCAAGACCATGGCGATCACGGTCGAGGGCGAGCTCAAGCCGGGTGTGACAGCCAAGGACATCATCCTCGCGGTCATCGCCAAGATCGGCACCGGTGGTGGGCAGGGCTACGTCCTGGAGTACCGCGGCAGTGCCATCCGTTCGCTCTCCATGGAGGGCCGCATGACGATCTGCAATATGTCGATCGAGGCCGGCGCGCGCGCCGGCATGGTGGCCCCGGATGAGACGACCTACGCCTACCTCAAGGGTCGCCCGCACGCGCCGGAGGGGCAGGACTGGGATGACGCGGTCGCCTACTGGAACACCCTCGCCACCGACGACGACGCGGTGTTCGATGCCGAGGTCTTCCTCGACGCCGACGAGCTCGAGCCGTTCGTCACGTGGGGAACGAACCCCGGCCAGGGCATCTCGCTGAGCGGGTCCGTTCCGCAGCCGGCCGACTTCACCGACCCCAACGACCGTGCGGCCGCCGAGCGTGCACTCGAGTACATGAATCTGGTGCCCGGGACTCCCATGAAGGAGATCCCCGTGGACGCTGTCTTCATGGGCTCCTGCACCAACAGTCGTATCGAGGATCTCCGTGTCTTCGCGTCGATCATCAAGGGCCAGAAGAAGGCCGATGGCGTGCGCGTCATGGTCGTGCCCGGGTCTGCGCGAGTGCGCATCGAGGCCGAGGCAGAGGGTATCGACAAGATCGTGGAGGAGTTCGGTGCCGAGTGGCGCTTCGCCGGCTGTTCCATGTGTCTCGGGATGAACCCGGACCAGCTCGCTCCCGGTGAGCGGTGCGCCTCCACGTCCAACCGCAACTTCGAGGGCCGTCAGGGCAAGGGTGGGCGTACCCACCTCGTCTCGCCCGTCGTTGCGGCAGCGACGGCAATCCGTGGCACACTGTCGAGTCCGAGCGATCTCGACGCCCCGTTCATTGAGGCTCTCGAAATGTCACCAGCGGGAGGCAAATAATGGATGCGATCTCCACCGTCACCGGTATTGCCGTGCCGCTCCAGCGCTCGAACGTCGACACCGACCAGATCATCCCCGCGCAGTTCCTCAAGCGCGTGACCAAGACCGGTTTCGATGACGCCCTGTTCTACCAGTGGCGCCAGGACCCCGAGTTCGTGCTCAACCGTGAGCCATTCCAGGTCGCGAACCCGGGTACCGAGGTGCGCGTTCTCATTGCCGGCCCCGACTTCGGCACCGGTTCCAGTCGCGAGCACGCGGTCTGGGCCCTGCGCGACTACGGTTTCGCGGCCGTTCTCAGCCACCGCTTCGGTGACATCTTCCGCGGCAACTCGGGCAAGCAGGGCCTGCTCGCGGCGGAGCTCACGGAGAAGGACATCGAGACGATCTGGTTGATCGTCGACGAGAACCCGGGAATAGAAGCATCCGTCGACCTTGTTGCCAAGACGGTGACCGTCGGAACAGCCAGCTTCCCCTTCCAGATCGACGATTACACTAGGTGGCGCCTGCTGGAAGGTCTGGACGACATTGGCCTGACTCTTCGGGATGAAACGCACATCACCGAGTTCGAGAGCCGTCGTGAGAGCTGGCGTCCCACAACCCTCCCGGCCAAAAGCTGAGTGAACACAGGCAGACAGAGGAATACATGAATTCGGTGACGAAGGACGCACGGAAGGCGGCCGCACGAGTGGGCCTCTCCTCGGACGAGATCATCATCAACGGCGGCAAGCCGCTGCGTGGACGTGTCGATGTGCGCGGGGCCAAGAACCTCGCCACCAAGGCCATGGTCGCAGCGCTTCTCGCCGACACCCCGAGCCACCTCCAGGACGTTCCCGACATCAGTGATGTCGGCGTCGTCACCGGGATGCTCGGTGCCTACGGCGTCACGGTCACCAAGGTCGGTGAGGGCGAGCTACTGCTCGACCCCTCCAACGTGCTCAAGGCGCACTTCGCGCAGATCGATGCGCTGGCCGGCTCCAGTCGCATCCCGATCCTCTTCTGCGGGCCGCTCCTTCACCGTCTTGGTGAGGCTCTCATCCCGGACCTCGGGGGTTGCCGCATCGGTGACCGTCCCATCGACTTCCACATGGACGCGCTCCGTGCGTTCGGTGCGATCGTCGACAAGAGCTACGAGGGTATCCGCCTGACGGCTCCGAACGGTCTCAAGGGCGCCAACATCGAGCTGCCCTACCCGAGTGTCGGCGCGACCGAGCAGGTGCTGCTCACGGCCGTGCTGGCCGAGGGTGTCACCGAGCTCAAGAACGCGGCCATCGAGCCCGAGATCATGGACCTCATCGCGATCCTGCAGAAGATGGGCGCGATCATCAATGTCGAGCCCAACCGCGTGATCTTCATCGAGGGTGTTGAGAAGCTCCAGGGCTACACGCACCGTGCGCTGTTCGACCGCAACGAGGCCGCGAGCTGGGCTTCTGCCGCTCTCGCGACCGGTGGCGACATCTTCGTCGCCGGCGCCAAGCAGCAGGAACTCATGACGTTCCTCAACATCTACCGCAAGGTGGGTGGCGCGTTCGACATCCAGGAGGACGGCATCCGCTTCTGGCACCCGGGTGGTGTGCTCAAGCCCGTCGTCGTCGAGACGGACGTGCACCCCGGTTTCATGACGGACTGGCAGCAGCCCCTCATCGTCGCGCTCACGCAGGCGGAGGGACGCAGTGTCGTCCACGAGACGGTGTACGAGAACCGCTTTGGCTTCACCGACGCACTCATCGAGATGGGTGCCGACATCGTCGTGCACAAGGACGGCCTCGAGTCGGTCACCCGCCGTGTTCCGCGTCGTCCGCTCGAGCAGGCGGCCGTGATCGTCGGTCCGACCCCCCTTCACGGTGCGGATGTCGAGATCCCCGACCTGCGCGGTGGTTTCAGCCACCTCATCGCAGCGCTCACGGCCGAGGGCCAGTCGCGTGTGACCAACATCGGCATCATCAGCCGTGGTTACGAGCACTTCATCGACAAGCTGTCGGAGCTCGGTGCCGACTTCGTCTACGAGGGCTAACTAGCGTTGGCAACGGCCGGGAAGAAGAGCGAGAAGACCTTCGTCTGGCGTGTTCTCGCCGCGATCGTCGTTCCGTTTCTGCTCCTGGTGGGCCGGTATCGGTTCAGGAATCTCGACCGTCTTCCCGAGGGCGCCTTCATCCTGACGCCCAACCACTACTCGAACATCGACCCGCTCGTCACGGCGTACACGTTGTGGCGGGCAGGTCGCGTTCCCCGCTTCCTCGCGAAGGCTGGACTCTTCAGGGTGCCCGTCCTGGGTGCTGCCCTGCGTGCGACCGGGCAGATCCCGATCGAGCGCGGAGCTGTCGGGTCGAGTGGTTCGGACCCACTGATGGCCGCGTCACGGCTCGTGGACCACGGGCTCGCGGTGATCGTCTATCCGGAGGGCACCCTCACGCGCGACCCGGATATGTGGCCCATGCGCGGTAAGTCTGGAGCGGTTCGACTTGCCCTGGAGCATGACATCCCGATCATCCCGTGTGCCCACTGGGGTGCGCAGCAGATCCTGCCGCGCTACTCGAAGAAGTTGAGCCTGTTCCCGCGCAAGAACGTGGAGATCATCATCGGCGAGCCCGTCGATCTGTCCCCGTGGAAGGATGCACCGCGCACGTCTGCGACCTTCGCCGCCGCGACGAATGCCGTGATGCAGGATGTCACGGCCCTCCTTGAGGAGCTGCGTGGCGAGTCGGCGCCTTCCGAGCGCTGGGACCCGACCGAGCACGGCCAGACGGAGTTCGGCAAGCTCGAGAGCTAGGCCCGCTTCGTGACCGGCTGCCGCAGGATCGTGCGCAGCTTGCTCGGCTCGACCTTCCTGAAGTCACTGAAGTAGATCTCGTGATGCGTTCCCGTCATCGCGAGCCCGTTGTTCGGGATGAACTCGTCGTGCAGTCGCGCGAGGGTCGCGGTCTCGTCGTCGAACGAGCCGATGTGCAGGGTCTGAACGCACAGCCCTTCCTCGAGGGTCTCGAATCGCACGTTCTCGATGGCGGCGGATGAGTCGGCCTTGCGCGCGGCGACGGTCCTGGCCGTCTCGACCATCTCCGCGTCGATCCACTCCGGCACCATGATCATGAGCGTCCAGTTCCAGCGGGACTTGTCCCGCGCGCTTGTGAACGCGCTCATGTCAGGCGACCACCACAGGCCTTCGAGCGGCGGGACGACGTAGTCGCGTCCGAGTTCGTTCTTGCTCGCGAACTTGAGCTTGTAGGCGACGGGATACAGCGCCGTGATCGCTTCGGCGAAGGCCGGGGAGGTGTTGGGGTCGCCGTGTCCGTCAAGCATGAGGTACTGCATCCGGGGTACCTCGAGGATGCGGAACTCCCCGCGCCGAGCCTGGTAGCTGTCGAGTGTCTTCTTGACGTCGACAGCGGTCGATGGTGCCATGACGCTAGGCCAGGGACGACCCGACGAGCACTGCACCGGTGATGGCCAGTGCGAGGAGGACTAGCCCGGATACGGCGAGGACGATCGTCACCGCGAGGTGGGTCCGTGCGAGTGCACCGGTAGATGTGTGTCGGACGTAATAGACGACGCCCAGGACGATGGACGCCGCAGACAGGAGAAAACCCGCCACGAGGATGATGAACCACACGACCAGCACGATCGCGTAGAACAGGAGGAAGAACGGCACGCCCCGAGTCTAGGTGGATAGCGAGAACTCCTCGCGAGCCCAGACTCGACACCCGCCGGTACCGCCGCAACACACCCCCATGCCGCAGAATGGTCGAGTGTCAGACAACAGCGTGACCCCCGCTCGCCGTGTCGCCGTTCTCGGCGCTGGATCGTGGGGCACCACGTTCTCGAAGATCCTCGCGGACGGCGGCTCCGACGTCGCCATCTGGGCTCGACGCTCCGAGCTGGCGCGCGAGATCACCCAATCACATCGCAACAGTGACTACCTGCCGGGTATCAACCTGCCCCGCAACCTCTGGGCCTCCTCGCGCCTGCCCGAGGTTCTCGAGGGTGCCGAGCAGGTCTACCTCTCCGTTCCCTCGCAGTCCCTGCGCGAGAACCTCCGCATCGTGCGCGACCTCATCCCGGACACTGCCATCGTCGTCTCCCTCATGAAGGGTGTTGAGAAGGGCACAGGGGCACGCATGAGCGAGGTGATCCGCCAGGAGTTGGGCATCGGCGCGGAGCGTGTTGCCGTGGCATCCGGCCCGAACCTCGCGCTTGAGATCGCCAAGGAGCAGCCGACAGCAGCCGTGATCTCGTCGGAGCACCTGCCGACGGCGACTGTTGTCGCCATGACTGCGACGAACCCCTACTTCCGCAGTTTCGTGAACACGGATGTCATCGGCACCGAGTTCGGCGGAGTTCTCAAGAACCTCGTGGCCGTGGCGATCGGCATCGTCGACGGGGTCGGCTACGGCGAGAACACGAAGGCCTCGATCATCACACGCGGTCTTGCCGAGATGACCGACTTCGCCGTCGCCTACGGCGCCAAGGCGGAGACGCTCGCGGGCCTAGCCGGCCTTGGCGACCTCATCGCGACGTGCGAGAGTTCGCTCAGTCGCAACAACACCGCTGGACGCCTGCTCGGGCAGGGCTACAGCTACTCCGAGGTGATCTCGCAGATGAACCAGACCGCGGAGGGACTCTCGTCGGTCGCCCCGGTCCTCGAGCTCGCCCTGGCCAAGGGTGTGCAGATGCCGATCGTCAGCCAGGTCGCCGAAGTGCTTGCCGGTACGCTGAATCCGCGGGATATCGCCCCGCACCTCACCACCGACGAACTGCCGCAGGGAGAGTAATCGTGACCAGGCTGACCGTCGCCCTCCTCTTCGGCGGGCGATCGTCAGAGCACGAGATCAGCTGCTCGACGGCGGCCGGTGTGCTCTCGGCGATCGATCGCACCAAGTACGACGTGATCCCGATCGGCATCACCAAGGACGGCGCTTTCACCCTCCAGCCCGACGACGCAGCGCTCTTCGCGATGAACCCCGACAACATGCCGGTCGTGCACGACAACGGCACGCGCATCCACTGGCCGAGTTCCGCGCTCACCCGCGAGCTCACCGTCACGGATGCCTCGGGCGAGACTCGCTCGCTGGGGGATGTCGACGTGGTGTTCCCGATCCTCCACGGTCCCTTCGGCGAGGATGGCACGATCCAGGGTCTCCTCGAGCTCGCGGGTCTGCCGTATGTGGGCAACGGGGTGCTCGCGTCATCCCTCGGCATGGACAAGCACTTCGCCAAGACGGCCCTCGAGGGTGCCGGGGTCACTGTCGCGCCCTGGGTCACCGTGTCGCCGCGCAGCTGGAGCGAGGACCGCGACGCCCTGCTCGCCCAGGTCACGAGCCTGGGCCTGCCGCTCTTCGTCAAGCCTGCACGGGCCGGTTCGTCCGTGGGCGTCACGAAGGTGTCGTCGCTCGACGACCTCGACGCGGCTCTCACGGTGGCGTTCGCGGAGGATTCCCGAGCGCTCGTCGAGGCCGCAATCGTCGGTCGCGAGGTGGAGTGTGGCGTGCTGTCGGGGCGCGGCGGCTCGGCTCCGCGCGTGAGCGTTGCGGGCGAGATCATCATGCATGGGCGTGAGTTCTACGACTTCGAGGCGAAGTACATCGACCCGGATGCCGCGGAACTCGTGTGCCCGGCATCCCTCGAGCCCGACGAGCTCGCCGAGATGCAGCGCATCGCCGCACGTGCCTTCGACGCGATCGGCGGGTCGGGACTCGCCCGCGTCGACTTCTTCTTCACGGGCACGCAGTTCGTGGTGAACGAGCTCAACACCATGCCCGGCTTCACTCCGATCTCGATGTACCCGAAGTGCTGGCAGGCGAGCGGTCTCAGCTACACGGAACTGATCGACGAGCTGATCCAGCTCGGACTCGAGGCTGTGCGGTAGGGCTCAGCCCCGCATCTCGATCGCGATCTCCGACGCATCAAGGTCGGCGAGAGCTTTCTCGAGCACGTCGGCATCGAACGTCCCGTTGTCGCGAGCATCGAGCAGCGCTGTGCGCTGGGCTCGAAGCACCGTGAGCCGATACTCCTTCCGACGCGCGAAGGTTGCGAGCCGCGGCTCACCCTCCACGGTCGCAGGCTCGTCGAACTGTTTGGCCGTCGTCATGAGGAGGTCCATGATCCCGGCGGTCTCGGCGTCATGGTCGATCTCAGCGGCGCTCTTGTCCGCTGCGCGCCCGAGTCGCCTGATGACCGCCGCGAGCGTGCCACCCTGGATGGTGAGCGAGAAGAGGGCGACGGCGAAGGCGATCAACACAATCACCGACCGGGCGGGCGTCTCCTCGGGGAGAATCTGTGCCGCCGCGACCGTCACGGCTCCGCGCATGCCAGCCCAGACGACGATCGTGCCCTCTCGCCATCCCAGTGGCTGCCGCCGGAAGTAGTCGATGTCGGCCAGGACGCGCGTGACCCGGGTGGCGAATCGTTGGGCGTCCCGAGCCTTCGGCGCTCGGCCCCTCGCGAAGTCGGTATAGGCCGCGACGCGTTCGTTGGGATCGGCGAGCTTCTCCTGAAGCCCCTGAAGTTGCCCCTGCATGTTCGCACCCCGTCGAGTCAGACGGGAGAGCACGGCGAGGAGGGGAGCGACGTACGCAGCCCGGATGAGGATGATGAGCGCGAGCGCCGCAAAGGCGATCACGAGTGACACTCCGACGCCGGCATGGTCGCGCTCGACGTCGGTGATGATGGCCTTGATCTGGATGCCCATGGTGAGGAAGACAGCGCCCTCGAGGACGAGCTCCACGGTGCGCCAGTTCTGCGAATCCGACAGTCGGTGCTGGGGCGATAGCTCGCGCGGAGCGCGGATTCCCGTGATCAGCCCCGCAACGACTGCGGCGACGAGCCCGGAGGCCCCGAGGAGCTCCGCGGGCACGGAGGCCAGGAACGGCACCGTGAAGGAGATCACGGTGTTCACGGTCGGTGAGGTGATGCGCCGCCGGACCGCCAGATTGAGCGCCGCGACGACCACGCCGATGACGATGGCGATGGCGACCGAGTACGCGAACGTGCCCACGGAACCCCAGAACGAGAAGGTTGCCGCGGTGGCGACGATGGCGGTGCGCAGGACTACCAGGGCAGTCGCGTCGTTGAGGAGGCTCTCGCCGTCCAGCAGTGCGACGACCCGGGGCGAGACGGGTGAACGCTTGATGATCGAGGTGGCCACGGCATCCGTCGGGCTGATGATCGCGCCGAGTGCGACGCCCCACGCGAAACCCAGACCGGGGATAACGAGCATGAAGAACAGCCCGAGCAGGAGCGCGCTCACGACCACCAGCAGCACGGAGAGCCCGCTGATCGCCCCGAACTCACGACGGAAGTTCATCGTGGGCATGGAGACGGCCGCCGAGTAGAGGAGTGGGGGAAGCACCCCCTGCAGTATGAGCTCGGGGTCGACCTGGATCGAGTCGAAGAGGGGTAGGAAGCTCGCGCCGACACCCACGGCGACGAGGATCAGCGGAGAAGCGACACCGAAGCGCTCGCCCAGGAGAGTCGCCGCGGCGATGACGACCAGTCCGATGACGAGGATGACGAGGATCTCTTCCATGGCACCAGCCTGTCGCTCGTGTTGGCGAGTGTCGAATCAGCCCTCGGGGGTGATGCAGGCACCCTCGACGGGCAGGCGCCCGACCGCCGGGGCCAACGCTGTGAGTGCGTCCAGGCCGGAGGCGACATCGGAGTCCACGACGACCTCGACGGCGGGGGTGCGGCCGTAGCTCGTAAAGACGTAGCTCGGTGCATCCGTGTCATCCCGGAGCCAGTCGATGCCCTCGACGGTCACGCACGGGAACTCGGCGGTGGGGGCCGGGGTCGGCACGCCGCAGTGCAGCACGACCGCCACGGGCTGACCCCACGCGCCCGTCGCCTGGGCGTTGGTCTCGCGCGCGGCGAACTCGTCGATGGCGTCGGGAAGCCGAACGGTCACCTCCGCGCACAGCGGGCTCGCCGCGTCGTCCGCGGGCTCGAGCGCCACCGTCGGAGCGCATCCGGCGAGCAGGAGGGCGACGGCAGCGATGCCGAGGGGCAGTGAGACTCTCATCCCCTTCAGGCTAGCGTGGTCGCATGACGACTCTCGGCTCCCTCGGTGAGTCCGCCGTTCTTGCGCGCATCTTCCCGAAGCTTCCCGCCGCTACCGCGCAACTGCTCGGCCCGGGGGATGACGCGGCCGTCGTTGCGGCGCCCGATGGCCGGTTCGTGGTGACGACCGACATGATGATCCACGGGCCGGATTTCAGGCTCGCATGGTCGACACCGTACGACTTGGGGTGGAAGGCCGCGGCATCCAATCTCTCCGATGTCGCCGCGATGGGTGCGGTTCCCACGGCGCTCGTGGTGGCGCTCGCGGCGCCGGCCGAAACATCGATCGAGTTCCTGGAGTCGTTCGCCGACGGCCTGCGCGAGGGGTGCGCAGCGCTGGCACCCGGGGCGGGAGTCGTCGGCGGTGACCTCTCCGTCTCGAGCACGCTCACGATCGCGGTGACCGCCTTCGGGGACCTCGAGGGCAGGGCACCCGTGCTGCGATCCGGAGCGCGAGCGGGTGACATCGTGGCTGTCTCCGGCGACCTCGGCGCCGCGGCCGAGGGCCTTCGTCTGCTGTTCGAGCGCGGTGTCGTCGATGGTGTCCCGGATGCCACGGCAGCAGCCCGCGTAGCCGCCGAGCATCCCGTGCCGATCGCCGCCCAGCTCAGGCCGCACCCGCCCATCGCGGACGGCAGGGCCGCCGCGACGGCCGGAGCCACCGCGATGCTCGACCTGAGCGATGGCCTCGCGATCGACGCGGCACGCATTGCCTCCGCGAGCGGTGTCGCGCTCGCGCTGGAGGGGCTCACGCCGGAGGAGTTCACCGGAGGAGAGGACCACTCGCTGCTCGCGACGTTCCCTCCCGGCACGGAACTGCCGGGAGGTTTCCGCGCGATCGGCGTGGTCGTCGAGGGCCTGGGCATCACGCTTGACGGGGTCGACGTCGAACGCGCGGGCTGGGATCCCTATCGCGGGTGGAACGGCGGCGTGGGCTAGGCCGAGATCCAGTACAGCGCGGTGTCGCCGTAGTCCTTGCGGCGCTCGAGCTCCAGGCCCTCGGGAAGTTCTGGCTCCCGCGATCGCGTGCTGCGTTCGACGATCACGAGCGCGTCGGGGGAGAGGCGCGGAGCGAGTGACGCGAGGTTGCGCTCGAGCTCCTCGGTGCTGAGTTCGTAGGGCGGGTCGAGGAAGACGAGATCCCAGAAGCTGCGGGCGCCGTCGAGGAACGCCTGCACGGACTGGCCGGACGTCACCACCTCCGGTCGCGCACTCTTCGGGGCGAGGCCAGCGACGCGTGCGCCGTTCTTCCGAGCCGTCGCGATCGAGCGGTCGACGAGGGTGACGTGGGTGGCTCCCCGCGATAGCGACTCCAGTCCGAGTGCGCCGGAGCCGGCGTAGAGGTCGAGCACGCGCATCCCGTCGATGGCGTCCCGGGCCTCGAGGGCGGAGAACAGGGCCTCGCGCACCCGATCACTCGTGGGTCGCGTGCCGGAGCCGGGCACCGCGATCGTGATCGACCCGGCGAAGCCTGCGATGATGCGGGTCACGCGAGCCATCCTATCGAGGGCCCTGGCCACGAGTGGTGGTGGTCGCGGTTAGCCTCGTACCGTGAACTCTCCGCTCGACGCCAAGCTCGCGACCGCCCTCGGCGGCCGCACGGCTGCCGCGTTCGAGCGCGGGCTGGGACTCGCGACGATCGGCGACCTGCTCAGCCACTACCCCCGCCGCTACGCGCGGCGTGGCGAGCTCACGGTGCTCACGGAGCTCCCGCTCGACACCAACGTGACCATCGTCGCTGAGGTGCTCGAGGTGCGGTCGCGATCGATGCAGGCCAGGCGCGGCACCATCTCAGAAGTGCTCATCGGTGACGGCAAGGGAACCCTCACACTCACCTTCTTCAACCAGAAGTGGCGCGAGAACGAGTTGCGTCCAGGCGTGCGTGGCATTTTCGCCGGCAAGGTCGGCGTCTACCGCAACTCACGTCAGCTCGCGCATCCCGACTACGAGCTGTTCGACGAGCAGACCGACCCCGCGACGGTGCAGGCGTGGGCCGAGCTCCCGATTCCGATCTACCCCGCGACCTCGACGGTGTCGAGTTGGCAGATCCAGAAGTCCGTCGCGCTCGTGCTCGACACACTCCCCGAACTCGAGGATCCGGTCCCGGATGCTGTGCGCAAGGGTCGCAATCTGATGACGTTCCGTCGGGCGCTGGAGCTGGTGCACCGCCCCACGAAGGACTCGGACTGGGCGGTTGCCCGGGCCACTCTGCGGTTCCAGGAGGCGTTCGTGCTGCAGGCCGCGCTCCTGCGTCAACGCGAGCGCCTGCGCGAGACCGCGGCCACGGGTCGTACTCCGGGCGCGATCCTGGAGGGGTTCGACGCGACCCTACCGTTCACGCTCACGTCGGACCAGCGCACGGTCGGCGAGGAGGTCGCGAACGATCTCGCCGCCGAGGTGCCGATGAACCGTCTCATCCAGGGCGAGGTCGGTTCGGGCAAGACCCTCGTCGCGCTGCGGGCCATGCTCGCGGTCGCTGAGTCCGGTGGTCAGTCGGCGTTACTCGCGCCTACCGAGGTGCTCGCCCACCAGCACCTGCGATCGATCGTGCGCACGCTCGGCCCCGATCTGGCCGCACGTCTGAGGCCCACCATCCTCACGGGGCAGCTCCCCGCAGCGGAGCGCCGCAAGGCTCTGCTCGCGATCGTGTCGGGCTCCGCCCGGATCGTCGTCGGTACGCACGCCCTTCTCGGTGACGCCGTCACGTTCTTCGACCTCGGGCTCGTGGTCGTCGATGAGCAGCACCGCTTCGGTGTGGAGCAGCGTGAGGCCCTGCGGGTCAAGGGGGAGCGGCCACCGCACGTGCTCGTGCTCACGGCCACGCCGATCCCGCGAACCGTCGCGATGACCGTCTTCGGGGACCTCGACATCTCCACCATTCGTGAGCTTCCTGCCGGTCGACAGCCGATCTCCACCCACGTTGTACCCACGGCCGAGCGGCCCGGCTGGATCAACCGCGTCTGGGAGCGGCTCTCCGAGGAGTTGGCCAAGGGGCACCAGGGTTTCGTCGTATGTCCGGCGATCGACCCCTCGTCGGGCCCTGAGGCTCTCGAAGGGGCCGCCCCGGCCGACTCCGACCTTCCCGAACCGATCGAGGGGCTTCCCGCAGCACGGCTCGCCACCGTCACCGAGACTCTCGCCTCCCTCCGCGCGAACCCGCTCTTCGAGGGCAGGCGCATCGAGGGACTTCACGGCAAGCTGCCGAGCGACGAGAAGGACGCCATCATGCGTGCCTTTGCCGCGGGCGACATCGACGTGCTCGTCTCCACGACCGTGATCGAGGTGGGTGTCGACGTGCCGAACGCCTCGGCGATGGTCGTGCTCGACGCGGAGCGGTTCGGCGTCTCGCAGTTGCACCAGTTGCGTGGGCGGGTGGGTCGTGGATCCGTTCCGGGGCTGTGCCTGCTGGTGACGGGGGCGGAGGTCGAGACGCTCGCACGCGAGAGGGTGGAGGCCGTGGCATCCACGCTCGACGGCTTCGAGCTCGCGAACAAGGACCTCGAGCTGCGGCAGGAGGGCGACGTGCTCGGGAGCACGCAGTCAGGTGGCAGGTCGAGCCTGCGTCTCGTCCGCGTCACGCGAGACGCCGAGGTCATCGCCGAGGCGAGGGAGGTTGCGGCGGCGATCCTCGCGGACGATCCGACCCTCGCGCAGCACACTCCGCTTCGTGACGCGCTCGATCGGCGGCTCGACGCCGAGGCCGAGGCGTTCCTGTCGAAGAACTGAGCATCGTCGACATTTCGGGTCATTGTCACGAACCGGTAACACCAACCGGCTATCGTGAGGGACATGAGCAGGATCGCCGTTGTTCCTGGGTCGTTCGACCCGATCACCCTCGGGCACTTGGATGTGATCGAACGAGCCGCCGGCATCTTCGACGAACTCCACGTGCTCGTGGTCCACAACCCCGACAAAGCGGCGCTGCTGCCGATTGCGCAGCGTGTCTCGCTCATCCAGGAGGCCATCGCCGAAGCGGGGTTCGGCGACAACATCCTTGTGACGAGCTGGAGCGTCGGCCTCCTCGTGGATTACTGCCGCGATGTCGGCGCGACCGTGCTCGTCAAGGGCATCCGTTCGCAGGTGGATGTCGCGTACGAGACGCCCATGGCGATCGTCAACCGTGACCTCGGGGGAGTGGAGACCGTGTTCCTCCTCCCCAGCCCGGCGCACTCGCACGTGTCGAGTTCCCTCGTGCGCCAGGTGTCGGCGCTCGGTGGGGATGTCACACCCTACGTTCCGCCGGTCGTTGCACGATTCCTGCAGGTGCCGGGCGACGTCGAATAGCTCCGCCCGGCGCGAGCTGGCTGAAGCCCGAACGGGGTACAGAGGCGCTTGCCGCCCGTGCCCTAAGGTTGGGGCACTGGAGATGCGGAGCCGCAACACGGGCTTCGCATCTGCGCTTTAACAGCAGCCATTCGATCGCCGTAGGGGGAGTGCGACCGTGACTGATCCGACGATTCCGCCGTCAGCGCCACCCGCGACCGCACCCTTCGCCTCCGGTCCGACGCCTGCACCCCCTCCCGCCGCACCGGGATGGGGGACATCCGCCACGGCCATCCACGGAATCCAGCAGATCCCCAAGCCCATGCTCGTCTCCCTCTCGCCGTCGGGGTTCGGCACCATCGCCATCGACCTCCGGAGCCAGGAGTACGTGTGGCAACACCGGCTCGCGGAGTTCCCGCCGCTTCCCGACAATGTGGTCATCGGCACCTATCCGATCGAGGGGGATGCCCCCGGACTCGCCGGTGAACGTCTCGGGCTGGGGCCGTTGCTGTGGATGATCGGCCTTCACGCGTTCGGTAGTGAGCGGGCATCCTGGCTGCGGCACGGCGACAAGTACCGTCTGAAGTGGTGGCCGGACTTCGACCTCCTGCCCTCCACTCCCGAACAGGTCCACGTGGTGAAGACGAGCGTGAAGTCGCTCATGACCGTGGAGAAGCTGGCGCAGGTCGCGAAGCTGCCCCTCGAGCAGGTGCAGCCGGTGATCAACGCTCTCAGCCTCATGAACGCGCTGCGGCGCGTCGAGGGAAAGGGCGGAAGCCCCGTGCTGCCGCCCATGGCCAATGTGATCGCGGCCCAGCCCGACAGGGTCCGTGGCCGCCACGTGCGGCGCGGTGGCTAGCTCTTCTTCTTGCGCGGATCCTTCGGGGGCAGCTCGCTTGTCTGCGCGAACGCGACACCGAGCCAGTCGCTCAGTTCGTCGCGGGGCCAACTCGTCGGCAGCCCCACGTACTCGCGCAGCGGCTGCTCGCCCGGGCCGAAGCCCACGGTGCCCGGAGCGTTCCGCAGTTCTTCGCGGATCTCCTCATCGAGCAGCTTCACTCCGATGACATCGCCGAGCAGTCCCGCGAACATGTTGCCGTTCACGAACGCGCCGAGGTTGGCGAACATCGGCTTGACCGAGGCGCCCGCGAAGTCACCCACGAGATCGCGGAAAAGCTCCTTGTCGGAGTCGGTGGGCCGCGGCATCCTCATGCCGACAGGGTAGCGCTGGCCAGCACGTCGACTGAACGTGACACGAGACTCCACGCGTGGCGGCATAGCCGCCCCGCTAGGTCACCACCGCTGGAGTGTCGGCGCTACGCCCGCGCGTACAGGCCCTCGAGCGCGGCCTCGATGGACGGGAAGTTGCCCACGGTGCGACCGTTCTCGTTGCGGAGACGAAAGCCGTTGGCGGTGCGCAGGATGGTGCCCGCGAAGAAATCCGTGATCTGGTGGCGGATGATCCAGTGCCCGTGCCCATCCTCGATGAGCGAGAAGTGTGCCGTGTGGTTCACGCCTCCAGTGTGGCGGGGACGGGTGACATGGCATCTGGCGCGCCGGTGAACGTGGGGTGAACTCACGAGCGAAGTACACTCACGTCTGTGGCTACCCTCACCTGGATTCGCGCGTGGTTGATCTTCTTCATCGTGGCACTGGTGGTCAGCGGGGTGACTGCGTTCCCGCTCGAAGCCGAGGTGACGCTGGGGTCGAGCATCCTGCACGCGACGCCGATCGCCGAGTGGTTTCCGTGGCTCGTCGAGTGGATCGAGGTGGTGCGATACGGACTCACGGATACCTACGCGAGCTACCCGTGGATCGCCTACGGAACCGACTGGCTCGCCTTCGCGCACCTCGTGATCGCGATCGCGTTCATCGGCCCGTTCCGTGACCCGGTTCGCAACGTGTGGGTCATCCAGTGGGGCATGATCGCGTGCATCGCCGTGATCCCACTGGCCCTCATCGCGGGGACCATTCGCGGCCTCCCGTGGGGGTGGATGCTCATCGACATGTCCTTCGGAATCTTCGGCATCATCCCGCTCATCATCGTGCTGCGGTTGACCCGGAAGCTGGAGCGGGAGCAGTCCGAGGCCGTCGCCCCGTAACATCCGTCGCCGTATCCCGCAAGGGGGTTGATGCTTCGCGCGACCTTTGGAATCGTGGCTGACTCGTCGGGGCACACTGCACCGGCTTGCCGCGGTGCACCTCGTGTGCCGCTCTCGCTGCATAAGGAAAGGAAGCACATGCTCACCCTCACTGAAACAGCCTCCACGGTCGTCAAGTCGATCATCGACCGTGATCCCAATTCGACCGATGGGGCGCTTCGCATCGCTCCCGGAGCGAATGAGCGCGACTTCTCGATCGCCGTCGTCTCGGCCCCCGAGCCCGGCGACGAACTGGTGGAGTCGCATGGCGCCCGCGTGTTCCTGGAGCCCACGGCATCCGCCGCGCTCGGGGACAAGACGCTGGACGCCGAAGTCGCCGAGACGGGTGCGGTCAGTTTCGCGCTCGTCAACCAGGGCTGACGCTCGACCAAGTTTTCGGGGCCCGGTGGCATCTGCCACCGGGCCCCGTTCTCGTTCCTCGCCTGCCGCTACTGTTGTGCGCGTGAACGACCCCATCTCCGCACCCACGCTGATCACGGCCGCTGTCGCGCTGTTCACCATCGCGAACCCGATCGGCACCCTGCCCGTCTTCCTCGAGATCACGAAGGCGATGACGCCCCAACAGCAACGCCGGACCGGGATGCTGGTGGGCTTCGCCGTGATCGTTGTGCTCCTGATCTCACTCGTCGCGGGCACATTCGTGCTGAAGGCATTCGGCATCGACATCACTGCCTTCAAGATCGCGGGAAACCTCCTCGTCGCCATGATCGGCTGGGCGATGCTGCTCGACCGGCAGAGTCCCGTCGCCTCCAACGGATCCGAAGCGTCGCCCGTGGTCGTGCCCCTCGCCATCCCGCTCGTCGCCGGCCCCGGAGCGATAGCCCTCGCGATCACCTTCGCCCACAGTTACACCTCGGTGCTCGACTACGTGGCTGGCGGCGCTGTCGTGGTCGTCGTGGGGCTGCTCGTCTCGGTGATCTACTACTTCGGCCCCTACGTTCAGAAGCTCCTCGGCCCGGCGGGCATGAGTGTGCTCACGCGCGTCTTCGGGCTCCTCCTGCTCGCGATCGCGGTGCAGTCGATCCTCTCGGCACTCGGGCATGCCTTCCCCGAGTGGGTCGCGACGAGCAGCTGAGGCGCGAGTTGCGGCGCGCCCGCGACAAAGGAGACTATCGCGCGATTCGCGAATAGGATTCGCCAAAGCTGACCGTTTCAAGGGAGAAACCGTGGCGGAAGAAACTGCATCCAAAAGCCGACTTCCGGTGTGGGAGGAGAATGCGCGCTCGTCGATCAAGACGGGAATCCGCCGGTTCTCCAAGCCCCTCGCTGACCTCGTCAGCAGGGATGCCAACGAGGGTGATACAAGGCTCCTCATCACCGACTTCCTCTGTGAGGCTCTCGGATACGACAAGTTCGAGGACCTGACAACCGAATACGCCGTACGGTACGAATTCGCCGACTATGGAGTGCGGATCAATAAGCAGTTGACCGCCTTTATCGAGGTGAAGCGCGCGGCACAGCAGCTCAGCCAGAAGCACCTACGTCAGGTCGAGACCTACGCCGTGAAGGAAGGTCTCGAATGGCTCATCCTGACCAACGGCCAGCACTGGCAGGTGTACCACGTGACGGCCGCGACCGGCAGGCAGGTCCAGACTGAGCTCCTCTTCGAAGTCGACCTTCTTGGTGATGAGTCTCCGGCGCGCAAGACGGACAAGCTTTTCTACATACATCGCGATGCGTTGAGGAAGAACGCGATCGCAGAGGAGTGGCGCCGCCGAGCGGCCACGTCGCCCGCGGCAGTTGCGCGGGCACTTCTCTCGACAACAGTCCTTGATGCCGTGCGAAGAGAGATTCGTACGACGACGAAATTCAATGCCGACGTCGACGACCTTGCCGTAATTGTTCGATCCGAGGTGTTGAAACCAGGCTTGGCCGATTGACCTAGGGTGCGCGCCTACGCTGGAGGCATGCTCTCCGTGTTCGCGCTCGACGGGTTGCCTGAAATCCAGCCCGGCGATGATTTGGCCACGATGATCGGCGATGCCGCCGGTGAGCTCGAGGCCGGTGACATCCTCGTGGTCACGTCCAAGATCGTCAGCAAGGCCGAGGGCCGCATCGTGCGCGCCGACGACCGTGAGGCCGCCATCGACTCGGAGACTGTGCGCGTGGTTGCCACACGCGAGCACCCCGGCGGGGTCACGCGCATCGTCGAGACGCGGCACGGACTCGTGCTCGCGGCCGCGGGCGTTGACGCATCCAACGCGCCCGACGGCACGGTGCTGCTGCTCCCCGAGGACCCGGATGCCTCGGCCAGAGCCATTGCGGAGGCCCTGCGCACACGATTCGGTGTCGACCTCGGCGTCATCGTGACGGACACCCTGGGGCGACCCTGGCGCGAAGGCCAGACGGATGTCGCAATCGGGGCGGCGGGCATCCGCGTGCTGCACGACCTCCGCGGCACCACCGACACCGGCGGCAGGCGACTGGATGCCACGATCGCAGCGGTCGCGGACGAGATCGCTGCCGCCGCCGACCTCGTTAAGGGCAAGACGTCCGGGAGGCCGGTTGCCGTCGTGCGGGGGCTCGCCGAACTCGTCGGGCCGCTCGACCTGCCCGGTGCCCGCGCGATCATCCGCTCCGCGTCGGACGACATGTTCCGTCTCGGCACGGCCGAAGCGTGGGACGAGGGCTACCGCGCCGGGCTCGAGGCTCGCACCTAGAGGCCTGCGCCAGCCGTGGGTACCATCGACGCATGCAGGTGCTTCTCACGGTCGCAATCCTCGCGGTCACGATCTTCACCCTCGTCGACGCGATCAAGATCGACTCCTCCCGCGTGCGTCACCTCGACAAGGTCTTCTGGGTGATCATCATCCTTCTCGTCCCACTCGTGGGAACGCTGCTCTGGTGGACGATCGGTCGTGAGTACTGGACACGCCCCTCCCGCCCGGTCGCCTCGCAGCCGTACCGGGCGAGCCGGATCGCCGAACCCCTCAGCGAGGAGGAGATCGACGCGGCGGTGGAGGCCGAGATCCAGCGGCACGAGAACGAGGCGCGCATCCGTCGGCTCGAGCGCGAGCTGCGCGACCTGAAGGGCGAGTAGGCCCGTCCCGCCGTAGTGCCGTGGCAGACTCGTCCGGTGCAGGACTGGACGATCGTGATTCCCGTGAAGGGTGCCGCCGTGGCATCCAAGTCCCGGTTCGGGCCGGGTGATCACCGAGATCTCGCGCTCGCCATGGCGCTGGACACCGTGGAGGCCGCGCTCGCCGTCGCACCCGTGATCGTCGTCACCGTCGAAGGGGCAGAATTCCAGTCGCTCGGGGCGCGGGTGGTTCAGGAACGCGGAACCGACCTGAACGAGGCGATCGAGCAGGGCCTCGCGGAGACGAGCGGCAACACTGCGGTGCTGCTCGGCGATCACCCCGCGCTGCTGCCGGAGGAACTTCGCGCCGCATTGATGGATGCGACCGCACATCCGCTCGCTATGGTGGCCGACCACGACGGATCCGGCACGGCACTCGTGACCGCCCTCGCGGGGGAGCGTCACCGACTCGCGTTCGGCGTCGACTCGCGCGCGGCGCACCTCGCGAACGGCTACACGGAGCTGACCGGCCCCTGGCCCGGTCTCACGCGGGACATCGATGTGCCCGACCACCTCGATGGGTTGCGGCTCGGCCAGCGCACCCGCGACTTCCTCGGTAAGCCGCAGTTCTAGCCGGACCACCGCACGCTGGGGGCGAACTCACAGGGTCCGCGCACGGGTCCCTGTGAAAGAGTGAAGAGGTGGACGACACTCGAACCGATCTCACCGCTGAGTCGCAGGCCATGCCGCGCGAGGACTTCTACGCTCGCAGCGCCGCGATCCTGCGCTCCATCCAGACCGTCATCGATGGCAAGCGCGAGGCGGTGGAGATGGCTCTCACGGTGCTCCTCGCGGAGGGCCACCTCCTCATCGAGGACGTGCCCGGTGTCGGCAAGACGATGCTCGCACGGGCGATGGCCCGCTCCGTGGACTGTTCGGTCAGTCGCATCCAGTTCACGCCCGACCTGCTGCCGGCCGACATCACGGGCATCTCCGTCTACAACCAGTCCGACCGGCAGTTCGAGTTCAAGCCAGGCCCCATCTTCGCGAACATCGTCATCGGCGACGAGATCAACCGCGCGAGCCCCAAGACCCAGTCGGCCCTCCTCGAGAGCATGGAGGAACGCCAGGTCACCGTCGACGGTCGCACCTACCTTCTCGCGACACCCTTCATCGTCGTGGCGACGCAGAACCCGATCGAGATGGAGGGCACGTACCCGCTCCCGGAGGCCCAGCGCGACCGCTTCATGGCCCGTATCTCCATGGGATACCCGGATGCCTCGGCCGAACTCGAGATGCTGCGAAGCCGCGACACCTCGAGCCCGCTGGACGCGATCACGCCGGTCGTGTCGGGGCGGGAGCTCGCGAGCATGATCGCCACCGCGCGCAGTGTTTTCGCCAGTCGGCCCGTCGAGGAGTACGCCGTGGCGATCTCGCAGGCCACACGCACCGATCGCGACCTGCGACTCGGAGCGAGCCCGCGCGCCACACTCCAGCTCATCCGCGCAGCGAAGGCGCGGGCGGCTCTCAGCGGCCGCGAGTTCGTGTTGCCAGACGACATCAACGCGCTCGTGGTGCCGGTGTTCGGGCACCGGGTCGTGGCAGCCCGCCGGGTTGCGGGCAACTCGCTCGTGTCCGGGGCGGACACCGCCGACATCCTGACCAGGATCACCGCCGAGACTCCCGTTCCGCTCGGGTCACCGGCCCCGAATTAGGATGGCGGGCCTCCGACATCGTTCCGCAGCCCGCGCTGGCGGCACGCGCCTGACCCGGCGGGGCTGGTGGTTCCTCGTGTCGGCGGCGACGGCCCTCTTCGTAGCGTACGTGGGAGGTCGCGAGGTCTTCCTCTTCGTCGGATGCCTCCTCCTCGCCCTCCCGCTCCTGTCGCTGGTCACGGTGATCCTGCGGCGCCCGCGGGTCGAGGCCACGCGCGTCTTCACTCCCGCGATCATCGCCGCGGGCGGCTCGGCGACCGTCAGCATCACGGTGAGCAACAGGGCCGGCCGCCGCAGCATGGCCGGCCAGTGGCGCGACGCGCTGCCCTGGTACCCCCACGCGACAGCGCCGGCAGCCCTGCCGGCGCTCGACGCGCGCGGCCAGGGGTTCGGGGGTCGCAGCCAGACCACGGTGAGCTACGAGATCGTGCCCCCGTTCCGCGGCGTGTTCTCGATCGGGCCGCTCGCGGTCACGATCACCGACGGCTTCGGTCTCGCCACGAGTTCGGCGGTGGTCGGTGAGCCCCAACCCCTGATCGTCACGCCCGAGGTCGTTCCGCTCGCGAGCGCCGCACTCACGATTCCCGCCGGCGACGGTGAGGCAACTCTCGTCCAACGCCGAGCGGCCGGCGATGAGGACGACCTCATGACGCGCGAGTACCGCAGCGGTGACGCGATGCGACGCGTGCACTGGCGAGCATCCGCCCGGCATGGCGATCTCATGGTTCGCCAGGAGGAGCAGCGGAGTTTTCCGGAGGCCCGCATCCTCGTCGACACCCAGGAGCTCGGCTACCGCGATCTCTCCGCGGATGTGAGCGACTTCGATGTCGAGAGTCTCGCCTTCGAGTGGGTTGTGCAGATGCTCGCCTCGAGCGCGGTGCACCTTCGGCGTTCTGGCTTCCTCGTGTCGATCCTCGAGTCCGGGCAGGCGCAACTCGACGGCAGGGGCCACAGCAAGCGTCGCACCTGGGGTGATGATGAGTTCCTCGCGCAGCTCGCCATGCTCGAGCTCACCGAGCCGGAGAAGGAGCATCCCGGCCGGACGGGCAAGGGCCCGGTCATCGCGCTGTTCAGCTCGCCGACCAGGGAGACCGTCGAGTGGATGCTCGCCCAGCGGCGCCCCGGCGAGTTCGCCGTTGCGATGCCCGTGAAGGCCCTGACCGCTATGGATCGTCTCGACCGTGGTTTCGCAGCCGGTCAGGACTCCACCGCGATCGCGGAGCGGTTCATGGAGGCGGGTTGGCTCGTGGTTCCGGTACGGGCCGACGATGATCCTGCCGCCGTATGGGAAGCCGTGGTCGTGGAGACGGGACGTGCGCGTGGCCGAGAGTAAGCAGGCGAACGCGCCCCTGTCGCCGGGCACCCGGTGGCTCACCAGTGGCCTGACCGTTGCCGCGATCGGCATCGCCCTCTGGGGCCTCCACCCTGTCTTCGATGGCACGGGCTGGTGGTTGCAGGGCGTCGTGCTGGCAGCGCTCGTGGTGCTCGGCGCGACGGTCGTTCGGTCGTTCGCTCGGCGACGGGTGTGGGGGACCGTGGCGGCCGTGGTCGTGGCGATCCTGGCGATGACGCTCATGTTCGTGGCATCCACGGCGATCCTCGGCATCGTGCCCACGTGGGACAGCTTCCTGGCATTCCGGGCGCTGGACCAGGCGGGCAACCGGGACATCGCGACGCAGGTCGTGCCGGCAGAGGCGACCGAGGGCATTCGCTTTCTCGTCTGCCTCGGTGTCGCCGTCGTCGCGGTTCTGATGGATGCCCTGGCGCAACTCTTCCGTGCTCCCGCGCTCGCGGGCCTGCCCCTGCTGGTGCTCCTGCTCGTACCGAGCTTCGTGCGCTCCGAGTTCGTCGACCCTGCACCGTTCGTGCTCGCCGGCGCACTGTGGCTCGCCATGATCGCGGCCCAATCAGCAACGCCGAGGACCGCGATCGGAGTCGGTGCCATCGCCGTGGTGGCGGCGTTCCTCGCGCCGCTCGCGCTTCCGACCGTGACGCCTCCCAGCAACGACAGCACCTCGGGAGCCGGGGGCGGCTTCGCCTCGGGCATCAACCCGATGATCACCCTGGGCGATGACCTCCGCCAGGGCAATCCGACCGTCGCACTCACCTACCGCACGAGTGACGGCACGAGCGAGTACCTCAGGATGACGGTGCTCACCGACTTCTCCGGGCAGACGTGGGCTCCCACGGTGCCCGAACCGGGCGCCGACGTCGAGCAGATGGGACCGCCCCCGGGCCTCGGAGACGGTGTTCCCCTCGAGAGGCTCACGACCCAGATCTCTGTGGCGAGCATCCTGAGCACCTGGCTCCCCGTGCCGTACGCCGCCGAGTCGGTGCGTGGACTCGAGGGAACGTGGACTTGGGAGCCGGAGGGGCTCACCGTGCGCGCCGTGCGGTCCAACGCGGAGGGGCAGGCCTACCAGGTCGACAGCGTTCAGGCGCAGCCGTCGGTGCAGCAGCTGACGGGGTCCGGAAGCGGACCCTTCCAGGGAATGGACGAGTACCTCGAGCTCCCCAACGAGCTACCGCAGATCGTTCGGGATGACGCGACCGAGGTGACCGCGGGCGCCGAGTCCAACTACGACAAGGCACTCGCCCTGCAGGAGTACTTCAGGGGCGGCGAGTTCACCTATTCCGAGGAGACTCCCGTCGCGGAGGGGTTCGACGGCTCGGGTGCCGAGGCCCTCGGCCCGTTCCTCGAGGTCAAGTCCGGTTATTGCGTGCACTTCTCGTCGGCGATGGCAGCTATGGCCAGGTCTCTCGGCATCCCCGCCCGCGTCGTTGTCGGGTTCACTCCCGGCGATGCCTATCCGACCGGGGAGAACGGCGAGGCCACCGCGTACCGGGTATCGACGGACAACCTGCACGCGTGGCCGGAGCTGTACTTCGGGAACATCGGCTGGGTGCGGTTCGAGCCGACGCCCGGGCGTGGAAGCCCGCCCGCATTTGCCCCGCTCGACGCGGATGACCCCACCACCCCCGATGTCGACGAGTCCGTGCCGCCGCCCCCTGCTCCGGCACCCACCCCGACGGCAACGCCGAGCGCGGCTCCCGATGTGCCCGACGACACCGTGGACTCGCCCGTCGACCAGGCGACGTCACCGTCGGGTACCACCACAGGGTCGCCGTGGCCCATCGCCAGCGCGTTCCTGGCGCTGCTGGTGCTGGCATCCCCGGCGCTCGTGCGGTTGGCCCGGCGCACTCGCCGCCTGTCGCGAGTGCGCCAGGGTTCGGCGATCGACGGGTGGGACGAACTGCGCGACATCGCCTACGACCTCGGAATCCCCGGCGATGTCACTCTCACACCACAGCAACTCGCGTCCGTGCTCGCACCACATCTGGACGACGACGGCGCGGCATCCCTTGCCCGGTTCCGCGCCTCCCTGGAGTCGCAGGCGTACGCGCGGGAGGGCACTGCGCCCTCGGTTCCGGACCTTCGTCGGGTGCTGCGTTCCCTGCGGCGCCGGGCGGGATTGGCCCGTTCGCTGGGTGCAACCGTCGTGCCACTCTCCCTCGTGCGCGAATGGCTGCCGGCCCGGCAGTAGCACTGGGCGTCCCGGCCGAGTCCTCGGCGGGTTTCGTATCTGTGTGGGGTGAGTGGTGACGGCTGGACGGGTCGTCCGTGAGGTTTCGATACGGCGGCCTTCGCCCGCCTACTCAACCCCCAGGTAGCGCACCGCTCCGGGCGAAGCCCGCTCCTTCTGCTGGTGGAGGCGGGGCGAGCCCGCTCCCTTTCTGCTGGTGGTGGCGGGGCGGCCCTGCTCCTTTTCTGTTGGTTGAGTAGCCGGTCGAAGACCGGCGTATCGAAACCCCGCATCGCCCAATCGAATGGCTGCCGCGTGCCAGTAGCTCGATCAGGCTCGGGAGGCCGCAGCGATGGCCGACGCTATCTCGTCAGCGTCGCTGTGCACGAGCCCGACGGTGATGCGCACGTGGGGCGAGCCCGCGCCGAGCTGGAACGGGGCGCCGGGAGCGACGCGGATGCCAGCTGCCGCGAGACTCACCATCGCGGCGCGTTCATCGGCGACCGGCAACCACGCGTTGAGTCCATCTCCCGCGGAGAGCCGGACGCCCTGGCTCTCCATCGCTCCGCTGAACCCGCGCTGGCGGGCTGCGTAGGCGTCGCGGGCGTCCAGGACAGTGCCTACCGAGGCGTCGTCGGTGAGCAGGTCGTGGAGGATGGCCTGCACCATCCGCGAGGTCCAGCCCGGGCCGAGCAGGCGCCGCGCGACGATCCGGTCGACGAGGTCGCGCGATCCGCCGAGCGCCCCGATCCTGAGATCGGGTCCGTGGGTCTTGGAGAAGCTGCGGACGTGCAGCACCCGATCGGGCAACCACGTCGCGAGGGTCACATCGGGGGCCGTCGAGATCGCGCCGGAGTGGTCGTCCTCGATCACGACCGCGTTCTCCGCCGTGCGACTGCGCCGGAGCAGGCCGGCAAGGTTCTGTGCCCGCGCGGCCGTCATGGACACGCCCGTCGGGTTGTGCGCCCTGGGCTGCAGCAGCACCACGCGGGGCGCCGAATTGAGCGCGGCCGAGAACTCCTGCGGGCGCATCCCCTCGGCATCGAGCGACACCGGAACACCCTGCAGGCCGTACTGCTCGAGCAGGTCGATGAAGGGCGGGAAGGTGGGGCTCTCGATCACCACTCGGTCGCCGAAGCGCACGAGGGTGGCGAGTGCACGATCGATCGCGTCGAGGGCACCGTTGGTCACGGTGATGGACTCGACGGGGGAGGGCCAGGTCGCGCGCAGCAAGTCATGGAGTTCCGGGATGTCGGGCTTCCGCTGGTAGCTCTCGGTCTCCGTGATTGCGGCGATGCGATCCAGCGCGATCCTGGGCAGCAGCGCCGGGTCTGGGGTCCCGCGTGAGAGGTCGAGGCGGGCATCCGTCTCACCCTCGAGGTCGCGGTACCGCAGGGGGAGCCACTCGCGGGGCGCCGAACGGACGGTGCTGCCGCTGCGTCCCCTCGTCACGATGAGACCAGCCGCGGCGAGCGTCTGCCACGCGTGCGACACGGTCGCGGGGCTCACCCCGAGCTCGGCCGCGAGCGCCCTGACGGTCGGAAGACGGTCGCCAGGCGCGAGGTCTCCTGAGGTGATGAGCCGCGCGATTCCGGCCGCGATGCCGCGCGGTGTTGGTTCTTCGATCCCGAGGGCTACCGACTTCACGCCCACCACCGTAGTGTTACGCAGACGTCATAGTGCGTAACGTTCGAGAAATGTTTACGCTCCAGAATAACAAAGGCCAGTTGCAAGGAGAGCACCCATGACAGTCGTACGCGCAGCCATCACGCAGACCACCTGGACCGGTGACAAGGAGTCGATGCTCGACAAGCACGAGCAGTTCGCGCGGGATGCCGCGGCCGACGGCGCACAGGTCATCTGCTTCCAGGAACTCTTCTACGGGCCATACTTCGGCATCACGGAGGACAAGAAGTACTACCGCTACGCCGAGCCGGCGGACGGCCCCATCGTGCAGCGCTTCGCGGCCCTCGCGAAGGAACTCAACCTCGTGATGATCCTCCCGATCTACGAGGAGGACATCACGGGTGTGTACTACAACACCGCGGTCGTGGTCGATGCGGACGGCACCATCCTCGGCAAGTACCGCAAGCACCACATCCCGCACCTCGACCGCTTCTGGGAGAAGTTCTACTTCCGCCCCGGAAACCTCGGCTACCCCGTCTTCGACACCGCCGTCGGCAAGATCGGCGTCTACATCTGCTACGACCGGCACTTCCCCGAGGGATGGCGCGAGCTCGGGTTGAACGGCGCGCACATGGTCTTCAACCCCAACGCGACCAAGCCCGGTCTCTCCAATCGCCTGTGGGAGGTCGAGGGGCCGTGTGCCGCGGTCGCCAACGGGTACTTCGTGCTCCAGCCCAACCGCGTCGGCCGCGAGGACAACGAATACGGTGACCTCGCTGTCGACTTCTACGGCACGAGCCAGGTCATCGACCCGCGTGGCAACTTCGTCGGCGAGAAGGGGTCTGGCGAGAGCGAGGAGATCGTGATCCGCGATCTCGACATGGACATGGTCCAGCAGATGCGCGACGACTGGCAGTTCTACCGCGACCGTCGCCCGGAGTCCTACACGTCGATCCCCAAGCCGTAACGGAGGCACACGATGGCTACCACACTGATCACGGGCGGCACCGTCGTGACCGCCACCGGCCGCTCACTCGCAGACGTCCTCATCGACGGCGAGGTCATCGTCGGCGTTCTGGCGCCGGGCTCGCAGCTGCTCGGCACCGACCTCGCGGCATCCGTCGACACGGTCATCGACGCGACTGGAAAGTACGTCATCCCCGGCGGCGTCGACGCCCACACGCACATGGAGCTGCCCTTCGGTGGCACGTTCGCGTCCGACACGTTCGAGACCGGAACCCGCGCAGCAGCGTGGGGCGGCACGACGACCATCATCGACTTCGCGGTGCAGACCTACGGGGGGCGTGTGATGGATGGGCTTGCCGCCTGGCACGCGAAGGCCGCTGGCAACTGCGCCATCGACTACGCGTTCCACCAGATCATCGGTGACGTCAACGACGACTCGCTGCAGGCGATGCGCGCACTCCCCGACGAGGGCGTGTCGAGCTTCAAACTCTTCATGGCCTACCCGGGTGTCTTCTACTCGGACGACGCGCAGATACTCAAGGCCATGCAGGTCTCCGCCGAGACCGGGCTCATGACGATGATGCACGCCGAGAACGGGCCCGTCATCGACGTGCTCGCCGCCCAGCTCATCGAGAAGGGCAAGACCGACCCGTACTTCCACGGTGTCGCCCGCGCGTGGCAGATGGAGGAGGAGGCCACGCACCGCGCGATCATGCTCGGCAACCTCACGGGAGCTCCGCTCTACGTCGTGCACGTCTCCGCGAAGCAGGCCGTCGAGCAGCTGGCCTGGGCCCGCGACAACGGGCAGAACGTCTTCGGCGAGACCTGCCCGCAGTACCTCTACCTGTCGCTCGAGGACCAGCTCGGTGCATCCAGTGACGAGTGGGGTGCCTTCGAGGGTGCGAAGTGGGTGTGCTCGACGCCGCTGCGCTCGAAGGAGGAGGGCCACCAGCACCACATGTGGCAGTCGCTGCGCACCAACGACATCCAGATGGTCTCCACCGACCACTGCCCGTTCTGCATGAAGGGTCAGAAGGATCTCGGGCTCGGCGACTTCCGTAAGATCCCCAACGGCATCGGCTCGGTCGAGCACCGCATGGACCTGCTCTACCAGGGCGTTGTCACCGGCCAGCTCACGCTCGAGCGCTGGGTGGAGGTGACGTCGACGACGCCGGCCCGCATGTTCGGGCTCTACGGCAAGAAGGGTGTCATCCAGCCGGGCGCGGACGCCGACATCGTCGTCTACGACCCGAACGGCCACACGAGCATCGGGGTCGGCAAGACCCATCACATGAACATGGACTACTCGGCGTGGGAGGGCTACGAGATCGACGGTCACGTCGACACCGTGCTGTCGCGCGGCAAGGTCGTCATCGACGACAACCAGTACCTGGGCACCAAGGGCGACGGCCAGTTCGTCAAGCGCGGCCTCTCGCAGTACCTGATTTAGTCGGTCCCTGAGGCTCTCGAAGGGCGAGAGCCTCAGGGACCGAGTCAAACGAAACGAAAGTGTCACACATGGAATTCGGAGCAGTCCTCCAGACCCACCCGCCAGCATCGCGCACGGTGTACCTCGCCAAGCTCGCTGAGCAGTACGGCTTCGAGTACGTGTGGACGTTCGACTCCCACCTCCTGTGGGAGGAGCCCTACGTCATCTACTCCGCGATCCTCGCCGAGACCCACAGGGTGATCGTCGGCCCCATGGTGACGAACCCCGCGACCCGTGACTGGACGGTCACGGCATCCGTGTTCGCAACCCTCAACGAGATGTATGGCAACCGCACGATCATCGGCATCGGTCGTGGCGACTCGGCCGTGCGCGTGACGAACGGCAAGCCGACGACGCTCGCCGAGCTGCGCGAATCGATCCACGTGATCCGTGAGCTCGCCAACTCGCGCTCCGTCGAGTACAACGGCGCGCAGCTGCAGTTCCCGTGGTCCAAGGGATCCAAGGTCGACGTCTGGGTCGCCGCCTACGGCCCGCTCGCCCTCAAGCTCACGGGCGAGGTCGGGGATGGCTTCATCCTGCAGCTCGCCGACCTCGACATCGCCGAGTGGATGATCAAGACGGTTCGGGATGCCGCGGAGAAGGCCGGCCGCGACCCCATGGCCATCAAGTTCTGTGTCGCCGCGCCGATGTACGTCGGTGATGACTGGGAGCACATGCGCAACCAGACGCGCTGGTTCGGCGGAATGGTGGGAAACCACGTGGCCGACATCGTCGCCAAGTACGGCACGGATGGCACGGTGCCCAAGGCACTCACCGACTACATCAAGGCGCGCGAGGGCTACGACTACAACGAGCACGGCCAGGCGGGCAACTCGCACACCGACTTTGTGCCGGACGAGATCGTCGATCGTTTCTGCGTGCTCGGCACCGCCGCCGACCACATAGAGAAGCTCAAGGCCCTCAAGGAGCTCGGCGTGGACCAGTTCTCGGGCTACCTGCAGCACGACAACAAGGAGGAGACCCTCCGCGTCTACGGCGAGACGATCATGCCGGCGCTCCGCGAGCACGTCATCGCCAAGAAATCTGGCGCATGAGCTTGAGGGCCCGAGGCATCCTGCGCGCAGCCCTCCTGGGTGTCGCCGGGGTGCTTGCGCTCGTCGCGATCTGGGAGCTCTACAAGTTCCTCGGGCCCTCCGAGGGGGTCGTGCTCGGTGCCGTCGACGGCGAGACGGGGTCGGGCGTCATGATCCTGCCCCGCACGAATGACCGCGCGATGCCGCACGTCTGGGAGATGTTCATCAGGCTGGGCGAGTCGACGAGCGGCGGCAGCACGCCTCCACTCTTCGTGTCGGTCGCGACCGCAGCGCTGACCACCCTCGGCATCGCAGCAGTCGGCTGGCTGATCGGCGTTGTGGTGGGCATCCTGCTCGGGGTGCTCATGCAGCGCTGGCGCCTCGTCGAGTGGGGTCTTCTCCCGTGGATCGTGGTGAGCCAGACGGTTCCCCTCATTGCCTTCGCGCCGGTTGTCAACAGCATCGGTCTGCAGATCGACCGGGGTGGCACGCCTTGGCCCCAGTGGCTCTCCGTGGCCATCATCGCGTCATACCTCTCGTTCTTCCCGGTGGCCGTCGGCGTGCTCCGCGGGCTCGAGACGCCCGACCGCATCCATCTCGACCTCATGCGCAGCTACGCCGCGAGCTACCGGCAGACGCTCCTGAGCCTCAGGTTCCCGGCCGCGGTGCCTCACCTGCTGCCCGCGCTGCGGCTCGCCGCAGCCAGTGCCGTGGTCGGTGCGGTCGTCGCCGAGGTCTCCATCGGCATGCGCGGGGGAATCGGGCGGATGCTCATCCAGCTCGCGGGCCAGGGCTCGAGTGACCCGGCAGCACCCTGGGGACCCGTGTTCGGCTCCATCGCCCTCGGACTCGTCGCCGTGGGCTCCGTCGCCCTTGTTGGGCTCGGACTCAAGAACTACCGCAGGGGAGAGGCCACAGCGTGAAGTACAGCACCACGGCAGGCGCACACGCGGGGGACCTCGCAGTTCGTGCGACGGACATCGGCAAGGTGTTCCACGAGCGGACGGGGGATGTCACGGCCCTCGTCGACGTGCAGCTCGACGTCCGCGCCGGCGAGTTCGTCTCCCTCATCGGGCCGTCCGGGTGCGGCAAGTCGACGCTCCTGCGTCTCATCGCCGACCTGGACCAGGCATCGTCGGGCGAGCTCACCGTCTTCGGCAAGTCCGCACAGCAGGCCAGGCTCGACCAGGACTATGGTGTCGCGTTCCAGCAGGCGGGCCTGTTGCCGTGGCGCACGGTCGGCGGCAACATCGCGCTCCCGCTCGAACTGCACAAGGTCGCCAAGGCCGAACGGAGCGACCGGGTTAGGGAACTCGCGGAGCTCGTGGGGCTCACCGAGTTCATCGACTCCTACCCAGACCAGCTCTCGGGAGGGATGCAGCAGCGCGTCGCCATCGCGCGAGCCCTGGCATCCAAGCCCAGACTGCTCCTCATGGACGAGCCGTTCGGCGCGCTCGACGAGATGACGCGGGAGTACCTGCAGTCGGAGCTCACGAGGATCTGCGCCGAGACGGGCGCTGCGGTCGTGTTTGTGACCCACTCGATTCCCGAGGCCGTGTTCCTCTCCGATCGTGTTGTGGTCATGAGCCCGCGGCCGGGACGCATCACCGAGGTGATCGAGTCCGACCTCGGTGTGACCCGAGACGAGGCGCTGCGGGAGTCGCCGGAGTACTTCGACTACGTGACCGCCGTGCGAGAGGCGCTCCACGGCACCCGCGTGGAGAGGGCCAACGAGCGATGACGGTGACCTACCCCGGCTGGGTGCGCGTTGTCGCCCCCATCGTGGTCGGGCTGCTCGGGCTCACGCTCTGGGTCGTGTACGTCGACGTGCTGGGTGCTGCGCCCCGCATGCTCCCCAGCCCCTTCGCGATCGTCGAGGAGTTCATCAAGCGCTGGGACATCATCTGGAACGCCATGATCGTCACCGCCACGAACGCGTTCGTCGGGCTCGTGGCCGGGGCCATCATCGCGATCGTGCTCGCGGGTATTGCGGCATCCTTCAGGAGTTTCGATGGGATGCTGGCGCCCATCGTCGCGGCAGTCGCCGTGATCCCGATCGTGGCCCTCACACCCATCCTCAACACGATGTTCGGAGCGTCGAGCCAGTTCGGACGGCAGGCTGTTGCGGCGATCGCCGCCTTCGTGCCCGTGTTCATCAACGTCCTGAGGGGCCTGCGCCAAACCAAGCCGGTGCATCGCGACCTGTTGCGGGTATCCGCAGCGACCCCCGGCCAGTCGTTCCGGTTCCTCACCCTGCCCACGGCGCTGCCGTACCTCATGACGGGCCTTCGCATCGCCAGTTCGCTCGCGGTCATCGCAGCTCTCGTCGCCGAGTACTTCGGCGGACCAGCCGACGGCGTCGGCACCGCGATCGCGACCTACGCCAAGTCCGGGCGGGCCACCCTCGCCTGGTCGTTCGTCTTCGGGGGCATCCTCATCGGCCTCGTCTTCTTCCTCGTCACGTCGCTGCTCGAGCGGCTCGTGACGAGGCGACCGCCGGTCTGACCGGCATCCCACACAGCACCACCTACGCACCACGAAAGGAAACAGCATGAGACTCAGCACTCGACGCGGTCTCGCGGCCCTGTCTGTTGCCGCGGTCGCGGCTCTCGCGCTCAGCGCGTGCGCCCCCGCGGCGGAGGACACGGCATCGGGGGACTTCGAGCCGATCACCGACATCAAGCTCCAGCTTCAGTGGCTTCCGCAGGCGCAGTTCGCGGGTTACTACGTCGCTGCCGACCAGGGGTACTTCGAGGAGGAGGGTTTCGACTCCGTCGAGATCGTCCCCTCCGGTGGTGACATCGTTCCGCAGGACGCACTCGTGGCTGGCGACGTGGACTTCGCCATCGCCTGGGTTCCCAAGGTGCTCGGCACCCTCGAGGCACAGGGCGTCGAACTCACCAACATCGCGCAGGTCTACAAGAAGTCGGGAACACTCCAGGTCTCGTGGGCTGACAGCGGCATCGACTCGGTCGCCGACTTCGAGGGCAAGCGCATCGGCTCCTGGGGCTTCGGCAACGAGTGGGAGATCTTCGCCGCCATGGCGGACGAGGGGCTCGATGCATCCACCGTGTCCATCACGACGCAGGACTTCAGCATGAACGCCCTGCTCGACAAGGACGTGGATGCCGCACAGGCCATGACCTACAACGAGTGGGCGCAGATCCTCGAGGTCGTGAACCCGGACACCGGTGAGCTCTACACGCCGGAGGACTTCAACGTGATCTCCTACGAGGACACCGCGGGAGCCATGCTCCAGGACGCGATCTGGGCTGACACCGCTCGCCTCGCCGACGACCCGGCCTACGCCGATGCGGCCGTTCGCTTCCTCAAGGCCGTCATCAAGGGCTGGGTGTTCGCTCGTGACAACCCGGAGGAGGCAGCCACCATCACGTACGACGCAGCGATCAACGCCGAGGCGGCATTCCCGGTCGGTCCGACACACCAGCTGTGGCAGATGAACGAGGTCAACAAGCTCATCTGGGACGGCAGCGAGTTCGGTGTCATCGACCAGGCCGCCTGGGACAAGACGGTGGCCGGTGCGCTCGCCGCGGTCAACCAGGACGGTCTCGAGCTGATCACTGAGGAGCCCGCGGAATCCGCGTTCTCGAACGAGTACATCGAGGAGGCTCTCGCAGCGCTCAAGGAGGAGGGGATCGTGGTCGACGGCGAGTACACGCCGATCGATGTTGTCCTCACCGAAGGCGGGCAGTAACCACCAGCAGTACCGTGGGCGGGGGTGGTTTCGGCCGCTCCCGCCCACGGGCCCCCGGGCATCACGAACAGAAAGCAACACCATGAACGACCAGCTCAATCCTGCTGACGGCGAGCTCGCCTACGACCTCGACCGCGCCCACGTTTTCCACTCCTGGTCGGCCCAGGGGGCGCTCAAGCCGCTCGTCATCGCCGGCGGGCTCGGATGCGAGGTGTGGGAGTACGACGGAACCCGCTACCTCGACTTCTCGAGCCAACTCGTCAACACCAATATCGGCCACCAGCACCCCGCCGTCATCGACGCGATCAAGCGCCAGGCTGATGTGCTGACGACCATCGCGCCCGCCACGGCCAACCTCGCGCGCGGCGAGGCAGCCAAGCGCATCCTCGGCCTCGCAGGCCCCCAGTTCGGCAAGGTCTTCTTCACCAACGGCGGTGCGGATGCCAACGAGAACGCGATCCGCATGGCGCGACTCACCACGGGCCGAGACAAGGTGCTCTCCACCTATCGCTCGTACCACGGCAACACGGGTGCGGCGATCGTCGCCACGGGCGACTGGCGCCGTGTTCCCAACGAGTTCTCCCGGGGCCACGCCCACTTCTTCGGACCCTTCGAGTACCGCAGCGATTTCTGGTCGGACTCGCCGGAGCAGGAAACCGAGCGCGCCCTTCGCCACCTCGAGCGCGTGATCCAGTCTGAGGGTGCGTCGTCGATCGCCGCGATCCTGCTCGAGACCGTTCCCGGCACCGCCGGCGTGCTCGTGCCGCCGCCCGGCTACCTCGAGGGCGTGCGGGCGTTGTGCGACGAGTACGGCATCGTCCTCATCTTCGACGAGGTCATGTGCGGCTTCGGGCGCACGGGGGAGTGGTTCGCGTGGCAGGGCTTCGGCGTCACGCCCGACCTCATCACGTTCGCGAAGGGTGTCAACTCGGGCTACGTGCCGATCGGCGGCGTCGTGATCTCCGAATCCATCGCGAACGCCTTCGAGGACCAGGTGTTCCCCGGGGGGCTCACCTACTCGGGTCACCCGCTGGCCGCGGCATCCATCGTTGGCGCGCTCGACGCCATGAAGTCCGAGGGCATCGTCGAGAACGCTGCCATGATCGGGCGCGACCACCTGGGCCCGGGCCTTGCCGAGCTTGCGGCGAAGCATCCGCTCATCGGCGAGGTGCGCGGTCTCGGCGTCTTCTGGGCGCTCGATCTCGTGGATGACCCGGACTCGCGCCAGCCCGTCTCCGCTGGCCTCATGGCCGAGCTCAAGACCGCGCTGGTCACACGCGGTCTGCTCCCGTTCATGGCCGACAACCGCATCCACGTCGTGCCACCATGCATCGTCACGCCCGACGAGGTGGCCCGTGCCCTGGCGATCTACGATGAGGCCCTCACGGAGGTGGAGGCGCGGCTCTAGCCCGATTTATCGTGAGTTGCCGACTTCGGCCAGTGTTTTCCGCGCTGACACTGGCCGAACTGGGCAACTCGCGGATGCTCGGACGCGGGGCCGTAGAATCGTCTCTCGTGTCACACCTCAAGAAAACGCCTTACACCGTCTCGGTGGTCGATCTCGTGCACCGTCCGGGCGAGATGCGCGAGAAGGTTCTCGACATCGCGGAGCCCGAGGGTTTCGGTAACGCCGTTATCGGCGTCAAGCAGGGCTCGAACGTGCACATCGACGTGCGCCTGGAGTCGCTGCACGACGGAATCCTGGTCTCCGGAACGGTGGATGTCGACGCCGAGGGCGAGTGCGTTCGCTGCCTCACGGATGTCTCGCTCCCCGTCGAGGTCGAATTTCAGGAGCTTTTCGCGTACTCTGAGGACGAAGCTTTTGACTACACGGTGCACGAAGACCACGTGGACCTGGAACCGGTAGTCAGGGATGCGGTAGTGCTGGCACTACCATTCCAGCCAGTCTGTCAGGCCGATTGCCTCGGCCTGTGCCCGCAGTGTGGGGTGCGACTGCTGGACAACCCCGGTCACCAGCACGAGGCTCCCGTCGATCCCCGATGGGCCGCGCTCGCGGGACTCGATGCTGAAGTGCCCCAAGACGATACAGAGAAGAGATAACCATGGCAGTTCCCAAGCGCAAGATGTCGCGCGCCAGCACCCGCATGCGCCGTGCGCAGTGGAAGGCTGACGCGCCCACGCTCGTCAAGACCGTCGAGAACGGCAAAGTCACCTACAGCCTCCCGCACCGCGCGAAGGTCGTCGAGGACTCCGCCGGCAACCCCCTGTACATGGAGTACAAGGGCCGCAAGGTCGCAGACATCTAGTCAGATGGCTCGCCCCTCGGGCGATGCGTCGGACCCGAACGACGCCCGCGACTCGTCGCACCCGGACGGTTCCCCCGCCGCCACAAAGTTGTCTGCCCTGCTCGGCGTCGATATCGACGCAGAGCTGCTTCAGCTTGCCCTCACGCACCGCTCGTACGCGTACGAGCACCCCGGGGACTCGCACAACGAGCGCCTCGAGTTCCTCGGCGACTCGATCCTCGGGCAAGCGGTGACCGTGATGCTCTACACCGAGCATCCCGATCTCGATGAGGGCGACCTCGCCAAGCGTCGCGCCAGTCTCGTCTCGTCGGTGGCGCTCGCCGAAGTGGCGCGGTCGATCGGACTCGGTGAGTTCGTGCGACTGGGCAAGGGCGAGGAGCAGACCGGCGGCCGCGACAAGTCGTCGATCCTCGCCGACACCGTCGAGGCGATCATCGGTGCCGCATACCTGGACTGCGGAGGGGATGTCGCGACAGCAATGGTGCTGCGCCTGATCCAGCCCCTCCTGGCCAACCCCGAGCGCTTCGGTGCCGCGATGGACCCGAAGACGAGCCTCCAGGAACTCGCCGCCAGACGCGGCCACGGACTCCCCGTGTACCAGGTGTCGGACTCAGGCCCGGACCACTCGAAGCGCTTCCACGCGACAGTGCTCGTGGGTGGCAAGGAGATCGCCACGGGCGACGGGTCCAGCAAGAAACAGGCCGAGATGGCCGCCGCGCTCGAGGCGTGGTCCGTTCTCCAGGCGCGCTGAGGTGCCCGAACTCCCTGAGGTCGACGTCGTGCGCGCCGGGCTTGCACCGGCCGTGACCGGCGCTGTCGTGACATCCGTCGAGGTGCTCGACGAGCGCTCGCTGCGCCGCCATGTCGGCCCGGCAGAGGACTTCGTCGACAGGCTCGTCAGCTCCCGGATGCTCGCCCCGATGCGGCGCGGAAAGTTCCTGTGGATCCCGCTCGAGCCGCCCGGCTCCAGCGCGCTCGTCGTGCACCTCGGCATGAGCGGCCAGGTGCTCCTGCGTGCTGCCGGCGCCGAGGACCCGCTCACGCGCATCCGTATCGACATCGCGCACCCCACAGAGGGTGCGCTGCGACTCAACTTCGTCGACCAGCGCATCTTCGGGTCCATGGCGATTGACGAGCTGCTTCCGCTCGGCGACGGCGAGTACATCCCCTCGCAGGTGGCGCACATCGCCCGCGATCCGCTGGACCCGCGCTTTGACGACGCGGAGTTCCTCCGCAGGTTGCGCGCCCGCCGAACGACGGTCAAGCGTGCCCTGCTCGACCAGACTCTCGTGAGCGGCATCGGCAACATCTACGCCGACGAGTCGCTCTGGGCTGCTCGCGTGCACTACGACCAGCCCACCGCGACACTCAGCGCCGTGAAGGCCCGCCAGCTTCTGGCCGAGGTTCGCACGGTGCTGAACCGCGCACTGCTCGAGGGCGGTACGAGCTTCGACGCCCAGTACGTCAACGTCAACGGGCAGTCCGGGTACTTCTCGCACGCCCTGCGGGCCTATGGGCAGCAGGGCAGGCCCTGCGAGCGGTGCGGCCGCCCCATCGTGCGCGAGTCGTTCATGAACCGCGGCTCGCACTTCTGCGCCCATTGCCAGCGCATTCGCTAGAGCGTCTTCTTCCACGAGCCGATCGAGGTGAACCGCTCGAAGCCCAGGGCCTCATTGACGGAGAGCATAGGTCGGTTCTCCTCGGCGTTGAACGTCACTATGGACGGATGCCCGGGCGCGACCTCCTCGAGGTACCGGGCGTTCGCGACCTTGAGCAGCACTCCGAGACGGTGTCCTCGGTGCTCGGGAAGCACGATGGTGTCATCCTGGCGAGCTGGCCGGCGTGAGTCAGGCGGAACCGAGATGCTCGTGAACCCCACGAGACGACCGCTGGGCACATGCTCTGCGACGGTGACGACCTGCGTTCGTGGGTTCGAGCTGTACGCCGCCTCGTCGTGGGTGAGCCGTTCCACGGTCCAGGTGTCCTCTGTCGCGTCGAGGCCCCCGGCCGGTGCGTCAGTGCTCATGCGTGTGTGAAGCACGGCCATGTCGTGGAGCCATCGCTCTGGGGTGTGATCGATGTAGTGGTGGAGGCGATACTCGCCCGTCGCCCTCTCCCTGGCCTCCGCCAGGAGCTCGGCCGTGACTGTGGCGTCGAGGGGGAGCCTGAGCCGGCTGCCGCGATCGACCTGCTCGAGTGACCAGCCGCGATTCAGCAGGAATCGCACGGACTCGTCGGCGATCGAGACGCTACCGAATCCGGTCGGGGGGCTCAGTCGCTCGCCCTCGAGATCGCGTGCGAGGCTGAAGCCCTGCACAGTCGTGCGGCTGTCGGCGATCGCTCTCTCCTCGAGACGTTCGAGTAGGGCAGACCCGATGCCCTGGTCGCGCTTGTCCGGCAGAACCTGGACTGTCAGCCAGGCGACGGAGGCCGATCCTTCCGTCGAATACTCGTAGATGCCGCTGCCGACCACCCGTCCCTCGACCCGCGCGAGGATCGCGTGGCGCGGAGCGAAGGGATCGTGCCAGGCAGGTAGCTCCTCCTCGGCGACCAGCGCCAGGTCGTCCCCGCCATAGACGTCGGACTCCACGATGTTGTTCACCCGGTAGAGCTCGCGGAAGTCCGGCCCTCCGGCGACGGCGAGACTCGCAGGGCGATCGATCTCCTGGATCGTAAACGTCGGCACGTGCTCCATCCTTGGACGAGGAATCACAAGACCCATCTGCAAATCTAGGCCAAGCTGGTCCCATGGACATGGGAATTCTTCTTATTCCGTTGGCCGCTGTGATCGCCCCGCTCCTGGCGGCGCTGGTCAGTAGGGCCATCCTCGTTCCGCTCGTGGTCTTCGAGATCGGGCTCGGGATGCTCCTCGGCCCGGCTGGCCTCGGGTGGGTTCAGGATTCCGACACCCTCGACGTGTTCTCCCAGCTGGGCCTCGCCCTGTTGTTCTTCATGGCCGGCAATGAGATCAACCTGGACTCGGTGCGCGGCAAGGGCGGAGTGCGAGCCCTCGCCGGCTGGGGTGGATCGGCGGTCCTCGCGCTCGTCGCGGGATTCTTCCTCGGTGGCGGGGATGCCTCGACAGGGGTGATCATCGCTATCGCCCTCAGCGGCACCGCTCTCGGGACTCTCACGCCGATCCTCCGCGACGCGGGCCTGACCTCGGGGCCGGTGGGCAACGCTGTCGCAGCGGCGGGGGCGGTGGGCGAGTTCCTGCCCCTCGTGGCGATCTCGATCTTCCTGAGCGGGAGGCAGCCCCTCGCGGGCGTGATCTCCCTTGTCGTGTTCCTCGCGGTCGCGGGTTTCGCGTTCGCGACGTCGGCACGATCATCCGGGCATTGGCTGCAGCGCATGGTCACTCGCACGCTTCACACGAGCGGCCAGTTCGCCGTTCGCGTCGTCATCCTCATCCTGGCGGCTCTTGTGGTGCTCGCTGTTGTGCTCGATGTCGACTTCCTCCTGGGGGCCTTCACGGCAGGACTCCTGGCCCGCGTCGTCCTCCGCGGGAGTTCGCCTGCTGAGCAGCACATCATCGAAGCCAAGTTGGAGTCCATCGCGTTCGGGTTCTTCGTGCCGCTGTTCTTCGTCACGACAGGTGTCGCCTTCCCCCTGGCAACACTCCTCGCAGACCCCGCATCCCTGGCCCTGGTTCCCCTCGTCGCGGTCGCCATTCTCGTGATTCGCGGAGTGCCCGGTTTTCTCTCACCGGAGCGGGGCGTCTCGTTCCGCGACAGAACTACCGTCGGCCTATTCACCGCGACGACGCTCCCTCTCGTCATCGCGGTCACCGAGATCGGCACGGACGCAGGCGTCCTGGATGCGAGCCTCGCCGGAGCGCTCGTCGGTGGCGCGATGGTCACCGTCCTGCTCTTCCCCATGCTGGCGCTGGTCGGGCGCGCGAGATCCGTCCCTGCCGAGGGTGCAGAGGTGGGGAAGATCGACGACGACCCCCTGTCGCAGTCGCGGCACGAGTGATCCCCGGCCTTATAGGCTCGCGCCATGCGGATTGTCGTCTCGGGAACCCACTCCTCGGGCAAGAGCACTCTCATCAGCGATTTCGCGAGCGCTCGTCCTGGCTTCACGAGGCTCGACGATCCCTACGAGTCAACAGACGACCCCGACTCTGCAGGTGTCGCCTCATTCGCCGCCCAGTTCCGTCTCGCGTGTGTGCGTCTGCTCGAGGCGCCGGCGACAACGTCACTGATCGCCGAACGCGGGCCCTCGACTTCCTGGCCTATCTCATGGCGCTTGATGCCCTGGGCCGGGCAGACACGTCGGCGCTCGTGCGCAGCGGTCTTCCGGTCGCGCGCAGCACCATGGACACCGTCGACCTGCTCGTGGTCCTTCCGCCAGACACCGCGCCCGTCGCGCCGGACGAGGACCGCGCGTTGCGTGGTGCCATGGCCGATGCCCTGCTGGACCTCGTCGACGACGCGGACGTGACGGGCTCAGCACGGGTCGTCGAACTCTCGGGGTCGCCCGAGAGGCGTCTTGCCGAGCTGCTCGAAGAACTCGATGGGGGTTCGTCGCCCAGTCCCATCTAGTACCGTGGACCCAGGTCGCGCGGTATGACAGAAGGGCAGGCCCTGTGTATCTGAAGAGCCTGACCCTCAAGGGGTTCAAGTCCTTCGCGCAGCCGACCACGTTCGCCTTCGAGACGGGCGTCACGTGTGTCGTCGGTCCGAATGGCTCCGGCAAGTCGAATGTCGTGGATGCCCTCGCCTGGGTCATGGGCGAGCAGGGAGCCAAAACACTGCGCGGCGGCAAGATGGAGGACGTCATCTTCGCCGGCACCGCCACCAAGGGTCCCCTCGGTCGCGCCGAGGTCATTCTCACGATCGACAACGCGGATGGCGCGCTGCCCATCGAGTACGCCGAGGTGACGATCAGCCGCACCCTGTTCCGCAACGGCGGCAGCGAGTACGCGATCAACGGCGAGCAGTGCCGACTCCTTGACGTGCAGGAGCTGCTCTCCGACAGCGGTCTCGGCCGCGAGATGCACGTGATCGTGGGCCAGGGCCAGCTGGATGCCGTCCTTCACGCCACCCCGGAGGACCGCCGCGGCTTCATCGAGGAGGCCGCTGGCATCCTCAAGCACCGCAGGCGCAAGGAGAAGACCCTCCGCAAGCTCGACGCCATGCAGGCCAACCTCACGCGCCTCTCCGACCTGGCTGGGGAGATCCGCCGCCAGCTCAAGCCGCTCGGCGCCCAGGCCGAGGTGGCGAAGGAAGCCGCGACCATCGCCGCGATCGTGCGCGACGCCCGCGCCCGTCTGCTCGCCGACGAGGTTGTGGAGCTACGCACCGCGATCACAGCGTTCTCGCGCAGCGAGTCCGAGCGCAAGTCTGAGCGCATCGTGCTCCAGGAGCAGCTCGACCAGGCCAAACTCCGCGTGGGCAGGCTCGAGCAGGCCCAGCTCGGGGACGCCGTCGACGGCGCTCGCCGCACGGCGTTCGGGCTGGAGAGCGTGCAGGAGCGGCTCCGCGGCCTCTTCACCCTGGCGAACCAGCGGCTTGCGCTCCTTGGCCAGCAGGTCGAGAGCCCCATGATGGGCTCGACAACAAGCGAATCGGCCGTTCAGGATGCTCGCGACGAGGCGACCCGCCTGGCTGAGACGGTCTCGGAGGCCGAGGAGGCCGTGGGCGCCGCAGCGGCCGCCACGGCGACGGCCAAGGCATCCCTCGACTCTCTCGACGAGGAGATCGCCGCCCAGAGCGCCCTCGTCTCTCGGCACTCCCTCGAACTCGCCGGGCTCGCCGCACGAGTGGATGTCGCGCGCACGAGTCTCGCGTCGGCGCGGGGTGAGCTCCTCCGCCAGCAGAACGCCCTCGAGGCCGCGGAGCAGCGCCGTGACTCGACCCGCACGGAGTTCGTCGCGCTCGAGGCCGAAGCCGCGACCACCGAGGAGGGCGATGGATCCCTCGACGCCGCCTACGAGGCCGCCGAGGCGACGGTCTCGAGCATCCAGGCCGAGATCGAGACCCTGCGCGACGAGGTGCACGCGGCGGAGCGGGAACGTGACGCGCTCGCCGCACGCTCCTCGGCACTCTCGCTCGCCGTGGAGCAGAAGGACGGCTCGAACGCCCTCGTGGGCGCGAAGCTTGCCGGCATCCGCGGCCTTGTCGCCGAGCACGTCCGTGTCGAGCCCGGGTATGAGGCCGCGATCGCCGCCGCACTCGGGTCGCTGGCCGATGCTGTCCTCGCCGACTCGCGTGAGGCAGCCTTCGACGCGCTCAGCCACTCGGCGGAGAAGGACTTCGGGCGGGTCGAGGTCGTCGTGTCCGATGCCGTCGTGCGCGCGGCATCCGGTTTCACCGCCGAGGGCATCCGCCCAGCCTCCAGTGTTGTGACGGCTCCGGACGGCGTGCTCGGCCTGCTGGCTCACGTCGCCGTGGCCGACGACCTCGCCGCCGCTCGCGCCGCCTGGAAGAACGCTCCGGACGATACGACCTTCGTTACGCTCCAGGGCGACGTGCTCACCCGATACGTGTTGCGCGGGGGCTCTGGCGCGAAGCGTTCGCGCCTCGAGCTCGTGGCCGAGCGGGATGCCGCGGCAGCGCGCCTCGCGACGGTGACGACCCAGATCGAGCGGACCCGTTTCGCCCTGGCCGAGCGCCGGGGAGCCCTCGAGACCGCCAAGACGGAGGCCGCAACGGCACTGCAGGCGCTCCGCGAGTACGACGCGCAGCTCGCCGCGCAGTCCGAGCAGCTCGGCCGCTACCGCATCCAGCTCGAGGCTGCCCAGGCCGAGTGGGAGCGCCTCTCGCAGGCCGTGGAGGTCTCGAACGAGGCCGTGCGCACGGCTGAGGCCGAGGTCGAACGGGCTAAGGCAAGCCACGACGAGTACGAGGCAAAGCCCCGCCCCATGCTCGATGTCTCCGCCCGCGACGCGGTACTCGCCGAGGTGGAGGCCGCCCGCGCAGCCGAGCTCGAGCAGCGCATGGCCCTCGAGACGATCCGCGAGCGGGTGCGCGCCCAGCGGGCCCGTGCCGACCAGCTGGCGGCGCAGCTCGTGGCCGAACGGGAGGCGGCCCAGGAGCAGGCCAGACTCGCCGTCATCCGTCAGCATCAGGTGGCTGCGGCGAACGATGTCATCGCGAAACTTCCCGCCGTTCTGGATGTCGCAGACCGCGCGGTCTCGCAGGCCCGCGTCGAGCTCGCCGCCGCCGAGGCCGAGCGCGCCGCACAGAACCAGGAACTCGCCGACCTTCGCCGCGAGGAGAGCACACTGCGTGAGCGCCTCGCTGGAGTGAGTGAGAACGTGCACGGCCTCGAGATGCAGATCTACGAGAAGAAGCTGCACCTCTCCACCCTGCTGGAGCGCGCGGGGGAGGAGCTCGGTCTCGTCGAGGACGTGCTCGTCGCCGAGTACGGCCCGCAGGTTCCCGTGCCCGAGGATGGCGAGCTCACCGTGGCGGCCCTGGCCGGGGCATCCGTTTCTCCGGAGGGTCCCGCCGAGGAACCGCTCTCTGAGGGCGACACGCCGGATGCTGCGGCAGAAGCTCCGGAGAAGAGTGAAGACGAACCATCCGGAACGCCTTTTGTGCGCGCCGAGCAGGAGGCGCGACTGGCTCGTGCGGAGCGCAAGCTCGCCCAGCTGGGGCGCGTGAACCCGCTCGCCCTCGAGGAGTTCGCCGCTCTCGAGCAGCGGCACAAATTCCTCACCGAGCAACTCACGGACCTCACGAACACCCGCAAGGACCTGCTGACTATCATCGAGGAGCTCGACGAGAAGATGCAGGACATCTTCGCGAGCGCTTTCGAGGACACGAAGGCGGCCTTCAACCAGGTGTTCCCCGTGCTGTTCCCGGGCGGAACCGGCAGCATCGCGCTGACCGACCCAGACAACCTGCTCACCACCGGCATCGAGGTGAGCGTCAAGCCGGCGGGCAAAAAGATCGAACGCCTGTCGCTGCTCAGCGGTGGGGAACGATCGCTCGCCGCCGTGGCGCTCCTGATCGCGATCTTCAAGGCTCGCCCCAGCCCGTTCTACATCATGGACGAGGTCGAGGCGGCGCTGGATGACGCGAACCTCGGCCGCCTCCTCGCGATCTTCGAGGACCTCCGCCAAAACTCCCAGCTCATCGTCATCACCCACCAGAAACGCACCATGGAGATCGCTGACGCGCTCTACGGCGTGAGCATGCGTGCCGACGGCATCAGCGCCGTCGTCGGCCAGCGTGTGGGCGACCGCGCCGCTACAGAAGCGGCCGGCTGACCCTACGGCGCTGGCGGCCGCGCCACGAGCAGAGTGCCAGCGCCCTCGATTGTGATCCGGCCGTCGGATGCCGGAGCCAGGAGCGTGCTCCCCGCGCTGGCGCTCTCGCCGCCGATCGTGAGTGCACCATCCACGACGAAGAGGACCGCGAAGCCCTCGTCGATCGTCAGCCGGTCCCGCACGGTGAAGCGCTCCAGCCGGAAGAACTCATCCGCGGCAGTGGGGAGCACTGACCCGGGGGACGTGGTTCGACTCACGAGGGACTGGGGTCCGCCGAGCATCCGCCGCGACCCGTTCACCGCGGTGAGTGCCGTGGCGAAGCCCAGGCCGAGGTGCCCGGCGACAGCCCCGTCGATCGCGAAACCCTGCCATTCGAGCAGGATCGAGAGGTCCTCGGGCTGCTGCAGCTCCAGCAGGAGCACCTCGGCCCCGATCGCGTGCAGCTCGCCTGGCGGTACCCAGACGACATCGCCGGGGGACACGACCACCTCATTCAGGAGGTTGAGAAGGGCCGACGAGTCCTGGTTCTGCACGAGCGAGGCCAGGTCACTCATGCCGACGTCCTCGCGCAGCCCGATGTGCACGCTCCCGCCCTCGAGGATGTACCAGGCCTCCGCCTTGCCGTGCGCGTGACCGAGGTGCCGCTCGGCGAAGTCGTCGCTCGGATGGGCATGGACGGGAAGCCGCTGGCCGGCATCGAGCAGCTTCACGAGCAGCCGGAGGTCGGTGCCCCAGCGGGCGACATGCCGTGCCCCGAGCCAGGCGACGGGGTCCGCGACAATAGCGTCGCGCAGCAGTCGTCCGTCCGCGAGCGTGGTGAGTCCCAGGCTCGGCTCACCGAAGACGGTCGTCGTCGAGCCCACCCAGTCCTCCGGCTCGTACTCCGGCATCGCCGACTCCCCACGGAGCGCCGCGAGGCGCGCACCACCGCGGTAGAACCGGGCGGGTGGTCGATTGGAGGTGACCCGGATCGTCATGCGCCGCTGGAGAGGGCTGCGAAGAAACCGCCGACGAAGGTGTCGCCGAGACCGATCGTGGTGGGCGTCGCCACGTCGAGAACGTGCGCGGCAATGCCGACGGAGCCCGGGATGCGCCGTTCCGCAGCGTCCACGACGGCTGCTCCTCCCGCGTGCCGCGGTATCCCCGCCGTCTCAGCGAAGTCCGCAGCCGTATGTCCATCGCCGATGCGGTACCTGGTGGCAGCCATCCGCACAGCGCTCTCGACGGCCGCGCCGAGTTCGCCCGCACGAGGACCGACGCAGATCGCCCAGTACTTCGTGTGCACCAGGAGCGCCGGTGCCGGGATCAGCTCGTGCAGCTCGCGCAGGGCGGCCACCACGTCGTCGGGGTCGAGTAGATCCACCTCGCGCCCGACGTACTCCTGCAGTTCGTCCTCGTTCATGCCGTAGACATCGATCCGGGGGAGGAGTCGCTCCCGCACGATCGCCCGGAACCCTGGCACGTAGAATCCCGCGTCCTCGTAGTAGACGAGGGAGTCGGCCGGGAGGCTCTCGAGCGCGGAGAGCAGCGCGTCGAGTCGGGCCCGGAGCAGCGCGACATCCTGCATCGTGTTGAAGCCCGAGACGAGGAACGCGCGAGCCCGCGAGAGGGTCTCGGCGAGCTCAGTCGAGAGCAGCATCTCCCGGTTTGGCGGGTCGTTGGCGAAGATCAGCCGGTTGGAGTGGGGTGCCACCAGCGGTTGCCCCTCCACGAGGAGGGTCGCACCAGCCGGGTACTGCACGATCAGGTGGGGGTCGAGGGTGTCCCGGGTGGCGCTCGAGATGTAGTCGACGGATGCCGGCAGCAGCCGTCTCACGTTGTCGTCGATGCTCACGAGGTGCTGGGTACTCCCGATTCCCAGGCTGTCGAGCGCGATTCCCGCCCGCACGCCCGTTCCGCCCAGCGTGATCCTCGTGTCGAAGTGCGCGGCGAATTGCTCGACGATGGCGGATGACTCGACAAAGCGCTCGCCGCCCGAGCCACCCGCGAGGAACGCCAGGATCACCACAACGAGCGATCGTTCGTCAACGATCGGCGCCATGGTGTGCAACTCGCTCCGCGTGATCCCGTACTCGCGAACGAGTCGTTCGAGAACGTCGGAATCCCAACGGACCTCGTAGTCGACGGTTCCGCCGAGTCCGAGAACGAGTTCCTTCTCCATGGCGCCGATCATCCCAGCCCTATCCCCGATCAGTGCGTTGCGGTTAGTAGAGGTCCGCCTTGCCCGCGGCGCCGAACAGCTCGATCTTCTGCGCTGCGGTCGCCTTGAGGGCCTCCACCGACGGCGGCTGGATCTGGTTCGGCTCGCGCAGGCGCTCGTCCGTTCCGAGCACCTCACGCATGCGGTTGTGGTACGCCACCTTGATGTCGCTCGAGATGTTGATCTTGTTCACACCGAGACGCACGGCCTTGGCGATCTCGTCATCGGGGTTGGAGGAGCCGCCGTGGAGCACGAGCGGGATGCCGAGGGCAGCCTTCAGCTCCTTGAGCAGGTCGAGCTTGAGCTCGGGCTGCTTCTCGGCCGGGTACAGGCCGTGCGAGGTACCGATCGCGACGGCGAGGCTGTCGACTCCGGTCTCCTCAACGAAGCGGATGGCGTCGGCGGGGTCGGTGTAGATGATCTCGGCGGCACCCGCCTCGCCGTAGCTGTCGTTGGCACCGATCGTGCCGAGCTCACCCTCGACCTGCACACCCACCGCGTGCGCGGCCTCGACGGCGCGACGCGTCTCCGCGACGTTCACCTCGAACGGCTCGAGGGACTTGTCGATCATGACCGAGGTGAATCCCGCCTGGATCGCAACGATCATCTGCTCGTAGCTTCCCCCGTGGTCCCAGTGGATGGCGACGGGCACGCTCGAGCGGTGAGCACGCGAGCGCATGGCGAGGATCAGGTCCGTCGTGACGTGGCTGACCTCATCGGGGTGGATGGCGATGATGACCGGAGCGGCCAACTCCTCGCTGATGTCCATGACGCCGTTGAACATCGTCCAGTCGCTGATGTTGAACGCGGGAATCGCGAAGTTGTTCGCGTTCGCGACATCCAGGATGGACTTGCCGGTGTAGAGCACAGTTGGTTTCTCCTATTCGGTGGGTGGTGTCCACGAGAGCCGGGTGGCCATCGTCAACTCTTGACGGCGCCGGCGACGAGGCCGCCGACGAAGTAGCGCTGGAAGAAGAGGAAGAGGGCGAGGACCGGGATCGACCCGAGGATGCTCATCGCCATCATTTCGTTCCACTCATACGAGTGCTGCCCCATGAGCAGCTGGATGCCGATCGGCACCGTGCGCATGTCCGTGGTCTTGGTGAGGGTGAGCGCGAAGAGGTACTCGTTCCACGCGATCATGAAGGTGTAGACGCCGACCGAGACGATTCCCGGCACCGAGATCGGAACGAGGACCCGCCACAGAGCGGTCCAGGAGCCGGCGCCATCCATTCGGGCGGCCTCGTCGAGCTCGCGCGGGAGGGTGTTGAAGTACCCGGTCATCATGATGATCGCGTAGGGGAGCGTGAACACCATGTACGTGAAGATCAGCCCCGGGTAGGTGTTGAACAGCCCGAGCGCGACCACGAGACCGAAGTACGGCACCAGGAGCGTGATGGGCGGCACCGCCTGCACGCTCACGATGACGACGTTGAGCGGCTTCTTGCCCCAGAAGTCGAAACGGCTGAAGGCGTACGAGGCCAGAATGGCCACGAACAGCGTCAGGATCGTCACCGCCCCCGAGACCACGTAGCTGTTGATGAAGAAGCGAACCTTCTCGGGGTCGGTCAGGATCGAGACGTAGGCGTCGAAGGAGAATCCCTCGGTGAGCAGCCTCGGCGGGAACTCGAAGATCTCGGTGTTCGACTTGAACGAGCTCGACAGCATCCAGAGGATGGGCGAGAAGGCGAAGGCAGCCCCGGTGAGCAGGCCCAGCAGCAGGGCCACGCGCTTGAGCGTGTGCCTCTGGCGGGTGGTCGTCGTGGCCATCGGTCAGTCCCTCGCTCTCTGGTGACGCACGTAGAGGATCGCCAGGATCATCGAGAGCAGCAGCACGAGAACCGCACTGGTGGATGCCAGGGCGAATTCGTACTTCGCGAAGGCGAGCTTGTACGTGTAAGTGCTCAGAACTTCGGTGGCCACGATCGGCCCGCCGCCCGTTGTCATCCAGATGAGAGCGAACTGCTGCGACGTCCAGATGAAGTCCAGCAGCGCCATCGAGATGATGATCGGCTTGAGCTGGGGAACCGTGACGTTCCAGAACCGCTGAAGCGGCCCGGCCCCGTCCACCTTGGCGGCCTCGTGGAGGTCGGCGGGGATCCCCTGGAGGCCGGCGAGCAGGCTGATCATGAAGAAGGGGTACCCGGACCAGATGTTGATGAAGGTCACGGAAGCGAGAGCGAGTGCTGGATCGGCGAGCCACTCCGTCGAACCCGACGTGAGTCCGACACCGGCCAGCAGGAAGTTGACGACTCCGTTCGGCGCGAGCAGCATGCGCCAGAGCACCGCGACGATGGCGGCGGTGAAGAGCCATGGCAGGATGAACAGCCCTCGGAAGAATCCGATGATGCGCGGCCCGAGGAGCGTCGAGTTCAGCATGAGGGCGAACGCGAGGCCGATGAGCAGGTGGGCGAGCACGCTGCCCGCCACGAACACGAAGGTGTTGCTGATCGCGGTGGTGAACACGGGGTCCGTGATGACCGCGATGTAGTTGTCGAACCCGACGACTTCGGGGTTCTTGTTGAGGATGACGTTGTCCAGGAACGAGTACCCGATGACCATTCCGATGGGAACGAGCATCAGCACGACCATGAGCGTCACCGTGGGTGCCAGGTAGGCGTACGGTTCGATTCGACGACCGACGGCGATCCGTCGTGACGTGCGGGGGAGCGTGGCGCTCACCGGCACCTCCAATTCTGAGGGGGAGGGCCGTGCCACGGCATTCGCCGTGGCACGGCCACAGGTGGAACTTCTAGAACTCGGCCATCCAGGATTCCTGCACGGTGCTCAACATCGTGTCGACGTCGACCTCACCGGAGAGGAGCCGCTGGAACTCGGTGTCGAACTGGCGCATGAGGTCCTCCGCGACGGGCAGTCCGGTGAACTCGTTCGCCGGGTATCCGCTCTGGTAGATCTCGAAGGCCTTCTGGAAGAGTTCGCTGTTCTCGCCGAACTCCGGAGCCGACTGCGTGTTGCCGGGGAAGGCGTTGGCGATCGTGGAGAGCTCGGAGTTGACATCCGTGCTCATCAGGAACTCGACGAGCTTCAGGGCCTCGGCTTTGTGCTCGCTGCCGTCGGCGACACCGATACCCCACGATGCGTAGGGGATGCCGCGGGCTCCCGTGTAGTCGTCCTCGGCGGGGATCGCCGAGATGTCGAAGTTCAGGTCGGGGTTGCTCTCCTGGATGAGCTTGATGTGCGAGAGCGAGTCGATCATCATGCCGACGCGGCCGTTGGTGAACTCCTCGACCTTGTCCTGCTCCTTCATGGTGAACGAACCCGGCGCGATCACGCCGGCGTCCCAGAGGGACTGGACGTACTCGACAGTGCTCATGACATCCGCGTTGGTCAGGTCGGGCTGGCCCGACTCGGTGAGCATGGTGCCGCCGGAGGCCCAGTTCCACGACATGACGTCGTTCTGGATGCCGTTGGGAGCTTCGAGCGAGAGGGGCAGAACCCAGCCGCTCGCTCCCGTGCCCAGGCCCGTGATCGCCTTGGCCGCAGAGGTGAACTCGGTGCGGGTGCTCGGAGCCTCGGAAACCCCGGCTTCGCCGAGCAGGTCGGTGTTGACGAAGAGCGGGTACACGAAGTTGACGACGGGGATCATGTAGGTCGAACCGTCGATCTTGATCTGGCTCGCCAGGTTGCTGTCGTCCATGCCGTTCTCGTCCATGAGGGCGGTGAGGTCGGCGATGGCGCCCTGCTTGGCGAAGTCGCTGACCCAGGCGCCGTCGAGGCCGACGACATCGGGCATGGTGCCGGATGCTGCGCCGGCGAACAGCTGCTCCTTGGTCGACGCGTACGGGCCGCTGATGAGTTCAACGGTGATCCCGGGGTTCTCCTCTTCGAACTGGTCGATGAGGGCGCGGAATGCTCCGTCGGGGAGCTCGGGTTCCCACCACTGGGCGAACTCGATAGTGACGCCGTCTGAGCTTGAGTCGGCAGGTGCGCAGCCGGCTGTAACCAGAAGCATCGCGGATGCGGTGACCGCGCCCGCGACCGTGAGAGCGGTGCGACGCCCTCGAGCCAATATGGCCATCGTTTCTCCTCTTTGAGAGTTTGCTGTTTCACGCGCCCTTATGCGCATGTTTGCATCTTATGGGGATCATATGCTCCGTTCTTCGCGCGAGTCAACTCGACAATCGGGCACGTTTGCTCACTTCCTGCCCGGATCTGTGGGAATTCCGGGCAAGGGAGGGGTGCGTCATTGTGCGGTATTTGCGTGATTTCGAGACGAATACTGCGCATAACGGGATGCGCTGTGCTAGATATTGAAGACATGAGCGACACCAAGGAGCACGCACGGCGCCTGCCTGCGGGAAGGAAGTCGGACCTCGCGACGTACGTCGCCGAGGCCGGACAGGTGACGGTCGCGGAACTCGCAGAGCGTTTCGACGTCTCCATAGACACCGTGCGCCGCGACCTCGACCAGCTTGATCGGGAGGGCGTGCTGGTTCGCACGCACGGTGGAGCGGTGAGCATCGACGGCGGTCCCCGCACCGATCGCGGACTCGACGTGCGCCTTCGCATGCAGGCCGCGGAGAAGGACAGGATCGCGAAGGTCGCGGTGGGTCTGGTCGAGGACGGCAGCGTCATCATGCTCAACGCCGGCACGACCACTCTCGCCGTTGCCCGCGCGCTGCGCAACCATCGCGAGCTCACGATCGCCACCAACAATCTCCGTATACCCGGCGAGATCTCGCCCAAGGTCTTCCGGGACCTGTACGTCTTCGGGGGAGCGGTGCGCACGATCACGCAGGCCACGACCGGGCCGGTCGCCTTCACGATGACCCCCGGTGGTGCGGAGGTCGACATCCGGTGCGATCTCGTGCTCATCGCCGTCGGTGCTGTCTCCGAATCCGGCTACTCCACGAGCAATCTCGGCGATGCGGCCATGATGAGCGAGATGATCCAAAAGGGCACCCGCACGGCGATCCTCGCCGATTCGACCAAGTTCGGGCGGCAGCTCTTCGCGCAGGTCGGCACCCTGGACACGGCGGACTACCTCATCACGGACCGAGCGCCAGGCGCCGCGCTCCAGGCAGCCCTCGACCAAGCGGGCGTCACGGTTCTCACCCCCTGACCTCCCTGCGCCTGGCGCGCTGTATGCCCCGCAGGTCATACCCTTGGAGCATGGCAACCTGGTCACTGGGCGGGGCCCTCAAGGGCATGTTCTCGCGCGCGACGATCGACGAGACGACGTGGGAGGACCTCGAGAACGCTCTCCTCTCCGCCGACTTCGGCCCCGACATCACAGAGTCGGTCGTCGAGGAGCTCCGCGCGAGCGTCGCGAAGTACCGCACGACAGACCCCACGGACCTCAGAAGGATGCTGCGCGAGAACCTCGAGGAGCGCCTGGCGCGGCTCGACCCCACGCTCAAGCTCACGGCCCGCCCCGCGGTAGTGCTCGTGGTTGGCGTGAATGGCGTCGGCAAGACGACGACCATCGGCAAATTCGCCAAGTTCCTCGTGGGCTACGGGCGAACCGTCGTGGTGGGCGCGGCAGACACGTTCCGTGCTGCGGCCGTTGAGCAGCTCGCAACATGGGCAGAGCGGGGTGGGGCCGAGATCGTTCGACCCCAGCAACAGGGGCAGGACCCGGCATCCGTCGCCTTCCAGACAGTTGAACGCGCCCAGCGCGAGGGCATCGACATCGCCATCATCGATACGGCTGGGCGCCTTCAGACGAAGAGCGGGCTCATGGACGAGCTCGGCAAGATCCGCCGCGTGATCGAGAAGCAGACCGAGATCGCCGAGGTACTGCTGGTGCTGGATGCCACGACCGGCCAGAACGGACTCTCTCAGGCCCAGGCGTTCATCGAGCACGCCGGGGTGACCGGTCTCGTGATCACGAAGCTCGACGGCTCCGCGAAGGGCGGCTTCGTGCTCGCGGTACAGGAGAAGACGGGCATCCCGATCAAGCTCGTCGGCCAGGGCGAGGGCATTGGCGACCTGACCGGCTTCACGCCCCACGTCTTCGTGCAGGGCCTGATCGGCTAGCGGATGGCGAACCCCCAACCGTCGCGTGCGTTCGCCCTCTGGGTGATTCCCGTGCTCGCACTTGGTGCCATCGTGGGTGTGAGCATGCTCCTGGCTCTGTTCTTCGGCGTTGTTTCTGTCGTGGATGCCCTTTCCCCGAGCCGGGGCGCGAATGAGGCGGCCACGGCCCAGGACGACGGAGGGCAGCCCCTCGTCCAGGGCACCGCGAGCGCCTCCGAGGCCGAGAGTCCGATCGTCTGCCCGGATGAGTGCTACGACTCCCAGTCGGTCAGACTTTTGACGATGGGAGATGCGGACTTCCGCAAGCTCGGCGTTGCGGAGCTGGCGGAAGTGCCACCGAACTTCACTCCGATCACCGTGGGCTCCGTCTACGACAGGGAGAATGAGGACTGGACCTCGTCGGAAGGTTCGCCCGACAACTGCTTCTTCTTCCAGGCTTCGGCGGCGTACGGCTCTGTGATGGACGCTGCCCTGAGCTCCGACGATGACGAGGTCTACTACCTCGGAACCCACACGGGGGACCGGGCAGCGTTCGCGGACCAATCAGTGCGTCTCTTCGACAGCACCGAGGCGGCGAGCGCGTATCTCGCTGAACTTCAGGAGACCATCGACGGATGCTCGCGGGTGGAGATCGGTCCGCGAGACGACCGTTTCACGGCAGCGATCACGCCTGCACCCGCCCTTGACGTACCCGAGACGATTGCCGCTGTGGGGTGGGTGCACACAGCCGATCCCGGCACCCGCTGGAGGGCGTACGTGTTCGACCTTCAGGCTGCCAACGCGGTCGTGCGCATCCGGCTCGTGACCGACGGCGCCATCAGCGAGAAGCGTTTTCGCACGGCGGTTGAGACCTACATGTTCCAACTGGAGTTGAACAAGCCCTGATGAGGGAGTAGTTCCGCGGACGCTCACCTCCGCGCTACCTCGCCGCGCTAGCCTCCCAGCATGCGCACTCGCAGCGATTCCACCCTCACGAGCGGGTACCGCCTGTTCGCCTGGTCGGTTGTGGCCGTCGTGCTGCTCGCGTCTGCAGCGATCGGCCTTCTCCAGGCGACATCGGATGGCACGGGCGGCGATGCCCTGTGGTCGACGGTCGGAGTGATCGCCGTCACAATCGCCAGGGGAGTGGTCGTGGTGGCCGTCTCCAATCTGATTCGCCACCGCCACGAGGTCGTGTCCACCGCGGCCGTGCTGGTCGCCTCGGTTCCGCTGGTGGGGATCGCGATCTTCCTCGCCCCGACGTGGGGCTGACGCCGACGCATCCCGAGCCCTAGGGTGAGCGCATGAATGCTCGTCGCGGAGTCATCCCGCTCATCGCCGTGATCGTCGGTCTTGGCCTCATGGCATGGTCGTTTCTCAACGGAATCGCCGCCGCCCTCGACGGCTCAGGCACCGGCGCGCTCGGTTACCAGGTGATCTTCATCGCCTCCGCCGTGCTCGTGCTGGCCTCCCTCGTCATCGCGGTGATCAACCTGGTGCGCGGGGACTCACGTGTGCTCGCCATCATCACGATCATCGTGGCGTTCCTGCCGATCGTGGGCGCCGTCGTGTTCGCCATCGCGGCGAATCAACCATACCCGGGTTCCTAGCTGTTCGCCTCGCGGTGGGCCGCGGCGAGCTCGAGGTAGTGCTTCGCGTTCGACCGGATGCCCGCCCGCTCCTCCTCGGAGAGCTCCCGTCGCACCTTGCCCGGCACGCCTGCGACGAGCGACCCGGGAGGCACCACGGTTCCCTCGAGCACGACGGCGCCCGCCGCCACGAGGGACCCCGCCCCGATGACGGCCCCGTTGAGCACGGTCGCGCCCATACCGATGAGGCAGTCGTCCTCCACAGTGCATCCGTGCAGGATGGCGCCGTGGCCGACGCTCACGCCCGAGCCGACGCGCGTGGGCTTGCCGGCGTCGCAGTGCACGGTCACGTTGTCCTGGAGGTTGCTGCCCTCTCCTAGAGAGATGGTGTCCGAGTCGGCCCGGAGGACCGCGCCGTAGAAGACGCTCGCGCGCTCGCCGAGCGTGACCGCCCCGATGAGCGTCGCGGTCGGCGCCGCCCAGGCGCTCTCGGGGAGTGAAGGGGTGCTGCCGTTGAACGGAACGATGGTCGCCATACCTCCAGAGTAGTTTTGAGTCATGCCGCATAAGACCGACCACTGGGATGTCATCGTCATCGGCGCTGGGCCGGCAGGAACGGCGGCGGCACTCCGTGCGGCCGAGCTCGGGGCATCCGTCGCGGTCCTCGAGGCCGATCGCACCGGCGGCACGTGTGTCAACACGGGCTGCGTCCCGACGCGCGTGCTCGCCAAGACCGCCCGGCTGGTGCGTGAGGTGCAGACAGCGCAGGCCTACGGCATCCTCGAGTCCGGTCCGGTGCTCGACTGGGCCGCAACTGTCACCCGGGTGCGCGAGACCGTCGAGCGCGTCCGCTCGATCAAGGCCGAGGCCGAGCGCTTCGCCGCAGCGAGCGTCGACTTGATCCTCGAGGGCCGGGCGCGGTTCACGGATGCCACGACCCTCACGCTCGACTCCGGCCGCACCGTCACCGGCGACAGCATCATCGTGTGCGTCGGAGGTCACTCGCGCCGCCTGCCCATCCCCGGTGCCGACCTCGCGATCGTTCCCGAGCACGTGCTCGACCTCCCGGAGATCCCGAAGCGTGTCGCCATCATCGGCGCAGGCAACACGGGAGCGCAGCTCACGACCGTCTTCAACGCGTTCGGGTCACACGTGACGCTGCTCGACCTCGCCCCGCGCATCCTGATGCCGTCCGATCCCGACATCTCCGCCTCGGTGGCGCAGGCGTTCGTCGAGCAGGGAGTCGACGTGCGCACGGGCATCGACACCGTGACATCCCTCGAGCGAACGGATGCCGGAGCCATCGACATCACGTGGGCGGAGGGTGGCACACCCGTGGTGGCCACCCTCGACGCTGTGGTCATGGCGACGGGCTGGCCGGCCGACGTCGAGGACCTCGGCCTCGAGAATGCGGGCGTCGAGGTCGTGCGTTCCGCCATCCCCGTCGACCAGTACTTTCGCAGTGTCGTGCCGCACATCTTCGCCGTGGGCGACGCGAACGGCCGCGACATGCTCGTGCAGGCCGCGCACTTCGAGGGGGAGGCGGCCGCGGAGAACGCGGTGCTCGACGCCAACCGTCGAACCCCGCACCACCTCCTCCCCGCCGGTGGGTTCACCGACCCCGACTATGCGGGCGTCGGCCTCACGGAGGAGCAGGCGCGCGAGCGCGACCCGCTCTGCCTCGTTGCCTCGGTGCCGTTCACCGGTGTCGACCGTGCGGTCATCGACGACCGGGAGCGTGGGTTCCTCAAGCTCATCACCGATCGCAGGCGCGAGCTCATCCTCGGCGCGCATGCGGTGGGCGAGAACGCGGTCGAGGTCGTCCAGTCGGTGACCACGGCGATGGCCGCAGGCATCGACGTTGCGACCCTCGCTGGCGTCAAGTTCGCCTATCCGACGTACAGCGCGGTCATCGGGATGGCTGCCCGGGCGCTGCTCGCAGAACCCTCCGAGCGATAGCTCGGTAAACTGGGTTCACCATGGCCCTCTTCGGAAACCTCACGGATCGCCTCGCCGATACCTTCACCAAACTTCGCGGCAAGGGCAAGCTGAGCCCTGCGGATGTCGACGGCACCGTCCGCGAGATCCGCCGCGCCCTCCTCGACGCCGACGTTGCCCTCGAGGTCGTCAAGGATTTCACCGCGCGTGTCCGCGAGCGTGCCCTCGGCGACGAGGTGTCGAAGGCGCTCAACCCCGCCCAGCAGGTGGTGCAGATCGTCAACGACGAACTCATCACGATCCTCGGCGGCGAGACCAAGCGCATCGAATTCGCCAAGCAGCCCCCGACGGTGATCATGCTCGCGGGGCTCCAGGGTGCCGGTAAGACCACGCTTGCGGGCAAGCTCTCCAAGTGGCTGAAGTCGGAGGGTCACACGCCGATGCTCGTCGCGGCCGACCTCCAGCGCCCCAACGCCGTCACGCAGCTGCAGGTCGTCGGCGAGCAGGCCGGAGTGCCCGTCTTCGCGCCCGAGCCCGGGAATGGCAAGGGTGACCCGGTCAAGGTCGCCAAGGAGGCCGTCAAGGAGGCCAAGCGCAAGCAATACGACATCGTGATCGTCGACACCGCCGGACGCCTTGGTGTTGACGCCGAGCTCATGAAGCAGGCCTCGAACATCCGCAAGGCGATCGACCCCGACGAGGTGCTCTTCGTCATCGACGCGATGATCGGCCAGGACGCCGTGCAGACCGCACGCGCATTCCAGGACGGCGTCGACTTCACCGGAGTGGTGCTGTCGAAGCTGGACGGCGACGCACGCGGCGGTGCCGCGCTGTCCGTGGCATCCGTCACCGGCCGTCCGATCATGTTCGCCTCGACGGGTGAGGGCCTGGACGATTTCGAGCCGTTCCACCCCGACCGCATGGCGAGCCGCATCCTCGACCTCGGTGACATCCTCACGCTCATCGAGCAGGCCCAGAAGAACTTCGATGAGGAGGAGGCGCTCAAGACCGCGGAGAAGTTCGCGACCGACAGCTTCACCCTCGAGGACTTCCTCGCGCAGATGCAGCAGCTCAAGAACATGGGCTCCCTCAAGAGCATGCTCGGCATGTTGCCCGGCGGCAAGAACATGCGCCAGCAGCTCGACAACTTCGACGAGAGCGAGCTCACGCGCACCGAGGCGATCATCCAGTCGATGACCCTGCAGGAGCGACGCATGCCGAAGGTGCTCAACGGCTCGCGCCGCCTCCGTATCGCGAAGGGTTCCGGCACGACGGTGACCGAGGTCAACGCCCTCGTCAACCGGTTCGAGCAGGCCGCCAAGATGATGAAGACGGTCGCCAAGGGCGGCACGCCGCAGATCCCGGGCATGGGCCCGATCCCCGGCCAGAAGTTCGGCGGCGGCAAACAGCAGCAGAAGAAGAAGGGGTCGCGATCTGGCAACCCTGCCAAGCGCGCCGCGGAGAATGCGGCGCTCGCGGCCGGTCGCTCTGCCACCCCGGCCGCCAGTGGCTCCGGCTTCGGTCTCGGCTCCACGCCGGGAGGCCCGAGCGAGGAGGAGCTCGCGAGCCTGCAGAAGTTCCTGGGTCGCTAGGACTTTGGTGGAATCCTTGGGCGGTCGCCGCGTCAGGGTCGCAGCACAGGTCGCACCGCAGCACGCGACGTGGCAGCAGATCTCCGACGCCGTTCGTCGCGTCGAGGATCTCGGTGTCGACATCGTCTTCAACTGGGACCACTTCTACCCACTGACGGGCGATCCGGATGGCGCGCACTTCGAGGCGTGGACCATGCTGGCCGCCCTTGCCGAGAGCACCGAGCGCGTCGAACTGGGAACGCTCGTGAATTGCACGATCTTCCGCAACGCCGACCTCCAGGCCGACATGGCGCGCACGATCGACCACATCAGTGGCGGCCGCTTCATCTTCGGAACCGGTGCTGGATGGTTCGAGCGCGAGTTCGACGAGTACGGCTACCCGTACGGCACCCCCGGCCAGCGCCTCGACACCCTCGAGAGCGATCTCCACCGCATCCGCGCTCGGTGGGGCAAGCTCAACCCGCCGCCCGTGAGGCCGATCCCGGTGCTCATCGGGGGCAAGGGTGAACAGAAGACCCTGCGCATCGTCGCCGAGCACGCGGACATCTGGCACAGCTTCGTCGAGCCAGAGGCCTATCAGCAGAAGGCTGCGGTGCTCGCGCGCTGGTGCGAGACGGTGGGGCGGGATGTCTCCGAGATCGAGTTCGCGTCGGGCACCGGCCCGCGCGGCCAGGGCTCGTTGGACTTCGACTACCTCGACCGGCAGCACGAGGTCGGCGTCACGCTGTTCTCGACGCACGTCATGGGCCCGGAGTTCGACGACTCGGGCGTTCGTCGCCTGCTGGAGTGGCGTGCATCCCGGGGTCTTTCCTGACGCACGGAATACTGCCAGTGACCCGGCGTTCGCTTAACGCATGACCTCTCGCCCCGTTCGCATCGGCATCCAGCTCGCGCCCCAGCACGCCACCTACTCGAAGATTCGCGACACCGTCGTCGAGCTCGAGCAGTTGGGTGCCGACATCCTCTTCAACTGGGACCACTTCTACCCGCTGTCTGGCGACCCCGACGGGATGCACTTCGAGTCGTGGACCGAGCTCGCCTCCTGGGCCGAGATCACGAGCCGCGTCGAGTTCGGCGCGCTCGTCAACTGCAACAGCTACCGCAACCCCGACCTGCAGGCTGACATGGCCCGCACGATCGACCACATCAGTGCTGGCGATTCCGGCGTTGGCCGTTTCATCTTCGGGACGGGGTCTGGATGGTTCGAGCGCGACTACGACGAGTATGGCTACGAGTTCGGCACACCCGGCCAGCGCCTGGACGCGCTCGCCGACGCGCTTCCCCGGATCGAGTCGCGGTGGGGCAAGCTCAATCCGGCGCCGACGCGTGACATCCCAATCCTCATCGGCGGTGCCGGCGAGAAGAAGACCCTGCGCATCGTCGCCCAGCACGCCGACATCTGGCACAGCTTCGTCTCGGCGGCCGACCTGCCGCGCAAGCTCGACATTTTGCGCGAGCACGGTGAGGCAGTGGGGCGCGACATCTCCGAGATCGAGCTGTCAAACGAGCCACGCGTGAAGGACCTGCGTATCGCGGACGACCTTCGCGCACAGGGCGTCACGCTCTTCACCCTCGGCATCTCGGGGCCCGACTACCCCCTCGACACGGTGAAGGAGTGGCTCGCCTGGCGCGACGCGCAGAACGGTTAAGCGCTCGCGGCTGCCAGAGTTCGGCAGGTTTCGGTCACCGTCATCCTGATCCTTCAGTGACGTCCGAGGCCGGGTCTACGGTGAAGCCGTGAGCACTACTACGACTACCGGTCGACTCTCGACGAGGGTCATCATCGCGATCACCATCACGATCCTCGCGTGGGCGAGCGCGTTCATCGTCATCCGAGGGACGGCGCCGTACTTCTCCGGGGGAGCGCTTGCGCTCGCGCGTCTTGTGGTCGGCACAGTTCTGCTCGGGATTGTCGTGCTCGCCGGGCGGCGCTGGGTCAGGCCGACGGCCCGGGAGTGGCTGCAACTCGCGGGCTTCGGCATACTGTGGTTCGGTGCGTACAACATCGCGCTCAACGTTGCGGAGCAGACTCTGGATGCCGGTACCACGGCCATGATCGTGGGCGTCGGGCCCATCCTCATCGCGCTCGGCGCGGCGCTGTTCCTCCGCGAGGGACTCTCGAAGTGGCTCGCGATCGGCACCGGGGTGGCGTTCCTCGGAGTGCTCCTCATCGGGTTCGCGTCCGGCGGGGCCGAGCTCGGGCTGTCCGGCATCCTGTGGGCCCTCGTCGCCGCCGTCACGTATGCCGCCGGGGTGCTGCTGCAGAAGCCGACCCTCCGCAGGCTCCCGAACGCGCAGGTCACGTGGCTCGGCTGCGCGATCGGGATGCTCGTGTGCCTGCCCTTCACCGGCGAGCTGATCACGGGGCTCCAGAGCGCCCCCACACACGCGATCGTGGGCGCCATGTACCTCGGGGCCGTTCCCACGGCCCTGGCCTTCTCCACGTGGGCCTACGCCCTCTCGCGCATGCCCGCTGGCCAGCTCGGCATCTCAACCTACGTCGTGCCGCCGCTGGCGATCCTGATGGGCCTCATCGTGTTCGCGGAGGTACCCGCGCCGCTCGCGATCGTGGGCGGTGTGTTGAGCCTCGCGGGGGTTGCACTCTCGCGCAGGAAGGCTGCCGCGGCATCCGTTGCCGCCCCCGACTCGACGCCCGTTTCTGCTCCCGCCAAAACCGTGGCAGAATAGCCAGTCGAGTCCTGTCGCCCCCGACCCTCTAATCAGGCGCGGCCAGGATCCATCAGAGCTTTCGCGTTCGAGTGTGCCCCCACGCCCACGACCGCGAGTACGCCACCACACACATCAGGAGAATTGTGGCTGTAAAGATTCGTTTGAAGCGCCTCGGCAAGATCCGTGCGCCGTACTACCGCATTGTCGTGGCCGACTCGCGCACCAAGCGCGACGGCCGCTCCATCGAGGAGATCGGCAAGTACCACCCCACCGAGGAGCCCTCGTTCATCGAGGTCAACTCCGAGCGTGCCCAGTACTGGCTGAGCGTTGGCGCCCAGCCGAGCCCGCAGGTTGAGGCCATCCTCAAGCTCACGGGTGACTGGGGCAAGTTCAAGGGTGACGCGGACGCCGTGAGCACCGTGCGCACCAAGGAGGCGAAGGCGGAGTTCACCGCCGACGAGTCCAAGAAGCCCGTGCTCAAGCCCAAGGCGGAGAAGACCGAGGCCAAGGCCGAGGCTCCCGCCGAGGAGGCCCCCGCGAGCGAGGGCGCTGCCGAGGAGGCTCCCGCCCCCGAGGCTGCTGACGAGGCTCCCGCGGTTGGCGACGAGGCCCCGGCCGACGCCGCCGAGGCACCTGCCGACGACGCTGACAAGGCCTGATCTTGCTCGCTCCCGCTCTTGAGCACCTCGTCAAGGGGATCGTTGATCACCCGGACGAGGTGCAGGTGTCCTCGAAGTCGTCACCCCGCGGTGACGTGCTTGAGGTGCGCGTGCATCCCGACGACCTCGGTCGCGTGATCGGACGCGCTGGTCGCACCGCAAAGGCTCTGCGCACCCTCGTCGGCGCTCTCGCCGACGGTCGCAAGGTGCGTGTCGACGTCGTCGACACCGACCAGTAGCGGTGGCTGCGAAGAAGACGGCCGGCACCCAGCTCAGAGTGGGCCGCCTGACCAAGGCGCACGGCCTCAAGGGCGCAATCAAGATCGAGCTGTACACGGATGCCCCGGAACGACGTTTCGTTCCGGGCGCCGTGTTCACCCTGCAGGTGCCGACCAGCTCACCCTGGCACGGCAAGACTCTCGAACTCCTCGAGCTGAAGTGGTTCAACCTCCAGCCCGTCGCGTTCTTCAAGGACGTTACCGACCGCAGCACTGCGGAGACGCTCATCAAGGCGATCCTCTGGATCGAACAGGACCCCACTGAGGCTCCCGAAGAGGACGCGTGGTTCGACCACCAGCTCGTCGGCCTCAGTGTGCTGCGCGACGGCACGAATGTCGGAACGGTGGCCCGCGTCGACCACATGCCCGGCCAGGACCTCCTCACCGTCACGACCGAGAACGGTGACGTGCTCGTTCCGTTCGTCAAAGCGATCGTGCCCTCCGTCGACATCGACGCGGGAACCCTCGTGGTGACTCCACCGCTCGGCCTCTTCGAGGAGCTCACCGAGGAGCCGGCGCCCGACGCGACTCCCGAGGCGTAGCCGCTGACGCCCGTCCGCGCGACGGGCAGTGTGTGCGACGGGCCGTGTGTGCGTACGTTGCGGAGGATGGCGCGCCGCCCGAGGCCCGTGGCATCCACGGCAAGCGGCGCGGCATCCTCCGCAACGTCTCAGGACACGAGTCCCTCGCGGCGGTGAGTCGCCGACCAGACGTGCTCGCGCCGCATCACCAGCGCCCGCACGGTGTGCTCCACGAGCTGCCACTCGTTCACCACGTGGTGGTACCCGACGCGAACGACGACGTATCCGCGCCGCATGAGCGCAAGATCGCGGGTGCGGTCGCGCAGAAACGTGCCCTCGTGGGTCTCGCGTCCATCTGCTTCGATGATGACCCGATCCCCGAGGACCAGGTCGACACGGCCGATATCACCGAAAGTCACCTGCGATCGGACGGCGAGACCGAGCTGCCTGAGTCGATACCGGCACAGGGTCTCAAGACCCGACTCGCTCGCAGGGTCCGTGTCATCCAGCACGCGGGAGAACCGTGGCGGCAGAGTGGCGAGCATCTTCTTCAGTTCGGTGAGCGTGAGCCGACGCTGGTTGAGCGCCGAATCGACCATGGTCAGGGCATCCTCGTACTCGCAACACAGCAGCACCTGCCGCAGCAGGGCGGGCATGCTCTCAATCGCACTCTCTGTCGAGCCCCACGTGCTCGACTGCCAGTGTTCGATGAATCCCGTCGGATCACCGAACGTGCGCCCTGCGTGTGCGGGACGGGCGATGTGGATGCCAGGACCAAGGTCGGGCGTCCACAGGCCGGAGTATTTCGCGGCCGAGACGCAGGCGAGGCGGCCGCCGAGCGACACCGCGTGGATGAGTTCCGGTGCGGCATCGGACGTGTGCAGCCATCCCTTCCGTATGCGGGACAGGGTGCCATCCGCAACGGCCGAGCGGATGTGGGCGGCTGTAGCGCCACTCGCGTGCAACTGGGCGGTGCGAAAGACGCCACCGGTCCTGCGGGCGAGTTCTGAGTATGTCGTCATGCAGTCAGGGTGAGGTGGTTGCCCTGTCCATGGCGGCCGTCCGGGCCCGACGGGGGACGGGCTGACGCGGTCGTACGTTGTGGAGGATGACACGCCGATCCCGCCCCGCTCAGCCGAGCCAGCACGGCGCGCCATCCTCCGCACCGACCGGGCAGAACGCAGGCGAGCTTGGACGGGGCCTACGCTGGAGTGGTGCGCATCGACATCGTCACGATCTTTCCCGAGTTCTTCGGGGTGTTGGATGTCTCGCTCCTCGGTAAGGCTCGCGACCGCGGCATCCTCGACTCCCACGTGCACGACCTGCGCGACTTCACGCACGATCGTCACCGCACGGTGGATGACACGCCCTACGGTGGCGGCGCGGGCATGGTCATGCGGCCGGAGCCGTGGGGCGAGGCGCTCGACGCCGTGCTGACGCCGGACTCACTCCTGATCGTTCCGAGCCCCGCGGGGGAGCGGTTCACGCAGGCGATGGCCCGCGAGCTCGCGACCGAGGAGCGGCTCGTGTTCGCGTGCGGTCGCTACGAGGGCATCGATCAGAGGGTGGTGGAGTACGCGGCATCCGTCGCCCGTGTTCGCGAGGTGAGCCTCGGGGACTACGTGCTCAACGGCGGCGAGGTCGCCGTGATGGCGATCATCGAAGCCGTGGGGCGACTGATCCCGGGAGTGGTGGGCAACCCCGTGAGCCTCGACGAGGAGAGCCACGAGGACGGCCTGCTCGAGTACCCCAGCTACACGAAGCCCGCGGAGTGGCGCGGGCGCGAGGTGCCGCCCGTGCTCCTGAGCGGCAACCACGGTGCGATCGCCGCCTGGCGGCGCGAACAGCAGCTCGAACGCACGCGGCGGGTGCGACCCGATCTGCTCGACACCACGGATGACGCCCCGTGAAGTTCTGGTACTGGATTCTGCCTGTCACCGGCGTCGCACTGATCGTGCTCATCGTCTACACGCTGATCGCCTTCGCCGGGGACGGACGCATCTTCTCGTTCGCGTTCCTCGCCAACGGCGTGCTCGTGTTCCCGGCGATGATCATCTCGCTCGCGATCGACCAGTTCATCCTGATGCGGCGCCGACCGATCGGTCCCACCCGCACGGAGCGCGTCCTGATCGCGGTGCTCGTCGCTATCCTTGTGGCGCTCGTCACGACCTCGCTCTCGGAGGACACGAGCTTCCTCACCGTGTTCGGCTGGCCTGTGCTGCTGGTCGTCGCGATAGCCACGACGGCCGTGCTCGGAGTCACGAGCGCACGGTTGGCGCGGGCGGGCGAGTCATCCGCTGAGGACGGCGACCTCGACGACTTATTTGCGGGCGGAGAGAACTAGCGGTCCGTCATCAGTGACCGCGACGGTGTGCTCGAAGTGGGCGGCACGCGAGCCGTCATCGCTGCGAAGCGTCCAGCCGTCGTCATCGGTGTAGATCCGCTTCGTGCCGAGCATGAACCACGGCTCGATCGCGAACACGAGCCCCGGCTGCAGCGGGAAGCCACGCTTTGGTCGCCCGTCATTCGGCACATGAAGGTCACCGTGCATCACCCGTCCGACGCTGTGACCGCCGAAGTCCAGGTTGATCTTGAGACGCGCGGCCCGCGCGACATCACCGATCGCCGCGGAGACATCGCCCATGCGGTTGCCCACCACGGCCGCCGCAATACCGGCATCGAGCGCGCGCTTCGTGACCTCGATCAGCCGGGCATCCTCGTCGCGCGGGGTGCCCACGATGATGGTGACGGCCGAGTCCGAGACCCAGCCATCGACGGATGCCGCGAAGTCCAGGCTCAGCACGTCGCCATCCTTCAGCGTGTAATCGTGCGGGAGCCCGTGCAGCGCGGCGTCGTTGACCGACGTGCAGATGACCTTGCCGAAGGGCGAGCCGCCGAACGACGGGTGGTAGTCGATGTAGCAACTCTCCGCGCCTCGCGCACGGATCATGTCGTGCGCGAGGGCGTCGAGTTCGAGCAGGTTGACTCCCACGGCTGAAGCTGAGGTCGTCGCCTCGAGCACGCCGGCGACAAACTCACCAGCTGTGCGCATCTGCTCCAGTTCCGCGGGCGTGCGGAGTTCGATCACGCGACGTCGTGGGAGGTGAGGAAGTCGCGAACGATCTCGCGGAGGCGCGCGATGTAGCGCTCGTCGCCCTGCGTGTCGTAGCGGAATGCGCGGTGGAGGAGTGCGTCAGCGATCTCGACGAGCACCTCGATGTCGAAGGCGAGCTCGGGAGTCGAGCTGACGCCGTACCGCGTGACGAGCAGCTCAGTGAACATCGACGACATGCCGACGGTGACACCGGGCTCCTCGCGGATGAAGCGGTCCTCGATCACGTCGCCGAACCGGAGAGCACGGAAACCGGGCTCGGTACGGGCCATCTCGATGTAGGTGTCGATTCCCGCGTTCATGGCACCCAGCGCGTCGTTCGCGTCCTCGGGGAGCTGCTCGCGAAGGCGCGTGGTGAACTTGTCCAGGTTGCGCGCGGCCAGAGCCTTGAGCAGGGACTGGATGTTCGGGAAGTAGCGGTAGACGACGCCGACCGAGGAGCCGGAGCGGGTCGCGACGTCACTGGTGGTCAGACCGTCGATCCCGTTGGCGTCAATCAGCTCGGCAGCGGCATCCAGCAAGCTCGTGATTCGTTCCGCGCTTCGCTGCTGAACGGGTTCAGCGCGAACGGAGAGGGATGTGACTGTCATATCTGCCTTGAGGGTCATGTTCATCTTTCTGTCGTCCCTGAGACCATAACTGTCGGAAAAGGAACTCGTGGGGAGTGGCACGCCGACGTCAATCTGTGCGAGAATCGTCGTTCGTGTCCTGTTCCGGCTCTGCCACAGGGGTACCGGCATTCTACGAGACACACCTTCACCTTTCCTGAGTTTTATCAACATGGCGTTCGACCTGTGGCGGGCGCAGAGAGCGAAGAACAATGCACATCCTCGACAGCGTCGATGCAGCATCCCTCAAGGACAACATTCCTGATTTCCGCGCCGGTGACACCGTCAAGGTTCACGTGAACATCATCGAAGGTACGCGCTCGCGTATCCAGGTGTTCCAGGGCGTCGTCATCGGCCGTTCGGGCGAAGGCGTTCGCGAGACCTTCACGGTCCGCAAGGTCAGCTTCCAGGTCGGTGTCGAGCGCACCTTCCCCGTGCACTCCCCGGTGATCGACCACATCGAGATCGTCACCCGCGGTGATGTGCGTCGCGCCAAGCTCTACTACCTGCGCGGTCTGCGCGGCAAGAAGGCCAAGATCAAGGAGAAGCGCGAGTTCTAATTCGCACTGCTTCAGTGTCATCCACCTGAGCTCCCCGCCACGTAAACTGGCGGGGAGCTCAGGGGTTTAATGACAGACAACACCATCAACGATGCTGCGCCGGCGGACACGTCCGACGACCAGCCGAAGCAGCCGCGTTCCAAGGGATGGAAGCTATTCATCCGGGATGTCCTCCTCATCCTCCTCGCGGCGCTCCTCATCTCATTCCTCATCAAGACGTTCCTGATCAGGTCGTTCTACATTCCGTCGTCGTCGATGGAGGAGACCCTCCAGATCGACGACCGCATCATCGTCAATCAGCTCACCCCCGAGCTGATGCCGCTCGAGCATGGAGACGTGATCGTGTTCCGCGATCCGGGTGGCTGGCTCTCGGCCGCGCCCACCCCGCCACCGCAGAACTGGCTGACGGGTGCGGTCGACGGCGTGCTCTCCTTCGTCGGGCTGACGGCACCGGACAGCAACGAACACCTCATCAAGCGGATCATCGGGATGCCCGGCGACACCGTCGTGTGCTGCAACGATCTCGGCCAGATCACCGTGAACGGCGTGCCGCTCGACGAGCCCTACATCACGATCCCGGCGGATGCCACGAAGGCGACGCGCGAGGACTTCGAGGTCACCGTGCCTGAGGGCTACCTCTGGGTCATGGGCGACAACCGCTACAACTCCGCCGACTCCTCGTACCACTATGCCCTCGATCCGAACGGCTCCTGGGCGGTCCCGATCGAGAACGTCGTCGGCCGCGCGCTCGTCGTCAGTTGGCCCGCCGACCATTGGACCTGGCTCGACAACTACCCGCTCACGTTCGCGGATGTCGACGAGGCGAAAGTCGAGCAGGGGTCCAAGAAGTAGTGGCAGTCGCCGACCCCACTCTGAGCGTGGAGCGATCCATCCTGAAGTCCGGGGCCCGGTACGTGATCGGGTGCGACGAGGTGGGTCGCGGCGCGATAGCCGGACCGGTCGCGGTGGGGCTCTCGGTTGTGGAAGTCGGCGTGCGTGGCATCCCGGCCGGCCTTCGGGACTCCAAGCTGCTCAGCGAGAAGCGCCGTGAGGAGCTCGCTCCCGTCGCTGCGGCGTGGGTGCGCTACTCCTCTGTCGGTCTCGCAAGCGCCGAGGAGGTGGATCGCATCGGGATCATGGCCTCACTCGGGCTCGCCGGCAAGCGCGCGCTGCTCGCCCTGCACGAAGCTGGCGTGGGTATCCACGAGAGCGTCGTGCTGCTCGATGGCGCGCACGACTGGCTCACGGGCGCGCTCGTGAAGCCCCCACGGGTGCAGACACGAGTCAAGGCCGACCGGGACTGCGCGTCGGTGGCCGCGGCATCCGTCATCGCCAAGGTGCATCGCGATCACCTCATGATCGAGGCCGATGGCGACCACCCCGGATACGGATGGCCCGGCAACAAGGGCTACGGATCCGCCGACCACTACGCCGCGATCGGAACGCTGGGGCCATCGCCCCTCCACAGGCACACCTGGCTCAAGCAGCCCGCCCTGATCTAGCGACCCATCTGCTCTAGCGATAGGCGAACGCCGACCAAACGCGTCTAGACTCGACAGCAGCATGGACGAGGACGAGTTCGAGGATTACGACCGCGAGGTCGAACTGGCGCTGTACCGCGAGTATCGCGATGTAGTGAGCCAGTTCCGTTACGTCGTGGAGACCGAACGCCGTTTCTACCTCGCCAACGAGGTCACCCTGGTTCGCCAGGACACCGAGCACGACTTCTACTTCGAACTCACGATGAACGATGTCTGGGTGTGGGATGTCTACCGTTCCGACCGCTTCGTGAAGAGCGTGCGTGTGCTGACCTTCAAGGACGTCAATGTGGAGGAGCTCTCCGCGAAGGAGCTCGAGCTGCCGAAGGAACTAGCGCTCGACGAGTAGCTCGCCCCTCCTGCGTTCCTGAGCTCGCGCTCCCTTCGTTCCTGTGGCTCCTCGGGTTCCTCGGGTTCCTGCCATTCTGCAAAGAGCGCGCTGCTTGACGAGAAGCGCGCACATGTCCACGACTCTCGCCAATTTGACCACACCTCGCGAGATTCGAACATATGTTTTGGCGTGTCGCGATGACTCGACGTAATCTTCGAACACAAGTTCGAGCGCCGAGGAGATGCCATGACCCTGATCGATGCCACGCGGCTCACCATTTGGTTCGAGGGCGGGGTGCCGTATGGCCTCGTCTGGGAGGGTCGCCATTACCGGGTGACCGATACCCCGACCCATCTTGAGGACGAGATCGCGGGGCTCACGCACCCGCTCGATCTCGTCGGATGGCGCTTCCAGGGCACGGATGACGACGACCGCTCGCGCATGTTCGACATCCGCCAGATCGGCGGCGAGTGGATCGTGGTGCGCGTCTACGAGTGAGCCAGTTCGCGGGCCGCTCGCGCGATGGCGTCGGCGACCCGGTCGAGCGCGGTCGTGTGGAGCGCCCACTGCTGCCAGTAGAGCTCGACGTGTTCGGGCTTGCCGCCAGCGAGTTCCACGAGTTCGCCGCGCGACTCCGGACCGAACGACTGCTGGTCGGGAAGCATCGCCCACCCCATGCCGAGTCGCACGGCCTCGGCGAATTCGGTCGACGCCGGAACGTGGTGCCGCGGGGGAGTGAGGCCCTTGCCGAACGAGCGGAGGTAGCGATCCTGGATGTCGTCCTTGCGATCGAACACCACGACGGGCGCCGCGTTGAGGGCGGATGCTGCAACTCCATCGCCGAACCAGCGTGCGACGAAGTCCGGCGTGGCCATGGGGCGGTAGCGCATCACTCCGAGAGGGGTGGACGTGCATCCCTGCACTGGTCGTGCCTCGGTCGTGAGCGCCGCCATCACGGTGCCGTCGCGGAGCAGGTCCCACGAGTGGTCCTGATCCTCACGGTGGATGTCGAACGTGAGCTCGTCCGCGAGGGACGCGAGCGCGGGGAGTGCCCAGGTGGCGAGGGAATCCCCGTTGATGGCGAGCGGTATGACGGGGAACGCCGCCCCTTTCTCTGGAGTCGCCTCGGTCGCGGCATCCGCTGCGAGTGCCTCGATCTGACGTGCAAGACGGAGATAGGGGATGCCAGCAGCTGTCGCCGTCACGGGCTTGCCCCGCGTGAGCAGCACCCCGCCGACGGAGTTCTCGAGCGCGCGGATGCGCTGGCTGATCGCGGAGGGCGTGACATTGAGTGCCCGCGCAGCAGCGTCGAACGTGCCCGTGTCGACGGCCGCAGCGAGGGCCTCGAGCTGGGGGAGATCCATGATTAGCAATTCTAATGGTATGCAAGAAAAATGAACTGGAGTTATTGACCGGTGCGCCCTACCGTCGTGATGTGTTCACCTCGCTCTTCGCCGGCCTCGGCCTCGGTCTCTCGCTCATCGTCGCCATCGGAGCGCAGAACGCGTTCGTGCTCCGCCAGGGCCTGCGGCGCGAGCACGTGCTCGCGGTCGTCGCAATCTGCGCGGCGGCGGATGCCGTGCTCATCACCCTAGGAATCGCCGGGCTCGGCGCGATCATCCAGCAGGCGTCGTGGCTGCTCGTGGTTGTGCGGATTGGCGGCGCTGCGTTCCTCATCTGGTACGGCGTGCGGGCGGGCATCCGTGCGCTGCGGCCATCCACACTCGACACCGACCCGGCGGGTGCGCCGACCTCGCTGCGCACCGCTGTGCTGACCGTGCTCGCGCTGACCTTCCTCAACCCGCACGTGTACCTGGACACGGTCGTGCTTCTCGGCTCGATCGGCGCCACCCATGGCGAGAACCGCTGGTGGTTCGCGGTCGGTGCGGCCCTCGGCAGCGTGCTGTGGTTCAGCGCTCTCGGCTTCGGTGCACGGATGCTGCGGCCCCTGTTCGCGCGCCCCGTCTCGTGGCGCATCCTCGACGGGGTGATCGCGCTGGTCATGATCGCGATCGCGTTGAGCCTGCTGGTGGGCCTGGCGGGATAGCTGGGGTTGGACGTCGCTCAGCGCCGCGTCGCGCGCTGAGGTTTGGGCGGCGCGCTGCTGTTCAAACCCCAGCACTCGCGTCAAAGCTTGCGGCCCGGCCTTCGCGGTCTTCTCCCCATGGCCGCTGGGCATTCAGGGATGCTCCACAGTTCGCCGGTCTTCACGATGCGAGCTGTCCCGCCCGGGGGATTCTGGACCCATGGCAGCGAAAGACGACCTCGGCAGGAGGGGTGAGCTCCTCGCGGCGCAGCGCCTGGCTGCGTCCGGGTTCACGGTGATCGAGCGCAACTGGCGCTGCTCGCAGGGCGAGCTCGACATCATCGCTCGCACCGGGGACGAGCTCGTGTTCGTCGAGGTGAAGACGCGGTCGAGTGTTGCGTACGGGCATCCGTTCGAGGCGATAACACCCGTGAAGCTGGCGCGGCTGCGGAGGCTCGCGGGCGCATGGTGCGAGGCGCACCCCGACCAACGTGGTCGGGTCCGCATCGACGCGGTGGCGGTGCTCGCCCCGCGAGTCGGCGCAGTCACGATCGAGCACCTCGAGCGGGTGGGCTGATGCGCGTCGGTCGCACTCACTCCATCGCGCTGCTCGGCCTCACGGGCGTGGTGGTCGAAATTGAGGCGGACATCTCCAGCGGGCTCCCGAACTTCGCGCTCATCGGTCTCCCGGACGCCGCACTCTCCCAGTCGAAGGAGAGGGTGAGAGCTGCCATCGGCAACTCCGGCAGCGACTTTCCAGGGCAGAAGATCACGGTCAACCTTTCGCCTGCGGCGCTTCCCAAGCAGGGTTCTGCGTTCGACCTGGGGATAGCGATAGCCGTGATCGCGGCAGCGGGGGAGGTCCAGCCGGAGTCGATCCATGGGGTGGTGCACATCGGCGAGCTCGGCCTCGATGGCAGGTTGCGGCCCGTCAACGGCATCCTTCCCGCGGTACTCGCGGCCTCGCGCGCGGGGTTCGCCTCGGTCATGGTCCCCACGGCCAATGCGGACGAAGCGAGTCTTGTACCGGGCATCCGTGTCATCCCGGTGGCCTCGCTACGAGACGCCGCGATCTGGCACGGCGGCGAACTCGACCCGGAACCCGTCGAAGCCATCGCCCGCACGCCAGTCGAGTCCACACCCGAGCCCATGGGGGACCTGGCGGATGTCATCGGCAACACTGACGCCGTTGAGGCCATGCTCGTGGCGGCCGCTGGTGGCCACCACGTCTTCCTGCTCGGACCGCCCGGCGCTGGCAAGACCATGCTCGCTGCGCGCCTGCCGGGGCTCCTCCCCGATCTGGAAGCCGAGGCGGCTCTCGACGTCGGTTCGGTCCGCTCGTTGGCAGGGTTGCCGGTGGGAGGGGAGTTGAGCCTCCGCCCTCCGTTCGAGAGCCCCCACCACACCGCCTCGGCGGCAGCCCTTGTCGGGGGCGGTAGTGCAGTGATCCGTCCGGGGGCAGCGGCGCGGGCATCCGACGGTGTGCTCTTCCTCGATGAGGCTCCCGAGTTCAAGCCGACCGTTCTCGATGCCCTCCGGCAGCCGCTCGAGTCCGGGGTCATCACGATTCATCGCGCGAGCGCGGTGGCGAGCTTCCCAGGACGGTTCCAGCTCGTGCTCGCGGCAAACCCATGCCCGTGCGGGCAGTACGGCGCGCCCGACTCGGAGTGCACGTGCCCTCCGCTGTCGCGGCGCAAGTATGTCGGTCGCCTGTCCGGACCCTTGCTCGACCGCATCGACATCCAGTTCAGGGTGTCGCGGATCACTGCCGCGCATTTGCGCGCGGCACAGGACGAGCCCAGGACGTCCAGCGCGGAGGCGCGGGCGCGCGTGGCCACGGCTCGGGGTGCGGCGGCGGAACGCCTGGCCGCAACGCCGTGGCGACTGAACAGCCAGGTTCCGGGCTCCTGGCTGCGTGGCCCGAAGATGCGCCTGCCACCTGCCGTGACCGCGAGCCTCGATCGGGCGCTCGAACGTGGGGGTCTGACGATGCGGGGCTACGACCGGGTGCTCCGTTTGGCGTGGTCCGTCGCAGACCTGCACGGCGCCACACGACCCGACGCCAGCCATCTCGGTCAGGCGCTGTACCTGAGGAGGGCGATCACCACATGACCATGTTCGGGCTGAAGGAAGCGGAGGTGTCCGAGCTCATACGAGCTGTCAGTGTCGACGGGGCGTCGCTCGATCGTGACGCGATCGAGGAGCGTTTTGCTCGATCCGCGTGGTCAGGCATTGCGGAACCCGGCGACCGCGTCGCGGGTGTGCTCATCCGCGAGTTGGGCCCGGCGGCGGCACTCTCAGCGGTGATCGACCGACTCCCTGTTGAGGGAGTGCGTGTGATGCTCGGCACGGAAAGTGACGTGGTCGAAAAGGACCTCCGGGCGGCCTTGGATCGATGGGTACCCCGCCTCACCTCGGCGACCGCCCTCACGGCGCTGCGCCAGGCAGTCCGCTTCGGTGTGAGGCTCACCGTCCCCGGCGACGCGCTGTGGATCGCGGGAGTCGACGACCTCGAGCAGCATGCGCCGATCGCGCTGTGGATGCGAGGCAATGTCGTGGGACTGGCTGGGCTCGAGAGGTCGATTGCCATGGTCGGAGCACGAGCCGCGACTGGCTACGGCGAACACGTCACCATGGAGGGCGCGGCCGGTCTCGTGGATCGCGGGTTTGCGATCGTATCGGGTGCGGCGTACGGCATCGATGGAATGGCCCACCGAGCGGCTCTCGCGAGTCACGGGTACACCGTCGCCTTTCTCGCCGGGGGAGTGGATCGCTTCTATCCTTCCGGTCACGACGCGCTTCTCACGCGAATCGTCGAGAACGGGTGTGTGATCTCCGAGTTGCCCTGCGGCGCCCAGCCCTCCAAGTGGAGGTTCCTGCAGAGGAACAGGCTCATAGCGGCTGCGAGCCAAGCGACGGTCGTGCTGGAAGCGGGATGGCGGTCCGGTTCGCTGAACACGGCCAACCATGCGGCATCCCTCGGCCGTCCACTGGGAGCGGTGCCAGGTCCGGTCACGAGTGCGGCGTCGGCGGGATGCCACCGCCTCATCCGCGAGAACCTCGCCACCCTCGTCACGACCGCAGAGGAGATGGCGGAGCTCGCCGGTCTCTGGGACACTGATGCCACCGCCACCGCCCCCACGGACGATCCCCTGAGGATCCGGGTTCTCGACGCCATCAGTACTCGCGCCGCCCGTCAGCCAGCCGATATCGCGGCACGCTCGGGCCTCTCGCTCACCGACGTGATGTCGACTCTCGGCGCCCTCGACCTTGAGGGGATTACCCGCGAAACGCAGAAAGGGTGGGTGAGGCGAATCCTCCGTGATTCATGACGCGGGGGCGACGGCGAGCCTAGGCTTGGCGGGTGTTCCGACTCCGACAGGTACCGGCGATGACCTGCGTTAACTGGCAGGTTTCGCGCTGGTGAGCCGCCGATGAAACCCAGCGACGTGTCAGTCCGACCCGCGACGCCGGGCGAACTGCCACGCCTTTTTGGTTGGGCGAGCGCTGAGCCCGTCGCCTGGGTCGATGATTCGCGACTTCACCGCGAGCTGAACACGCGCAACTACAGGCCGGAGTGGTGCTGGACCGCGGAACTCGATGGAGCGCTCGTCGGACGCGCACTCTGGTGGGGTCCGGCTGACGCGGAGCTGCCGGTGAGCCTCGACTGCCTCCTAGTCCGCGATACCGCTGTCGCCCCGGAAGACATCGGAGCAGCGCTCATTGAGGTGGGGCTCGAAACGTTCGGATCGAGCCAGGTCCTGGAGTTCAACGTGGACGTCGCCACCGACTGGGCAGACGATCCAGCGGCGGTGCATGCCATCGAGTGGCGCGGGAGGGCTGCACGCGCCGGCGGTTTCGCTCGGACCACCGAGCGCGTCACGTTTGCACGGGAGTCCTCTGACCCCCGTCCCGAACGATCCTCTCGGCTGCAGTTCGCGCCGGCGGCGGACGAGGAATTCAGGGCCCACTTCGCCCGTGTTGCCGAGGGCAGTCTCGATGCCCACACCCTCGACATGGTCGCGCGCGAAGGAGTGGAGGCTCTCGCGGACAATGACCTCAAGTTCTACCTGTCGCTGCCCGGGGAACGCAGTGCGTGGCGCATCGCTACATGGACCGATCAATCGATCGGATTCATCATTCCCACGCGAACCGCGTACGACGCGAGCATCAGCTATCTCGGCGTGCTGCCGGAGTACCGGGGGCGCGGCTACGTGAACGACCTGCTGGCGGAAATGGTCCACACCCATCACGACAGCGGCGAGGCTCGAATCGTCGGGACGACCGACGCCACCAACACTCCCATGCGTGGTGCGTTCGAGCGCGCCGGTTTCGCGGCTACCAGGCGAAGGATCGTGCACGCCAAATAATCCCTGACGCCACGGCAACGCCCCGCCTAGGCTGGCCGTGTGATGCAACTCGGACAGTACCCAGCACCCACCCACGTCATCGCTCACATCAGTGACACGCACCTCCTGGCCGGCGCGCGACCGCTGTACGGCAAGGTCAACGTCATCGAGCACCTCGAGCAGGCGCTCACGCAGCTCGAGCGGTCCATTGCGAAGCCCCAGGCGCTCGTGTTCACGGGCGACCTCGCCGACCTCGGTGAGCCCGACGCCTACGAGCGGCTCAAGGCCGTCGTCGAACCGGCAGCCGAGCGCATGGGTGCGCAGCTCATCTGGGTGATGGGCAACCACGACGAGCGGCCCGAGTACTCCCGCATCCTCTTCGGCCTGGAATCCGACGCGCCCCAGGACCGCGTTTATGACATCGACGGCCTGCGCGTGATCTCCTTCGACACGACGGTTCCGGGCTACCACCACGGCGACGTCACCGAGGATCAGCTCGACTGGCTCGCCGACGTTCTGTCCTCACCCGCGCCGCACGGCAGCGTCATCGCCGTGCACCACCCGCCGATCCCCACGCCCATGCTCGAGGCCATGGGGATGCTCGAACTCCAGCACCAGAACCGTCTCGCTGACGTCATCCGGGGCACGGATGTTCGTGCCATCCTCGCGGGCCACCTGCACTACTCCACCCACTCCACCTTCGCCGGCATCCCCGTCTCGGTGGCGTCCGCCACCTGCTACACGCTCGACCTGAGCGCCGAGGACCGCATCCTCTCGGGGGTCGATTTCGGGCAGTCGATCAACCTCGTGCACGTCTACGAGGAGCAGCTCGTGCACTCGACGATCCCCGTGGGGGACACGAGCGAGGTCTCGGGTGTTCCCGCCGCGGGTTGGGAGCAGATCGCGGCCATGACGCCGGAGCAGCGCATGGAGGTTTTCTCGCGCAAGGACTCGGCCTTCAACAAGGGCGAAGTCGACAGCAGCAGCTAGCCCCCGGGGCGGTTCCAGCGATCGCGCTTCGCCGCTCGCGTCACCAGCCACATCGGCACGAGCGGCGCCACGAGCGAGATCAGTCGGTAGCGCACGGATGGCACGGAGACGGCCCGCCCGCGATCTGCGTCGCGCAGCGCCCTTCGCACGAGCGGCTCGACATCGAGCCACAGCCAGTTCGGGGCCATGCTCGAACGCTCGACGTTCATGCGCTCGTGGAACTCGGTGCGCACGAAGCCGGGGGCGAGGGCCGTGACGGTCACCCCGGCCGGGCGGTAGAACGCGTTGGCCCACCGCGTGAAGAAGTGCAGCCAGGATTTTGCCGAGGAGTACGGGCCCAGGGGCGCGTAGGCAGCGATCGACGTCACGTTGACGATCGTGCCGTGGCCGCGGGCCACCATCGCGCGCAGCGCCGCGTGCGACAACCGCAGGGGCGCGGACACGAGCACCTCGAGCAGCCGGAGCTCATCCTCGACGGGGGAGAGGTCGAAGTCGGTGTGGAGACCGAAACCGGCATTGTTGACGACAACCTCGATGGGTCGTGCCTGGTCCGCGATCCGAGCGGTGACGCGCTCGACGTCGGCGGCGTCCGCCAGATCCGCGGGCAGCACCTCCACGGCGACGCCGGATGCGCGGAGCTGCGACGCGAGGGTCCCCAGGCGCGTGGCATCCCGAGCCACAAGCACGAGATCGTGCCCGCGCGCTGCGAGTTGCCGCGAGAACTCGGCCCCGATGCCGGCAGTCGCACCGGTGACGAGTGCGGTGCCGGGGAGGATAGCCATGGTTCGACGGTATCAACACGCCACCCCACCGCGGCTCCGGCGTCGGTGCGATGGCGCACCATGGACACGTGGACCTGTCGACCGCCGTGGATGCCTACGCCGTGCACCTGTCGGCCGAGCGCGGTTTCAGCCCCAACACCGTGCGGTCGTACCGGTCGGACCTCGCCCAACTGGTGACCTTCGCCCAGGAACGAGCGGCGACCACCGCCGACGATCTCGACCTCGAACTCCTCCGCGAGTGGCTCTGGCACTCCTCCCAGGCCGGTCTCTCCAAGGCGACGCTCGCGCGGCGAGCCGCCTCGGTGCGAGGGCTCACCGCGTGGCTCAGCCGCACGAACGCAGCGCCGACGGATGCCGCCACCAGACTCAAGGCACCGAAGGGTGACCACCACCTTCCCCGCGTGCTGAACCGTGACCAGATGGCGAGCATCCTCGACCGCGTGCAGGTTCGGGCCGACACCGGCGACCCCGTCGCCGTGCGGGATCTCGCGATCATCGAGTTGCTCTACGCGTCAGCGCTCCGCGTGAGCGAGCTCACTGGCCTCGACCTCGGCGACCTCGATGTCTCGCGCCTCACCGTGCGGGTTCTCGGCAAGGGCTCCAAGCAGCGCGTGGTTCCCTTCGGTGTTCCTGCGCGGGCTGCCATCCAGCGCTACCTCGACACGGCGCGCCCGCACCTCAGTGCGGATCAGAGCGCGGCATCCCCCGTCTTCGTCGGTGCGCGTGGCGCCCGACTCCACACGCGAGCCGTCTACGAACTCGTCTCGGGCCTTCTGGCTACCGTCCCCGGCGAAGGGCCGTCAGGGCCACACACGCTCCGGCACACGGCCGCGACCCACCTGCTCGACGGGGGAGCCGACCTCCGCTCGGTGCAGGAGATGCTCGGGCACGCGAGCCTCGGCACGACGCAGCTGTACACGCACGTGAGCACTGAGCGCCTCAAGGAGGCCTACAAGCTCGCCCACCCGCGCTCGTAGCCGATCACTCGGCGTCGGGAATGTGCGTCCGGTACACCTCGAGCACGCGCTGCAGGTACGCGGTGATGACAGCCTGTTGCTCCTCGTCGAACTCGTCGAGCACTCCGTCGACACCCATGATCATGGGCATGATCGTGCCCATGGCCTTCTGCACCGAAGCGGGCTCCGGCACGATGACGACACCGCGGCGGTCGGTCGGATGCTGCGTCCTCTGCGCGTGACCGACTGCGACGAGCCGGTCGACTACGGCCGTCGTCGCTGCAGTGGAGATCCCGAGGCGACGGGAGAGCTCCGTGGGGCTCGACGGCCCATGCATGATCAGGTGCTCCATCGCCTGGAGATCAGTGGGGTTCACGGTGAGTTCCCGGCCCACGTGCGCTTCGAAGTCCTCGCTCACTGTCAGGAAGTCCCTGATGAGTTCCGTGGGACGCCGCACCGCGGGCCGCTGGGCTGCGACCGGGGGAGTCCCGGCGCCCGGGGACATCGCTGCATCCGGCGAAGTTGTCATGGCATCAGTCTACCGATAAGTTATTCGACAACCTGATTATTAGATTAATTAGCTAATACCGCTTGCGACCGGAGACACCATGAAGCGCCTCACGACATTCATCACCGCCCGCTCGACCTCGTGGATCGTCCTGGTGGCGGCTCTCCTCGTATCGGGAGCCATCTTCGCGATGGGAACGGGCGCCACCGAGGAGACCGCACCGGGCGTCGGTCTGCCGGAGTCCGCCGAGTCGGCGCAGGTCGCAGCCGCCCAGGAGGATCTGCCCGGCGCAGACTCCACGACTGCACTTCTCGTGTACTCGAAGGATGGCGCAGAGCTGACCGACAGCGACGTCGAGGCGATCACCGCCTCGACCGAGGCGCTCGCCGATCTCTCGAACGCCGACTTCGTCCCGCCGCCGACCGTCTCTGACGACGGGACCACCGCCCTCGTCGTCGTGCCGCTGGACGTCGTCTCCGACGTCGGGGAGCAGGCCGACCGTGCCGACGAGATCCGCGCCGCCGCGAACGACGGCCTGCCCAGCGGTGTCACCGCACTCCTCACCGGACCCGAGGGCTTCGCGGTCGATGTCGCCGCAGTCTTCGAGGGAGCCGACTTCACACTTCTTCTAACGACGGCGGGCGTTGTCATCGTCCTGCTGCTGGTCACGTACCGCAGCCCGTGGCTCTGGCTCGTCCCGGTCGTGGTGGTCGGCACCGCCGACGGGCTCGCGCGCATCGTCGCCACCCGCGTGGCCGACCTGGCCGGCATCGCGCTGGATGCCTCGGTCACCGGCATCCTGTCGGTGCTCGTCTTCGGTGCCGGCACGAACTACGCCCTGCTCCTGATCGCCCGATACCGCGACGAACTCCGCCTCGTCGAGGACCGCCGTCAGGCGATGGCCCGAGCCCTGCGGGGAGCTGGCCCCGCGATTCTCGCGAGCGGAAGCACGGTCGTGCTGGCGCTGCTCACGCTCGTCTTCGCGCAGCTGGAGGGCAACCGTGCGCTCGGCATCGCGTGTGCGACGGGTGTCGTCATCGCCATGATCTTCGCCCTCTTCGTGCTTCCGGCTGCCCTTCTGCTGTTCGGCCGCGGCCTGTTCTGGCCTTACGTTCCCAAGTTCGGTAGCGAGGGGAGCACGGGTCGGGGTTTCTGGTTCCGCCTCGGAACGCTCGTCTCCCGCAAGCCCGCGGTCGTCGCGATCATCGGTGCGCTCATCCTCGGTGGACTCGCGCTCGGATCGACGCAGATCCAGGTGGGTCTGGCCCAGACCGAGCGCTTCACGGCAGTCCCCGAGGCAGTCGTCGGCCAGGAGCTCCTCGCTGACGCCTTCTCAGCGGGCAGCGGTTCACCGGCGGCGGTCATCACGAATGCGGACTACGCCGACGAGGTCGCCGAGGCCGCGGCATCCGTCGAGGGTGTCGACTCCGCCCGAGTCGGCGAGACGAACGGCGACATCACCCAGGTGGACGTGGTTCTCAGCTCGGCGGCGGAGACCGACGAGTCGTTCGCGACGATCGACGCCCTGCGCGCCGAGCTCGGCCAGATCGACGGTGCCGACGCGATCGTCGGCGGCCTCGACGCGCAGGCGCTCGACGTTGACCGGGCACAGCAGGCGGACCAGGACCTGGTCATCCCGCTGATCCTCGCCCTCGTGTTCCTCGTGCTGGTGCTCCTCCTGCGGGCACTCGTGGCACCCGTGCTCCTCCTCGCCACGGTTGTCGCGTCGTTCTTCGCGAGCCTCGGCGCGAGCTGGCTGCTCTTCCAGTCCGTGTTCGGGTTCCCTGCCGTCGACACGAACGTGGTGCTCTTCAGCTTCCTCTTCCTTGTGGCTCTCGGCGTGGACTACAACATCTTCCTCGTCACGAGAGCGCGGGAGGAGGCCCTCCAGTACGGCACGCGCACGGGCATGATCCGCGCGCTCGCCGCGACCGGTGGAGTGATCACGAGCGCGGGAATCCTGCTCGCCGCGGTCTTCGCAGTGCTCGGGGTCCTGCCGCTCATCACGCTCACGCAGATCGGGATCATCGTGTGCATCGGCGTGCTGCTCGACACCCTTCTCGTGCGCACCGTGATCGTGCCATCCCTCGCGTTCCTCACGGGGGAGCGCTTCTGGTGGCCGGGCCGCGCGATCTCGGTCGGCGCAGAGGTGCGGGCCGGGTCCGACAAGGCATAGCGCGGCTCCTACCCTCGGGTGGGAAGGAGCACCGCCCGCGGGATCTCGCCGAAGAACGCCAGGGGAGACACGTACTCGCCGTCCACGCGCACCCCCACATGCACGCAGGGCGAGCGGCAGTGACCCCCGACGACCGTGCCGATCACCTGCCCGGCCGCGACGCTGTCACCCTTGGCGACGGATGCCACGACCGGCTCGTAACTCGATACCACCCCGCCCCCGTGGTCGATCGACACCACCGGTCGGTCGACCACCACGCCGGCAAACCGCACGGTGCCGTCCGCGGGCGCGTAGACGGTCGACCCGGCGCGCAGGTCCACGCCACGGTGCCCCGCGGAGTAGCGCGTCGCGGGAGCGATGAACGGCCGTTCGACGACTCGCGGTGGGTCAACGGGCCAGGTCCACGTGCCGGACGGTGCAGTCGCCGGGGAGATCAACGCGAGTGTGCCGACGAGGAGGGCGGCGAGCATCCGGACCATGCCCTCAGTGTCGGCTGCGGAACGCCCGCAGAAACGGCGGCCGTCGGGCCGGTGGAGAAGGCGGAGGCCCCGTGCATCGGGGGAGGAGCGGTGCTACCATGATCGAAGCGCCTCAGAAATGGGGCGACTTCGCGTGCCCGCGCAGCGTCAGCACAGAGCGTCACAGCTCGATGCACATGACGTGGCACACTTCCACCAGTCCTCGGGAAACCGTTGCGGAGGTGCGTCCGGGTACCAGGCTCCGCACCGACCGGTAGCGGTGAACAACTGAGTAGGCGCACGCACGCGTGCGCCAGAGAAGGAGAACGGCCATGGCCGTCGTCACCATTCGCCAGCTGCTCGACAGCGGCGTTCACTTCGGGCACCAGACCCGCCGTTGGAACCCGAAGATGAAGCGCTTCATCTTCACCGAGCGTTCCGGCATCTACATCATCGACCTGCAGCAGTCGCTGGCCTACATCGACAAGGCGTACGACTTCGTCAAGGAGACGGTCGCCCACGGCGGCACCATCCTCTTCGTCGGCACCAAGAAGCAGGCCCAGGAGTCCATCGCGGAGCAGGCGCTCCGCGTCGGCCAGCCCTATGTTAACCAGCGTTGGCTCGGCGGTCTCCTCACCAACTTCCAGACGGTCTCCAAGCGCCTCGCGCGCATGAAGGAGCTCGAGGAGCTCGACTTCGAAGACAGCTCGAAGAGCGGCTTCACCAAGAAGGAACTGCTCATCAAGAAGCGCGAGCTCGACAAGCTGCACAAGTCGCTCGGCGGTATCCGCAACCTCACCAAGACGCCGTCGGCGCTGTGGGTTGTCGACACCAAGAAGGAGCACCTCGCCATCGACGAGGCGCGCAAGCTCGGCATCCCCGTCATCGGCATCCTTGACACCAACTGCGACCCCGACGAGGTCCAGTACCCGATCCCGGGTAACGACGACGCGATCCGTTCCGTCGCCCTGCTGACCCGCATCATCGCGGATGGCGCGGCCGAGGGTCTCATCCAGCGTCACCAGAAGCCCGAAGAGGGCGCAGAGGTCGAGCCGCTGGCCGCGTGGGAGGCGGAGCTCCTCCAGGCTTCCGAGACCCCCGCGTCCGAGGCCGAGAAGATCGAGGCCGTTGACGGTCTTGTGACCTCGACCACGCATGACACCGAGGCTGTTGCCGAGGTCATCGCCGCCGAGGTCCCCGTCGAGGAGAACGACGCCGACGCCGTTGCGGCCGAGCACGAGGCAGCCGCGGACGAGACCATCGTCCCCGAGCACCACGTCGAGTCGGACGCCGAGACCGAGGCCAAGATTGAGGCGGAGGCAACGTCCGCCGAGAAGAAGCCCGCGGCCGAGAAGAAGGCTCCGGCGAAGAAGGCACCGGCCAAGAAGGCCGACGCCGACGACTCGTCCTCGAAGTAACCAGACAACAAGCAACCAGTAAGGATCCACACCGTGGCAGACATCAGCCTCGCTGACATCAAGGCCCTGCGCGAGCGCCTGGGCACCGGCATGGTCGACACGAAGAACGCTCTCGTCGAAGCCGAGGGCGACATCGAGAAGGCCGTCGAGATCCTCCGTCTCAAGGGTGCGAAGGGCAACGCGAAGCGTGCCGACCGCTCCACGAGCGAGGGCCTCATCGCCGCCGTCGAGTCGGCAACCGCCACCACGATGATTGAGCTCGCCTGCGAGACCGACTTCGTGGCCAAGAACGACAAGTTCGTCGCACTCGGCGAGAAGGTCCTCCAGGCCCTCGCCGACTCGGGTGCCGAGACCCTCGAGGCCGCTCTCGCCGTTCCGCTCGATGGCGGAACCGTGGGCAGCGTCATCGACGACCAGGCCGCAATCCTGGGCGAGAAGGTCGAGCTCCGTCGTGTTGTGCGCATCCCCGGCGACAAGTTCGCCGTGTACCTGCACCGCACCTCGAAGGACCTCCCGCCCCAGATCGGCGTCGTCGTCGCCTACACGGGTGACGACGCGGAGACGGCCCGTTCAATCGCCCAGCACATCTCGTTCGCTGCGCCCCAGTACCTGGGCCGCGACCAGGTGCCCGCTGACGAGGTCGAGAACGAGCGTCGCATCGTCGAGGAGATCAGCCGCGGCGAGGGCAAGCCCGAGGCGGCCCTGCCGAAGATCGTCGAGGGTCGCATCGGCGCCTTCTTCAAGCAGGTCGCACTGCTCGAGCAGGACTACGCGAAGGACAACAAGCTGTCCGTCAAGAAGGTCCTGGATGACGCCGGCCTGACCGTGACGGGCTTTGCCCGTTTCAAGGTCGGCGCGTAAGCATTTCGCTGAAGTAAAACCTCAGTGACGAGGGGCTCAGGACTTCGTGTCCTGGGCCCCTCTTTTCGCGCCCGGACCAATAGCCTGTACACAGCACCACCCAGCAGACACAACAGAAGGATTGATTGATGACCGAAAAGAAGCGCCGTGTTCTGTTGAAGCTGTCGGGTGAGGCCTTCGGCGGTGGGCAACTCGGCGTGAATCCCGATGTCGTCAGCGCTCTCGCGAAGGAGATCGCACTCGCCGCGCAGGATGTCGAGATCGCGATCGTCGTCGGTGGTGGCAACTTCTTCCGCGGTGCGGAACTCAGCCAGCGCGGTATGGACCGTGGCCGCGCCGACTACATGGGAATGCTCGGCACCGTCATGAACGCGCTCGCCCTGCAGGACTTCCTCGAGCAGGCTGGCGCCGCCACGCGTGTGCAGTCGGCGATCTCGATGACCCAGGTCGCCGAGCCCTACATCCCGCGTCGCGCGGAGCGTCACCTCGAGAAGGGCCGCGTCGTGATCTTCGGTGCCGGTGCCGGTCTCCCGTACTTCTCCACCGATACCGTCGCGGCCCAGCGCGCGCTCGAGATCAGCGCCGACGTCGTCCTCGTTGCCAAGAACGGCGTGGACGGGGTCTACACGGGTGATCCCCGCAAGGATGACTCGGCCTCGAAGCTCGAGCACGTGACCTACCAGGAGGCGCTCGTGCGTGGCCTCAAGGTCGTCGACTCGACGGCCTTCAGCCTCTGCATGGACAACTCGATGCCCATGGTCGTCTTCGGCATGGAGCCAGCGGGCAACGTGACCAAGGCCATCCGCGGCGAGTCCATCGGCACGCTCGTCTCCAACTAGGCCGCACCGCTAGACCGGCCCGTGTCGACTGGCCTGATCGTCGCGCTGCTCATCGCGGGCGCGGCGATCGCGCACGCCACCTGGAATGTCGTCGTCAAGAAGGCGGGGATGTCCGGCCCGAGCTACATCTGGGCCGGGATCGTCGTGGGCGCTGTGGTGTTCGCACCGTTCGGGGTTGCATCGCTCGCTGCCGATGGGGCCGACCTCCTGGAACTCCTGCCGCTCGCTCTCGTGAGCGGTGCGCTCCAGGTCGTCTACTTCCTCGTGCTCCAGCGCGGATACAGGCTCGCGGATGTCTCGGTCGTCTACCCCCTCGCGCGAGGCACCGGCCCTTTCCTCGCCGTCGTGCTCGCGGTGCTCGTGCTGGGGGAGCGCCCGGGGTGGCTCGGCATCCTCGGTGCGGTCGTGATCACGCTCGGCGTCGTGATCATCGGTCTCGCTGGAGGGCGCAGCAGTGCGCGCGATAATCGGACGGGCATCCTCTACGGTCTCGGTGTCGGCGTGCTCATCGCGATCTACACACTCTGGGATGCCTCGGCGGTGACCGTGCACGACCTGCCACCCGTTGGCTTCTACTGGGGTTCCCTCGTGGTGCAGGCGGTGCTCCTGGCCGCCCCGGCCCTTCGGCGCTGGCCGGAACCCCTGCGCATCGCGCGGTCGCACCGGGTGGCGGTGCTGCTCTTCGCGATTCTGGGGCCGCTGGCATACATCCTCATCCTCTTCGCAGTGCAGATCGCGCCCGTCTCGATCGTCGCGCCCGCGCGCGAGGTGAGCGTGGTGCTCGTGGGTCTCGCGGGCTGGTTGCTCTTCCGTGAGCCGCATCCCGTCCAGCGGCTGATCGGTGCGACGGTGGTGCTCGCGGGCGTTGCACTCCTTGCCGCCTGATGCCGTTGCATCCGTTGCGGTCACGGCTCCCAGCGGTGCCCGACTAAACTCGACCTGACACAAAGGAGTTGCCCGTGATCAGCGACGTTTTGGCTGAAGCCAAGGACAAGATGCAGAAGGCCGTGGAGGTCGCCAAGGACGATTTCTCGACGGTGCGCACCGGCCGTGCAAACCCCGCCCTCTTCCAGAAGGTGCTCGTCGACTACTACGGTTCGCCGACACCTCTCGCCCAGCTCGCATCGATGGTCAACCAGGAGGCTCGCACGCTCCTGATCACGCCGTTCGACAAGTCAGCGCTCAAGGACATCGAGAAGGCGCTCGCCGCGGCGACGCACATCGGCGCGAGCGTCGGTAACGACGGCTCGGTCATCCGCGCGACCCTCCCGGAACTCACCGAGGACCGTCGCAAGGAGTACGTCAAGATCGTGCGCGACAAGGCCGAGCAGGCGCGAGTCGCGATCCGTAACATCCGTCGCAAGGCGAAGGATGACCTCGATGGCCTCAAGGAGGTCGGCGAAGACGAGGTTGCCCGGGCCGAGAAGGAACTGGATGCCTCGACCAAGAGCCACGTCGACGCCATCGACGACGCCCTGAAGCGCAAGGAAGCCGAGCTTCTCGAGGTCTGATGGTCTCCGACTTCGAAGCCCAGGTTCGCGCGACGAACGACAAGATCAACGCGCGTACCGGGCGACCCCTCCTGCGCGCGATCCTCGTGGGCCTCGTGCTCGGCGGGGCGGTGCTCGTCAGCCTCGTCCTGATCAAAGAGCTCTACATGGTGCTCGCGGCCGTTCTGATCGGCTTCACGAGCTTCGAACTTGCCAGCGCCCTGAGGTTCGCCGGGCGCGATGTGCCCAGGGTGCCGACGGTTATCGCCGCACTCGCTGTCGTACCGGCATCGTTCTACTGGCTTGCGACGGGCCACTGGCTGGTGACCCTCGCTGGGGTGCTCGCGATCACCATCTGGCGACTCGTGGAGATGATCCGCCCGGAGCATCGTGTGTCCGGAATGGACCTGCTCAAGGATCTGGGCGCCGGCGCCTTCATCATGGCCTACGTCGCGTTCATGGCCGGCTTCACGGTGCTCCTGACGGCCCAGGAGGGCGGCCAGTGGTGGACGCTCGCGTTCCTCATCGTCGTGGTCGCCGTCGACACGGGCGCCTACGCGACGGGGCTCACGTTCGGTAAGCACAAGATGGCACCGCTCATCAGCCCAGGAAAGACCTGGGAGGGCTTCGCGGGCTCGGCTGCCGCCGCCATCCTCGCGGGAGTACTCGTCGCCATCTTCATGCTCCAGCAGCCATGGTGGGTCGGCGTGATCTTCGGTCTGGTTCTCCTCGGTACGGCGACCCTCGGTGACCTCGCGGAATCCCTCATCAAGCGTGACCTGGGCATCAAGGACATCAGCACCTGGCTGCCGGGACACGGGGGCTTCCTCGACCGTGTCGACTCCTCGCTGCTGTCGGGTGCAGCGGCCTATGCGCTCTTTCTCATCTTCGCGTAGGGCACAATGGTGCGGTGAGTACTACCTTTCCGCGAGCACGTAAGTCACACACCGGATACAGCGTTGAGCAGGTCGAGGAATTCCTCGAGGAGGCCCGCGCCGCCTACACCGCCGACCGAGGCAGCCTCGGCACCGTGACTGCCGAGAGCATCCGCACCACCGCGTTCGCGATGGAGAAGGGTGGGTACTCCACCAAGCACGTTGATGCCGCACTCGAGCGCCTTGAGGACGCCTTCGCCGCGCGCGAGCGCGAGCGGGCCTTCGCCGAGATCGGGGATGCCGCGTGGTACGCCGCGGCCCGTGCATCCGCCCAGGAGATCCTCAACCGGCTCGCACGCCCGGCGGGACAGCGCTTCTCGCGCACCGGCATCCTCACCGATGGCTACGACCCCAAGGCCGTCGACGCCTTCGCGGACCGCCTCGTGGGCTACTTCCAGAACGGCAAGCCGATGAGTGTTGAGCAGGTGCGCGCCGTTGCCTTCCCGAGCAAGAAGCGCGGGTACAACGAGGGTCAGGTCGACCTGCTCCTGGACTCGGTCATCAACGTCATGCTGGCGGTGCGCTGAGGCTCAGCCGGTGCGCGCACCCCGCTCTGGGGATGCGCATCCTCTGGGTTTTGTCAGGCTCGTGGGATACAGTTTTTCAACTGTGGGTTCACATACACGAGCGACTTCCCTTCGCGCGCAGCTGAAAAGCTCCGGCGGGGACCTTTCGGGACGCCACGTGCGGTCCACTTGGTCGCTCCCCATTTTCGCGATCGCCGTGACCACGGCACTCCTCGTGACGAACTCGCTCAGCCCCCAGTCGCAGGCCAGCGCGTCGGAGATCGTCGCGCCCGGCACGACCGTGAAGGTCGATGCCCAGGAGCTCACCGTCGCGGGCCAGTACCAGCACACCGCCGCGCGCGACACGTTCACGACGAGCGAGATCGCACCGCCTGCCCCAGTCGTCTCCGCCGCGCCCGCAGCTGGTACGCCGGACCCGGGCAGCGCGCAGGCTGCGGCGTGGGAGATCCTGCAGGGCATGGGCTGGGGTCAGGACCAGTTCGATTGCCTGGTTGCCCTCTGGAACAGGGAATCCGGATGGAACGTCTACGCGCACAACGCGAGCAGTGGCGCCTACGGCATCCCGCAGGCGCTTCCCGGAGACAAGATGGCGTCGGCTGGAGCCGACTGGGCGACGAACCCGGCTACCCAGATCTCGTGGGGCCTGAGCTACATCGCCGGACGTTACGCGACGCCGTGCGGTGCGTGGGAACACTCCGAGGTCGAAGGCTGGTACTAACCGCTCGCACCCCGCGCCATCGATAAGCTGGCGCGATGGATCAGGTGCTTGAGCTCGCCCTCTTCTTCGTCATCGCGATCATCACGATCGTGGCAGCCGGTATCTTCGGCAAGAAGCTCGGCATCGCCACCCCGCTCATCCTCATCGTGATCGGTGCTGGTCTCAGCTTCGTTCAGGGGGCGCCGGTGAGCGTTCCCAGTGAGATCGTGCTCTTCGTGCTTCTGCCCCCGATCCTCTACGCGTCCGCCATCAGCGTTCCCGTCATCGACTTCCGCAGGAACTTCCCGTCCATCGGGGTGCTGAGCGTCCTGCTCGTGATCGCGACGACCTTCATCACCGGGGCCCTCCTCTGGGCTGTGTTCCCCACCCTGTCCTTCGCGGCGGCGGTCGCCGTCGGCGCCGTGGTGAGTCCGACCGACGCCGTCGCGGCCACCGCCATCGCCAAGCGGTTCGGCCTGCCCCCGCGACTCGTCACGATCCTGGAGGGCGAGAGCCTCGTCAATGACGCCACGGCGCTCGTGCTTCTGCGGTCGGCGATCGCGGCGACCGCAGCTACCGTCACGTTCTGGGATGCACTCGGCGACTTCGCCTTCGCCGTGACCGTGGCGATCGCGGTCGGCGTCGTCGTCGGATTCATTACCGTCTGGGTGCGTTCACGGCTCAACGACCCGCTGCTCGACACCGCGATCTCCTTCGCGGTGCCGTTCATCGCGTTCCTTCCCGCCGAGCAGTTCGGGGCGAGCGGGGTGATCGCGGTCGTCACCGTTGGCCTGTATTCGGGCTATCACTCCTCACGCCGTTTCTCGCCGCAGTCACGAACGACCGAGCGCACGAACTGGCGCTCGATCCAGTTCCTCCTCGAGAACGGCGTGTTCCTGCTCATGGGGCTCGAACTGACCAACGTCGTGGGCAACGTGCGCTCGGACGACCTCAGCGTTCCCGTGGCCGTGCTGCTGGGCATCCTCGTCACCGTTGTGGTCATCGCGACGCGCTACCTGTTCGTGGGACCGCTGCTGCTCATCCTGCGACGGCAGGAGCGGCGGGCACTGCTGAGGCACGAGCGGAGCAAGGAGTATCTCGAGCGAATACCGGCTGAGAACATCACGCCTCGCCAGGAGCGTCGCCTCTCCGCTGCGCGCAGGGTTCTGGGTCGGCGCGGCAACGACATCAAGCAGTTGCACGATGACGGCCTCGAGTGGCGCGGCGGCATCATCCTGGGGTGGGCGGGGATGCGCGGCGTGGTCACCCTCGCCGCGGCCCAGTCCCTGCCCGACGACATCCCGCACCGCAACCAGCTCGTCCTCATCGCGTTCACGGTCGCTGTCGTCACGCTGCTGGTGCAGGGCGGCACCCTCCCGTGGCTCATCCGCATGCTGGGCGTGCAGGGCTCGGATGCCACGGCCGATCGCCGCGAGTTCGCCTCCCTCCTTGCCGAACTCAACGAGGCTGGCCTCCAGGTGCTCGAGGACGCCACCGACAGCGCGGGGGAGCCCGTGGACCCTGCCATCATCGAGCGTGTTCGGCACGACACCGAGATCGGAACCAACCTGCTCCATGAGCAGGTTGAGGCTGCTGGGGACCCGGAGAAGCTGGCCGACCTGCCCCTGACCCGGTATCGGATGCTCCGCTACGACGTGCTCCGCGCGGAGCGGGATGCCCTGCTCATCGCTCGCTCGGAGGGGCGCTATGCCTCCCGCATTCTCGTGCGCGCGCAGACCGTGCTCGACCTCGAGGAGACCCGCCTCGCCCAGTTCGACACCGACTGATGGTCCCTGTCGTCGTCGTAGGCTTGGAGTATGCCCAGGTCGAACCGTCCCCGCGGTCGTAGGGCCTCCGACGACGCACCGGAGATCGACCTGTCGAGAGCTCTCGCCGGCCAGCGCCACGTGGAGTCCAAGCGCGACGGAAGCTGGAACGTACAGCCCATCGCCGCGGCGAGTGCCCTCAAGTCGTACGTCTGCCCCGGCTGCAGCCTCGAGGTCTCGCCGGGCACCGCACACGTGGTGACGTGGCGCGCGGACGGACTCATGGGGGAGGCCGACGACCTGGCCGCGCGTCGGCACTGGCACACCCACTGCTGGAAGATCAGGAGCTGACACGATCGTGACAGAGATACGGGGCGGGACGATCCTGCCAGCACGCCGCGAGGAGATCGAACTGCACACGGCCGACGGGCTCACGCTCGTGGGGGAGCTGGCGCTGCCGGAGACGGCGGAGCCGGTCGCGACCATCGTGGCGTTGCATCCGTTGCCGACCGCCGGCGGTTTCATGGACTCGCATGTGCTGCGCAAGGCCGCCGCCCGGCTGCCGGCGCTCGCCGACATCGCCGTGCTTCGGTTCAACTTCCGGGGCGTCACGTCGCCCCGCGGCACCTCGGAGGGCACCTTCGGCCACGGTGTCGATGAGCGGCACGATCTCGCGGCCGCCATGGCCTTCGTAGCCCAGCGCGGGCTGCCGAACCCCTGGCTCGTTGGCTGGTCCTTCGGCACCGAGGTCACGCTCAAGTATGGGCTCGAGCATCCCATTGTCGGTGCGATCCTGCTCTCGCCGCCCCTGCATCGCGCCACCGCTGACGAGGTTGCCGCGTGGGCGGGGAGCGGCAAGCGCCTCGTCGCGATCATTCCCGAGCTCGACGACTACCTGCGCCCAGCGGAGGCGGCCGAGAGGTTCGCGAGCGTGCCAGAGCTCGAGTTCGTCGCCGTCGAGGGTGGTAAGCACCTCTGGGTGGGCGAGGAGCAGACCTATCGCGTGCTCACCGAGATTGTGGCCAGGCTGAACCCCGGCGTGCTTCCGCTGCCGCGCGAGTGGGACTAGTCAGCATCCCGCCTAGAGCTCTTCCTGCCGGGGAACGACCACCTGGTCGATGACGAGCATGATGCCAGCCGCGACGGGGATGGCGATGAGTGCCCCCAGGATGCCCAGCAGCGTGCCGCCAGCCAGTGCGGCGATCACGACCACAGCGCCGGGGATCTTGACGGCCTGCGCCATGATGCGGGGGCTCAGGAAGTATGCCTCCACCTGCATGTAGACGAGGTAGTAGATGCCCACGATGAACCACGAGGGCGCGCCGTCGAACAGCAGGACGAGAAGCGTGATCACCGCCGCGCCCGAAACGGTTCCCACGAGTGGGATGAGGGACGCCAGGAAGGCGATGAACGCGAAGAGCGCGGAGTAGCTCACCGGCACCGCGAAGGCTGGGAGGATGAGCGTCAGCACGATGAACGACAGCACACCATTGCTCAGGGCGAGCACGAACTGGCCGCTGACGAAACGCCCGACGGCCGTGCTGGTCTGCTCGGCGAGGTCGATGAACTTGGGCCGCTTCGAGGCCGGAACCAGGCGGTAGATCCCGCGCTTGAGGTTGCTCAGCGATGAGACGAAGTAGAGGGTGAGGATGAGCACGATGACAGCGCCCGTGATGCCGGTCGCTATCCCGACGCCGACGGTCAGCACACCGCCGGTGATCTGGGTCGGGTCGAGCGTTGCGACCCAGTTCTGGGCTCCCGTGATCACGCTGTCGACGTCCAGCCACGGCAGCGCATCCTGAATGGCCTTGCGCGCGCTGCCATCGAAGAACGAGTTGATGAACCCGGGGACCGTGCGGATGGCACGTTGGATCTGGTCGCTGATGACCGGGATGATCGCGAAGATGAGGCCGGCGAACACTGCGAGGACCCCGACGAGCACCGTAACGATCGCGAGCGGTCGCGGGAACTTGTGCCGTTGCAGCCAGCTCACCACCGGGTCGAGCCCGAGTGCGAGGAACAGCGCGGCGCCCACGTAGGTGAGGATCGTCGCGAGCGAGCCGATCGTCGCACCAATCGCCACCGCCACGATGACGCCCAGACCACCGAGCAGTCCTACCCGAAAAGCATTCTGGATCTTCATTTCGGTCCCGCTCCCGCTCAGCGCGCTGTTGTTACTGCCCGGTGTTGATACTGCTCGGTTCTGCTACTGCTCCGATGCAACCGATTCGACCTGCTGCAGTACGCCCCGCAGGTTCTCGAGGTATCCAGCGACCGTTTCGCGCTCAATCCTAATCTTCGCCAGTCGCTCCTCAGCGTCAGCAGTCAGCGCGGCGCTGCGGTGCTCAGCCTCTTCCACGAGTGTGCGAGCGCGCGCCTCGGCGTTCGAGACGAGCTCCTTCGCCTGCTTCTCTGCGTCGGTGCGGATCGCCTTGGCTGCCGCCGTGGACTCCGTGGTGAGGCGATCGACCTCGGCGCGGGCCTCCTCGGCGCGCGCGGTGGCCTCCCTCAGCTGGGCCTGGGCCTCCTCGAGATAAGCGGCGGTCTGCTCTGCGGCCTCCTTCTGGGCGGCCAGTGCTGCGGCCTCGGCCTCGTCACGACGCGTGGCGATCTCCAGCGCCAGGGCGTTCCTGGCCTGCTCTGCCTCGCGCTCGAGCGTCGTGCGGGTCTCGTCGCGCTGGTGCTGCAAGTCGGCGCGCGTGGCCTCCGTCTCGCTCGCCAGCTCCGCCCGCTGGCGCTCGATGTCGCGCTTGAGGTCGGCGGTCTGCTTCTCGATGTCGTGTGCGAGTGCCGCGCGGGCACTCGTGGTCTCCGCCTCGAGCGCCGCCGTCTTCTCGGCGATGTCCGCTGTGAGCGTCGCGCGCAGCTCGGCCATCTCGGTGTTGAGGGCCACCTGGGCTTCGGATGCCTGGGCCTCCAGGTCGTTCCGAGCTGCGGCGGTCTCGTTCTCCAGTTCCGCCCGCGCCGTGGCGATCTCCCGTTCGAGCTCGGCACGCGCCGTTGTGATCTCGTGCTCGAGGTCGGAACGGGCGGCCGTCGTCTCGGCCTCCAGAGCAGCCCGAGCGGAGTTCGTCTCCGCTTCAAGCGCGGCACGCGTTGCCTTGGCCTCAGCATCGAGCGCGGCTCGTGTGGAGTTCGCCTCGGACTCCAGCGCCGTGCGCGTGGCCGCGGCCTCCGACTCGAGCGTCGCCCGGGTGGCGGTCGTCTCGGACTCGAGGGCGGCGCGTGCGGCCGTCGTCTCCGCTTCGAGCGCGGCCCGCGCAGCCTCCGTGTCCGCCTCGAGCGCCGCGCGAGCGGTCTCAGTCTCGACGCGCAGCTTCTCCTCCGCGGCGGTGGTGTCGTTCTCGAGCTTCTCGCGGGCTGCGGCCATCTCGTTGGCGAGCTCCGTGCGTGCCTTGGCTGTCTCGGCCTCGAGCTGCGCCCGTCCTGTGGCGATCTCGCGCGCGAGGTCGGTGCGACCCTGCTCGAGGTCGCGGGCCAGGTCGGCACGCTTCGTCGCATTCTCGTTCTCGAAGTTTGCGCGACCCAGCTCGGAATCGCGGGCCAGCTCGGCGGCCATCTCGCGGGCATTGCTTGCCTCGCGGGCGGCGGACTCCTGGAGTTCGGCTGCGGCCTTCTCAGCTGCGGCGCGTACCGCGGCAGCCTCCCGGGCGGCGGTCGACCTGGCCTCCGCGACCTCGGTAGTGGCGGCCCCACGCAGTGCCGCGGCCTCGCGGCGAGCATCCTGCACGAGCGTCTCGGCCTCGGCGCGAGCGCGGGAAAGGAGGGCGTCGGCCTCCATGGTGGCGTCGCTGAGGGTGGCGGATGCCCGTTCCGTGGCATCCAGGATCGTGCGCTGTGCCTCGGCTGCCGCATCCGACGTGAGCTTCTTGACTTCGGCGGCGACGCTGCTGCGCATCTTCTCCGCATCGATGTCTGCCTGGGCGATGAGGCGAGTGGACTGCTCCTCGGCGACCCGCAGGGTGTTCTCGAGCTTGGTGCCGAGACCCGCATAGGTGGGGCTGCCCGTCTCGTCGAGCTCCGCCTGCAGGTCCTCGTTCACGGCGAGGAGTCGCTTGACCTCCTTGGCCGATTCGGCACGTTCCGCCGTGGCTTTCGCGAGTTCGGCGCGCAGGCTCTGGATGGTGGCATCCACTTCATCCTTGCGATAGCCGCGCATCTCGGTGCCGAAATCGGTCTCGCCTGCAGCCATGAACATCTCCTTGTGGGCGTGGGGATGCAGAGAAGTCTAGGGCGTGAAGAATACGGCTTCATTTCAGCATCCGTGCGGGGAATGCCCCTCGCTTTCCCAGTCACTTCCCAGTGCGGACGTTAGGCCCGAGCAGAGGCATCCGCTATTCTTGAACGTCTTTGTTGCTGCTTCTCCTGGGTTTGCGGGAGGTCCCTCCTCGTCCAGTGAGAGTGGTCGCGTCTGCTGCTGGAGGTCCCGACCTCCCGGATCGCGCCGAGCGGCACGAAAGGAGTAGTCCGTGAGATTTGTTCTCGCCATTGTTGCGTTCGTCGTCGCCGCAGGTCTTCTGGGCATGGGCATCGCGCAGCGCACGATCTTCGCGTCCCCCAATAACGTCACCCTGTCCGTGTCCTCGACTGCCGACGCGCCCGTGACCATCATCGACGGTGCGACGCTCGCTGCCTTCCCGGGCAGCCAGACCATAACCCTCAGCGGCAGCGAGCAGGTGGTGGCCGCCTACGGTCGCACCACCGACGTGCGCGCGTGGGTCGGTGACGCCACGCACAACGAGGTGACCTACGACGCCGAGACGGGCGAACTCGTCAGCACCCTCGTGCAGGGCGAGGAGAGCGAGGTGCCGAATCCGGATGGCTCAGACCTCTGGTTCGACGACTACGTGGAGGAGGGTGTGCTCACCCTCACCGTCACGGTTCCCGAGGACGTCTCCTTCGTGATCGCCTCGGACGGTGTCGAGCCCGCGCCCGCGAACCTCAGCATCAAGTGGCCGCTCGACAACTCGACCCCCTGGGTCGGCCCGCTGGTCGTGAGTGGGGCGATCGTCCTGCTCCTCGGTATCGGCCTGCTGATCTGGGCGACCACCCACATGCGCAGCGCCCACGGTCCGCGCCGCTCGATGCCCAACGTGCCCAAGGCCAAGCGCACGTTCGGCCTGAAGAAGCGTCAGCCCGCTCAGCCCCCGGCCAACCCGTGGGACGAGCCCGCGGTCGAATCGGACGCTGCAACCCCCGCCGAGAACGACGGTGCGCCGGAGCAGAACGCCGAACCGGCGATCGCCGTGCCGCCCATGCCAGAGCAGATCGAGTCGGGATCGCCCGATGACTCCGAGATCGCGAACGATGAGCCCACCTCCGACGACCCCGCCGATGTCGTACCGCCCCGCAAGACCGAGATCATCGAGCTGCCGGATGACACCAACCCCGAGGCGGGGCGCACCTCGATGCTGACGCGTCGTCGCGGCCTCGTCGCCGTGCCGATCTTCCTCGTCACGGCCCTCGTCATGAGTGGTTGCTCCGCGGACTTCTGGCCCGATCTCGAGGCCGGCGCGACCCCGACGCCGACCGCGACTGTGCCTGCCGCCGCCGAGCTGAGCCCCCCGGCGACCACCGTCCGCCAGGTGGAGCGCATCGTCGCGAAGGTCAGCGCCGTCACGACCGAGGCAGATGCCAACCTCGACGGCTCCCTCCTCGAGACGCGCTTCGCAGGCCCGGCACTCGAGCTCCGCCTCGCCAACTACACGATCCGCGGCGCCGACCCCAGTGCGGCTGCACTCCCCGCTATTCCTGACGGCCCGGTGAAGGTCACGCTCCCGCAGCAGACCGACACGTGGCCGCGCACGGTCTTCGCGGTCATCCAGGACGACAAGGACGCGACCATCCCCCCGGTCGCCCTGTTCCTCGTCCAGGAGGACCCCCGCAGCGACTACAAGGTGAACTACGCGATCACTCTCGAGCCGTCCGCGGTCCTGCCGGACGTCGCGCCGGCGAGCATCGGCGCCGCGCGCCTGCCGGCCGACAGCGGCCTGCTGCTCAAGACGCCGGAGAACACCGCTGTCGCGTACGCCGACATCCTCATGCAGGACGTCGACAGCGAGCACTACCTCCTGTTCGAGTCCGAGGGTGACTCGCTCCGCACGAGCGTCGGCCTCGAGGCCAAGAACGCACTGAAGGCGAGCCTGCCCACGACGGCGACGGCGTCCTTCAGCAACGCGGTGGGGGAGGCGGAGCCGATCGCCATCGCGACCAATGACGCCGGTGCGATCGTGGCCGTGAACCTCGAGGAGACGACAACCGTGACTCCCACCGAGGCTGGCGCCGCGATCAACCCCTCCGGCCAGGTCAAGACGCTCTCGGGCGTCGCGGTCAGCACGAAGGGCGTCACCGCGACGTATGGCGACCAGCTGCTGTTCTACATTCCTCCGGCCGGTGGGAATGGAAAGATTGTGCTGCTCGGTTACAGCCAGGGACTCATCAAGGCATCGGAGGTCGGATGACCAACGCACCGCTCAGCGGCGCAAACCTGCGCGGCGCCGTCGACCTCTCGTCGCTCGTGCGCCCCGCCGTTCCCGCGACGAGCGACGCTCCCGCCGGTGGCGTGAGTCGTTCGGCGACGGACGCCACGTTCACGCAGGTGCTCGACCTCTCGCAGACGGTTCCCGTCATCGTCGAGTTCTACGGCCAGGGGATTCCCGCCTCGCTCGCCCCGATCATCGGCTCATACGAGGGTCGAATCGCGCACGCTACCGTGGATGCCACGGCCAACCCCCAGCTCGTGCAGGCGTTCCAGGTCGCGGAGTTGCCCACGGTCGCCGCCGTGGTCGCAGGGCGTCCCGTCCAACTCTTCGCCGGACTCCCCGCCGAGGAGGAGGTGCGCGCAGTCCTCGACCAGGTGCTCCAGCTCGCAGCCCAGCAGAACGTGACGGGGAGCATCCCCGTGGGCGACGGCGACGCGGAGCCTGCAGAAGAGCCGCTGCCGCCGTTGCACCAGGAGGCCTACGACGCCATCACCGCGGGCAACTACCCCGCCGCGATCAAGGCGTACGAGACCGCGATTGCCCAGAACCCCCGCGACCAGCTCGCGGTGGCGGGGCTCGCGCAGGTCTCGCTCCTCGCCCGCCTCGATGGCGTGACCGCCGATGCGGTGCGGTCGGCCGCGGCCGAAGCGCCCACCGATGTCGAGGCTCAGCTCGCCGTTGCCGACCTCGACGTCTCCGGTGGTCACCTGGAGGACGCCTTCCTCCGTCTCCTCGACCTCTTCCCGACGCTCGATCCGGCAGGCAAGAACCTCGTGCGCGCACGCCTCCTCGAGTACTTCGAGATCGCCGGCGCCGAGGACCCGCGCGTGGTGGCGGCACGGCGGCGGCTGACGCTGCTGCTGTTCTAGGTCGCACGTGAGTGACCTGGGCAATGGCATCCGTCCCACTGCGTGGCAGTGGGATCTTCTGGCGAGAGTCGCCCAGCTCGCTGGTGTGCTCGCACTCGTGGGTCTCGGCATCTCTGCCGTGGCTGGCGCTGTCACGCTCGCCGGAGTCTTCGCAGGGGTGATGTTCGCGCTCTTCGTGGTGTCGATCATCCTTGCGTTCCGTGTCGGATCCGCGTCGAACCGTGAGCGTGCGGCCGGCTACTCGACGATCTTCGACTTTCCCGGGTTCGAGCTGCGGGATGGTCGCACGCTCGACGTGCTCCGCGAGGCATCGGTCGACCCCGAGACGCCAGGCCGTCGGTCCCTGCTGCGCGGCATGATCGCCTCCCTCCGCAAGGACGACAAGGAGTGACGTTCTCGGTAGCTGACGTGCGTCGTGACTTCCCGATCCTCGATACCGAGGTGAACGGGCATCCGCTCGCCTACCTGGACTCCGCCGCCACGTCGCAGAAGCCACTGGCCGTGCTGGACGCCGAGCGTGAGTACTACCTCCACGCGAATGCCGCCGTGAACCGCGGTGCGCACACGCTCGCCGCTGCCGCCACGGACGCCTTCGAGGATGCCCGAGCCACCGTCGCACGGTTCGTCGGCGCTCACGACGACGAACTGGTGTGGACCTCCAACGCCACGGAGGGCATCAACCTCGTCGCGTACGCCCTCTCCAACGCGGCGACGGCCCCCGAGCGGTACCGTTCGCTCGCTCTCCGCCCTGGCGACGAGATCGTGGTCACCGAGCTGGAACACCACGCGAACCTCATCCCGTGGCAGCAGCTCGCCGAGCGCACAGGAGCAGTGCTCCGTTACGTTCCGGTCGATGACGACGGAGCACTGCGCCTCGACCTTGTCGAGACGACGATCACCGAGCGTGCGAGGGTGGTTGCGGTCTCGCACGTGTCCAATGTGCTCGGCACGGTCACACCTGTCGAGACGTTCGTGGCGCGTGCCCGTGAGGTCGGCGCGATTGTTGTGCTCGACGCGTGCCAGTCGGTTCCTCATCTGCCCGTCGATCTCCACGCCCTCGACGTCGACTTCGCGGTCTTCTCCGGGCACAAGATGCTGGCACCGACGGGTATCGGCGCGCTGTACGGCAAGCGCGAGATGCTCGCTGCGCTCCCTCCTGTCACGACGGGCGGCTCCATGATCACGACCGTGACCATGGAGCGGGCCGAGTTCCTTCCGCCCCCGCTGCGCTTCGAGGCCGGCACCCAGCGGGTCTCGCAGGCGATCGCCCTGGCCGAGGCGGTGCGCTACCTCGACGCGCTCGGGATGCCCGCCGTCGCCGATCACTCGCACACACTCGGCGCGCGCCTCGTCGATGGCCTCCGCTCGATCGAGGGCGTCCGCGTGCTGGGGGACCAGGGCGGCGCGCCTCGCATCGGCCTCGCGGCTTTCGAGGTGGACGGCATCCACGCCCACGACGTCGGCCAGTTTCTCGACGACCTCGGCATCGCGGTGCGCGTCGGGCACCACTGCGCGCAGCCCCTCCACCGCCGGCTCGGGCTCATCGCGAGCACCCGTGCGAGTTCATCCGTGTACACGACGGACGCGGAGATCGACCGGTTCCTCGAGGCACTGTCCGGCGTTCGCGGGTTCTTCGGGGTGGGCGCATGAGCGACCTCGGCAACCTGTACCAGAACCTGATCCTCGACCATGCCAAGCGCCCGCAGGGCCGCGAACTCCTCACCGACCCGACCGCGAGCTCCCACCAGGTCAACCCGACCTGCGGTGACGAGGTCACGGTGACCATCCGCGTCGAGGGTGGAGCGGTGACGGCATTCGGATGGGAGGGGCATGGCTGCGCGATCTCGCAGTCGTCGGCATCCTTCCTCAGCCTGCTCGTCGGGGGGCAGCCAGCCGAGGACGTACGCGCACTCATCGAGGAGTTCCGCGAGGTCATCCGTTCACGCGGCACCCTGGAGCTCGACGAGGAGCGCTTCGGCGATGCGATCGCCCTCAACGGGGTCTCCCGCTACAGCGCCCGCGTGAAGTGCGCGATGCTCGCCTGGGTCGCCCTCGAGGACGCCCTGTCGCTTCCCTGACGTGACGTGCCCACTTCAGCCAGTCTCACGCGCGACACACTGGCCGAACTGGGCAAGTCACGAGGGACAGACTAGTTCGGGGCGAGCCAGAGCCCGCCCAGCGGGGGGAGGGTCAGCTCGACGGATGCCGGGCGCCCGCTCCAGGGCTCGTCGCTCGCGTCAACCGCACCGTAGTTGCCAACACCGGACCCACCGAACTCGGTGGCGTCGGTGTTGATGACCTCGCGCCAGGTGCCGCCGAACGGCAGGCCGATGCGGTACGGCCCCACCGGGTTGCCGCTGAAGTTGAAGACTCCGACGAGCGGCTGACCGTCGCGGGACCACCGCAGGAACGCGATCACGTTCTGGGTGGCGTTGCCGCCATCGATCCACTCGAAGCCCGCAGGGGAGTTGTCCTGCTCCCAGAGGGCGGGGTGCGAGCGGTAGGCGCGGTTGAGTTCACCGACCATGCGCTGCAGGCCCCGGTGCACGGGCTGGTCGAGGATCCACCAGTCGAGCCCGCGCTCCTCGCTCCACTCCGACGGCTGGCCGAACTCGCTTCCCATGAAGAGCAACTGCTTGCCGGGATGGGCCCACATGAAGGACAGGTAGACGCGCAGGTTGGCGAGCTTCTGCCACTGGTCGCCCGGCATCTTGTGCAGGAGCGACCCCTTGCCGTGAACGACCTCGTCATGGCTGATCGGCAGGATGAAGTTCTCGCTGAACGCGTAAAAGAACGAGAACGTGATGTCGTTGTGGTGGTACGAGCGGTACATCGGATCCTCCTGCATGTACTGCAGGGTGTCGTGCATCCAACCCATGTTCCACTTGGTGCCGAACCCGAGACCCGACGCGGAGGTTGGCTTGGTGACCCCGGGCCAGCTCGTCGACTCCTCGGCCATCATGACGATGCCCGGGTTGCGCTTGTAGGCGGTCGCATTGACCTCCTGCAGGAAGCTGATCGCCTCGAGGTTCTCGCGCCCGCCGTACTGGTTGGGCAGCCACTCGCCCTCCTTGCGGGAGTAGTCGAGGTAGAGCATGGATGCCACGGCATCCACCCGCAGGCCGTCGATGTGGAACTCCTCGAGCCAGTACAGTGCGTTAGCCACGAGGAAGTTGCGCACCTGCGACTGCCCGAAGTTGAAGATGTACGTGCCCCAGTCCATCTGCTCGCCGCGGCGGGGGTCGGAGTGCTCGTACAACGGCTCACCATCGAAGCGCGCAAGTGCCCACTCGTCCTTGGGGAAGTGGCCGGGCACCCAGTCCATGATCACGCCGATGCCCGCATTGTGCAGCCGGTCGATCAGGTACTTGAGGTCGTCGGCGTGCCCGAAGCGGCTCGTCGGCGCGTAGTAGCCGGTCACCTGGTAGCCCCAGGAGCCGCCGAAGGGATGCTCGGCCAGCGGCATGAACTCCACGTGCGTGAAGCCCAACTCTTCGATGTAGCCGATGAGCTCATCGGCGAGGGAGCGGTAGTCGAGACCAGGGCGCCACGAACCCAGGTGCAGCTCGTAGACGCTCATCGCCTCGTTGAGCGGCTCGGAGGACGCGCGCCGTGACATCCACTCGCTGTCGCGCCACTCGTACTGGGAATGCTCGATGCGGGATGCCGTGGCCGGCGGTACCTCGGTGAACCGGGCCATCGGGTCAGCACGCTTGACCCACTCGCCACTCGGCGTGAGGATCTCGAACTTGTACGCGTTGCCCGGCTCGAGCCCTGGCACGAAGATCTCCCACACGCCGTTGTCGTCGAGGCGGCGCATGGCGTGGCCGAGGCCGTACCAGCCGTTGAAGTCACCGATCACACGGACGGCTTGGGCGTGGGGCGCCCAGACGGAGAACGAGGTGCCCGCGACATCCTCGTGAGGCCGGAAGTGCGCGCCGAGCACGTGCCAGATCTGCTCGTGCCGACCCTCACCCCACAGGTAGAGGTCGATCTCGCCGACCGAGGGTACGAAGCGGTACGGGTCCTCGGCGGTCCACGTCGGACCGTTGTCGTACTCCGTCTCGATCGTGTAGCTCTGGCCAGCCCCGGGCAGGAGGCCGTGCCACAGACCGTCGGCGACGTGGTCGAGCGGAACGCGCGACCCGTCGCCGCGAACGATCGTGACGGCCGCGGCGAGTGGACGGACCACGCGCACGACGAAGCCCGTGTCGACGGGGTGCTGGCCGAGCGAGGCGTGCGGCTGCGGGTGGCGGCCCTCGACGAGGGCGGCGATGTGGTCGGGGTGAAGCTCGGGGAGTGCGGTGGTGGAGGCCATGCTCAACTCTTTCCCTTGGGGTACTCGACGTGCAGGATGTGCATGGGCTGCGTGAAAGCATCGAGCCGCACGTAGTTGTCCGCACCCCACTCGAAGCGCTCGCCGGTGAGGAGGTCGCGCACCGTGAAGCGCGCGTCCGACTCGAGTCCGATGCGGCTGAGATCGAGGTGCACCGTCGTCTCGCGAACCGAGTGGGGGTCAACGTTGGCCACGATGATCAGGGCATCCGTCTCGCCGCCCTCGATGTAGGCGCCGTCGAGGTACTTCGAGTAGACGAAGATCGAGTCGTCGTCGCTCCAGTGCACGTCGAGGTTGCGGAGCTGGCGGAGAGCGGGGTGCGCCGCGCGGATCAGGTTGAGCGTCGTGAGGTACGGCGCGAGCGAGACGCCGTTCTTCTCCGCGGTCGCCCAGTCGCGCTGCTTGTACTCGTACTTCTCGTTGTCGATGTTCTCCTCGCTGCCCGGGCGGGCGACGTGCTCGAAGAGCTCGAAGCCCGCGTAGACGCCCCAACTCGGGCTCGCCGTGGCCGCGAGCCCCGCACGGATGCGGTAGGCGGGGACTCCACCGAACTGGAGGTACTCGGTGAGGATGTCCGGGGTGTTGACGAAGAGGTTGGGACGCAGGAACGCCGACGTCTCGTGGGAGATCGAGGTGAAGAACTCGGCGAGCTCCTCCTTCGTGTTTCGCCACGTGAAGTAGGTGTACGACTGCTGGAAGCCGACCTGGGCGAGGGAGTAGAGCATCGCCGGGCGGGTGAAGGCCTCGGCGAGGAACACGACGTCGGGGTACTCCTCGTTGATCTCGTGCAGTACGAGCTCCCAGAACCGCAGGGGCTTGGTGTGGGGATTGTCCACCCGGAAGATCCGCACGCCGAGTCCGATCCAGTAGCGCAGCAGACGCAGCACCTCGGCACGGATGCCTGAAGGGTCGTTGTCGAAGTTGATCGGGTAGATGTCCTGGTACTTCTTGGGTGGGTTCTCCGCGAACGCGATCGTGCCGTCGGGCAGTGTCGTGAACCACTCGGGGTGCTCGGTGACCCACGGATGGTCGGGCGAGGCCTGAAGCGCGAAATCGAGCGCAACCTCCAGGCCAGCCTTCTTCGCCTGGCCGAGGAAGTACGTGAAGTCCTTGATGGTCCCCAGGTCGGGATGCACGGTGTCATGCCCGCCGTCGGCAGAGCCGATCGCCCACGGCGAGCCGGGGTCGCCCGGCTGGGTGACGAGGGTGTTGTTCGGTCCCTTGCGGAACTGGTGGCCGATGGGATGGATCGGGGGGAGGTACAGCACGTCGAAACCCATCTCCGCGACGGCCGGCAGGCGCCGCGCGGCAGTACGGAACGTGCCGCTCGTCCACGTGCCATCCTTCGCGCGCTTGGCGCCCTCGCTGCGCGGGAAGAACTCGTACCAGCTGCCGAGGCCAGCCCTGGCGCGCTCGACGCGGATCGCGAGGGTCTCGCTCTCGGTCGTGAGGCTCGCGAGGGGGCGAGCGTCGATGGCGGCGGTCAGTTTCGGGTCCTGCGCGATGGCGAGCTTGGCGTCGGGCGTGATGGATGCGTCGGCGAAGGCGGCCGCGGCATCCTTGACGACCTTGCGGGTGCCCGCTCGCGCCAGCAGCTGAGAACCCATGAGAACCATGAGGTCGACATCGACGCGGGCAGGGATCTTGATCTCCGCGTTGTGGAGCCACGTCGCCCAGTCGTCGTTGAACGCGCGGATCTTCCACGTCCACGTGCCCTCCGTGGGCAGTTGCGCCTCCGCGCGCCACCGGTCGGTGCCCGGCGCGATGGGACGCATGCGGTACGTGGCAGTCTGCCCAACCGGATCGGTGAGGAGCAGCTGCACCCCGAGAAGGTCGTGGCCCTCTCGGAAGACGGTCGCTTCGAACGGCACCACCTCCCCGGCGAAGGCCTTACTCGGCCAACGGTTCTCGGGCACCTGGGGTGCAAGGTGACGGATCGGAATGCGACCCAACGCTGGTTCGTACTCGGTAGCCACGTTCCGACCGTACCCCTTTTGGGCCTGCGGCGTCCGGGGTTCCGGGCGGGCGGCAAGTCCTCTACACTCCCGCACCTGCGCGGCCCCATCCGTGAGTGCACGGGGTCTTTACGCCACGGTAACTTTGTCGCCGTAGGGTTGACGGGTGAAGGCCATCAGAAGGTTTACCGTCCGAACCGTCCTCCCTGAGCGTCTGGCACTGCTCGAGGAACTCGCCACCAACCTGCGTCGCTCATGGCACCAGCCCACCCGCCAGCTGTTCAAATCCATGGATCCGCAGCTGTGGGAGGAGACATCGCACGACCCGGTCGCGCTGCTCGGTGCCATCCGGCCGGAGCGTCTCGCGGAACTCGCCGACGACGAGGCGTTCGTCCAGGCCGCGACAGAACTGCGTGACGAACTCCACAACTACCTGCGTGAACCGCGGTGGTACCAGTCGCTGGATGACGCGCCAGCCACGATCGCGTACTTCTCTCCCGAGTTCGGCATCGCCGCCGCACTGCCGCAGTACTCCGGCGGACTCGGAATCCTCGCCGGCGACCACCTCAAGGCCGCGAGCGACCTCGGCGTGCCGATCATTGGCGTCGGGCTCTTCTACCGTGCCGGCTACTTCCGCCAGGCGATCTCGCGCGACGGGTGGCAGCTCGAGTCATACCCCGTGCTCGACCCAGACGGCCTGCCGCTCAGTGTCCTGCGGCATCCCGACGGCAGCGCAGCCCAGGTGGTGCTCGCACTGCCCGACGGTGGGGCGCTGTACGCCCGCATCTGGCAGGTCTCGGTGGGGCGCATCCAATTGCTGCTGCTCGACACCGATATCCCCGAGAACGGGGAGGCCCTGCGCGGGGTGACCGATCGCCTCTACGGCGGTGGTGGCGAGCACCGCCTCCTCCAGGAGCTGCTGCTCGGCGTCGGCGGCGTGCGCGCCATCAAGGAGTACACCGAGCTGACCGGCACTCCCTTCCCGGGGGTGTTCCACACCAACGAGGGCCACGCAGGCTTCCTCGGGCTCGAGCGCATCTCCGACCTCATCGGCCAGGGGCTCTCGTTCACCGAGGCGCTCCAGGTTGTTCGTGCCGGCACGGTGTTCACGACCCACACACCGGTCCCTGCCGGGATTGACCGGTTCGAGGTCTCCCTCATCGAGAAGTACGCGCGCACCGACCTCCTGCCCGGCGTCGCCGCGGAGGATGTGCTCGCGCTCGGCACCGAGAACTACGAGGGCGGCGACCCGACCAAGTTCAACATGGCGGTCATGGGCCTGCGCCTGGCGCAGCGCGCCAACGGCGTTTCGAAGCTCCACGGCGAGGTCTCGCGCGGAATGTTCGGGGTGCTGTGGCCGGAGTTCGACGCCGAGGACGTGCCGATCACGTCGGTGACCAACGGGGTGCACGCGCCCACCTGGACCGACCCGCTCCTCGGAGCGCTCGCCGCCGAGAAGTTCGGCAGCTCCGACACGACGACCGCCGACTGGATGTCGAACGTTGTCAGCGACGCCGACATCTGGGCGGTGCGGGGGCGTATGCGCGACCAGCTGGTGCGGGATGCCCGCCGCCGCGTGCGGCTCGCGTGGCAGGAGCAGAACCCCGGTGTGGGAGACCCGACCTGGTTCAGCGAACTGCTCGACCCCGAGGTGCTGACGATCGGCTTCGCCCGACGCGTGCCCACCTACAAGCGCCTGACGCTCATGCTGCACGACCCGGAACGCCTGCGCGCACTGCTGCTGCACCCCGAGCGGCCCATCCAGCTCGTGATCGCTGGCAAGTCGCATCCGGCTGATGACGAGGGCAAACGCCTCATCCAGAAGCTCGTCGAGTTCGCGGCCGAGCCGGAGGTGCGCAAGCGCATCGTCTTCCTGCCGAACTACGACATCGGCATGGCGAAGGTGCTCTACCCGGGAACGGATGTGTGGCTCAACAACCCGCTGCGTCCGCTCGAGGCCTGCGGCACCTCCGGCATGAAGGCCGCCCTCAACGGCTCGCTCAACCTGTCGATCCTCGACGGCTGGTGGGCCGAGTACTACGACGAGGACAACGGCTGGGCAATCCCGTCGGCGGACTCGGCGGGCGATGGCGAGGAGCGCGACAAGCTCGAGGCCGAGTCGCTCTACGACCTCATCGAGCACCAGGTGGCACCGCGGTTCTACGACCGGGACGCGGACGGCATCCCGACCCGGTGGGTGGAGTCGATCCGCCACACGCTCGCGACCCTGTCGCCGTCGCTGTCCGCCGACCGCATGGTGAAGGAGTACGTCGAGCGCCTCTACATCCCGGCGGCGCGCGCCGAGCGCGAGATCGTCGTCAAGGGCTTCCAGCCCGCGCGCGACCTCGCAGCGTGGAAGGCCCGCGTGACGGACGCCTGGCCCGGGGTGCACGTCGCCCACGTCGAGTCCGGGGGAGTGGACTCCGTGCCGCAGGTCGGCGACGAGCTGCACCTGCGGGCCACGGTGGAGCTCGCGGGCCTCTCGCCGGACGATGTGCTCGTCGAGGTCATCTACGGTCGCGCCCAGGCGAGCGACAAGCTCATCTCGGTGCGGCGTGAGCCGCTTCTGCCGGTCACTGAGGGTGCCGGTGCTCCCGTGTTCGCGGGCACCGTGCCGCTCGAGCGAGCCGGCAGCTTCGGCTACACGGTGCGCGTCGTTCCCAAGAACCCGCTGCTCGCGTCCGACGCAGAGCTCGGGCTGGTGGCCGTCGCGGGGTAGCGGCTCGGCTAGGGCTTCGCGATGGGGGCGATCGTGGCATCCGTGATGCGCACGAGATCGGCGGGCGCCAGCTCGAGGTCGAGGCCTCGACTGCCGCCGCTCACGAAGATCGTGTCGTAGAGTTCGGCGGTCTCGTCCAGCACGGTCGGATGCACCGTCTTCTGGCCGATCGGACTGATGCCGCCCACGACGTATCCGGTGCGGCGCTCCGCCAGCTTCGGGTCGGCCATCTCGGCCCGCTTGCCGCCGACGGCCGCAGCCAGCGCCTTGAGGTCGAGCTTGCCCGTCACGGGCACGATTCCGACGACCAGCTTGCCGTCGACATCCGCAAGAAGCGTCTTGAACACCTGCTCGGGGTCGAGCTCCAGGGCCGCGGCGGCCTCGAGTCCAAAGTTCGTGTTCGCCGGATCGTGCTCGTAGGCGTGTGCGGTGAACGGGATGCCCGCTGCCGTGAGCGCAACGGTGGCTGGGGTACCTGCGGCCATAGCTTCAGAGTACCGAGCCGCTCGGAGTGCTAGCAGCGTGTCTCGCCCTCGAGGCTCACGTCCACCGTCAGCAGGCCAGCGTCCGCAAAATCCTGGTTGACGCGGTCGGCGATCAGCCTTACGAGCAGGGACGCGTCGGAAGCGCCCCTTCCCCGGAAGCGATCGAGGTCCTCTTCGGAGTACTCGTCGAGGCTGACCTCGACCGAGCTCCAGTCGCCGCCCTGCAGAAAGGCCCTCGCGGAGTCCGCGTCCGGACCGTCCCCGTTCGCGCGCACGTAGGCGACGCACTCGACCCCCGCGAACTCGCGGCGGACCACGACATCCCACTCCTCATCGATCAGGGTGGGCATGCTTTCCTCGGCTCCTGGCGACGGCATGGTCGTGGGAGGGACGGCGGCGGGTGTTTCCGCTGCCGAGCATCCGGACAGCATCAGCCCAGCCACCACCAGGGCGGCGCAACGGTGAGCAAACGTCATGTGCCGAGCCTAGTGGTGTCGCGGAGGGCACGAGAAGGCAGTTGCGACCAGTGGAGCGAGATGCTCCTGCTCACAACTGCCTTCTCGGTGCTAATTGCGTGGTGCTACTTACGGGGTGCTACTTGCGTGGTGTGGGCGTGGGTGCAGATTCGTCGGGCTTCGCGGATGCCGCGGCCGCTGCATCCGCGTGGGCTGCAGCCTCGAGCGCCTCGGCCTCCTCGCCGCCGATGGCCTCACCGCGGGCGACCAATCCGGCCACGTCCGACAGCGGGATCTCCTTGAGGAAGAGCGACAGGATGAACGCGATCCCGATGAAGGGCAGGAGATACCAGAACACGGGAGCGAGCGCGTCCGCGTAGGCGGTGACGATGCCGTCGCGCACCGCGTCGGGGAGTGCAGCGAGCGTCTGCGGGTCGAGCGTCGCGGTGGAGTTCGATGCATCCTCTGCGCTGGCACCCGCCGCCGTAAAGACCCCGGTCAGATTCTCGGTGAGGCGCGTCGTGAAGATCGTGCCGAACACGGCAACACCGAGTGACGCGCCCATCTCGCGGAAGTAGTTGTTGGTGCTCGTCGCCGTGCCGATCTCCGAGGCGGGCACAGCGTTCTGCACCACGAGAACCACGACCTGCATGATGAGGCCCAGCCCCGCGCCGAAGAAGAACAGGTACACGCAGATCAACCAGATCGGGGTGTCGGCGGTGAGTGTCGTCATCGCGACCATCGCGGCTCCCGTGACGAGTGTGCCGATGATCGGGAACAGCTTGTAGCGACCGGTCCGAGTGATGAGGATTCCCGAGGCGATCGAGGTGCCGATAAGGCCGACCATCATGGGCAGCATCAGGAGCCCGGATGCCGCGGCCGACGTTCCGGACGACATCTGCAGGAACGTCGGCACGAAACCGATGGCCGCGAACATGCCGAGCCCGAGGGTCAGACCGATCGCGGTCGCGTTGACGAAGATCGGATTCTTGAAGAGGTGCAGCGGGATGATCGGATCCTTGGCGCGTGCCTCGACGAGCACAAAGAGGAGCGCTGCGACGAGCATCCCGGCGCCGAACAGCCACGTGATGGGGGAGTCCCAGCCCTGGTCGGCGTCACCGCCGAAGTCAGTGAAGAAGATGAGGCACGTCGTGAACGCGGAGAGGAGGATGACACCGAGGACGTCGATGGGCGCGGTCGCCTTCTTGCTCGGGAGCCGCAGGGTGAACCACGCGATGGCGAATGCCGCGATACCGACCGGGATGTTGATGTAGAACGCCCACTGCCAGGTGAGGTGATCGACGAAGAAGCCGCCGAGCAGCGGTCCGCCGACGGCCGAGAGGCCGAAGACCGCGCCGAGCGGGCCGAGGTACTTGCCACGCTCGGACGCTGGCACGATGTCGGCGATGATCGCCTGGGAGAGGATCATGAGACCGCCGCCGCCGAGACCCTGGACTGCCCGCCAGATGATGAGCTGCGTGAAATCGGTCGAGAATGCGGCACCCGCCGAGGCGATCGTGAACAGCGCGATCGCGATGAGGAAGAGGTTGCGCCGACCGAGCACGTCGCCGAACTTGCCGTAGACCGGCATCACGATCGTGGTGGCGAGCAGGTAGGCCGTGGTGAGCCAGACCTGGTGCTCGACGCCGCCCAACTGGCCGACGATCGTCGGCATGGCCGTCGACACGATGGTCTGGTCGAGGCTCGACAGAAGCATGCCGGCGATGAGCGCGCCGAAGATGATCCAGATCCGCCGCTTCGTGAGAAGCAGCGGGGCGGGGGCAACGGATGTCACGGGAGAGCCTTTCGGGTCAGTTGTCGGTGAGGATGCCGCGCATGACGGCGACGGTCCTGTGGAGGGCCGTGCCGAAATCGGCAGCAACCTCGGGATCGGGGAGGCATTCGCCCGTGGAGCGAATGACCGTGGTGAAGAGGTCAAGTGTCGCCCTGGCGCGCCGGTCGTCGGTGGGGACGCCCTCGCGGTGGGCGATGAGCTCGAGGATCTGCTGATCGCGCTGACGGGAGAGGCCGATGAAGCGGGCGAGGATGCGCGGCTCCCTGTCGAGCACCCGCATGAGTTCGGCATGATCATCGGCGCCGAGGCCCACGGTGTTCGCATGGTCGGCGGCGAGATCCACGAGATCATCGAGCACGGCGGACCAGCCGCGGGATGGGCGGTCGAGGAACTGCACCGCGAGCTGCTCCATGATGCCGTCCTCGCTGACGCCGACAACTGCCTCCTCCTTGGAGGGGAAGTAGTTGAAGAAGGTGCGTCGCGAGACGCCCACCTCTGCGCAGACTTCCTCGACAGTGAACCCGGCCAGTCCCCGCTCCGCGGTCAATCGGCGGCTCACGGAGGTGAGCTGCCGAGCGGTCTGCTGCCGACGTTCGACGCTGCGGGGAGTGGTTGCACTATTGGGCACAGAGTGCAGTATTGCACGATTGAACCGAGAGTGCAATTGGGAGTCAACGGCATCCGGGCGCTCGTGGCCGCGCGGAACACGCACCCTGGACGAGCACCGTCGAGGCGCGCGCGACCGTGACCTGCACGGTGGGTGCCGGAACGGCGAGAGTTCCCGCGATGGGAATCCAACCACCCGAGCCCACGCGATACTCGGCCCGGAAGTCGACGGTCAGCGTGACCCCGAATGTGCCCTCGCGGGCGAAGACGTGACTGGTGGGCGTCGCGGAGAACTCCCGCCCGCCTGTCGTCGTCCAGGGGCTGCCGCCGGTCGCGAGTGTCGCTCGCGAACCATCGCCGTAGTCCCAGCGCCACGCGACGGGCGTGAAGCGAACGGTGGCCGCTCCACCGAGGAGGGTCCCGTCCACCGAATGAACGGATGCCCCGGACCACACATTCGCGGGCAGTCCAGCGACCGCCCATCCGTCCGGTTCCATCACGTGATCACCCACCACCGGCCGGAACTGTGCGATATCCGCGAGGGTGATGGGCGCGGTTGCCGCCTCAGTCGGCGGGGTGACGGACCAGCACGTGAGGTCACCGACGCGATCCATGCAGAAAGTGTTGGGGTCGCCGTCGCTGTCTCCGCCGTCGACGTCCACGGTCCGGTCCGACTCGGTGTCGGGATCGGTCCCGGGGGCGGTGAGGGTGCCGTCAAGCGTGACGCTGTCGCTGCCGATGGACCCGGAGGTGCAGAGGCTTAGATCGAAACCTAGGTCCCCGCAACCACCGCTGGTCGCGAGGATGATGAACGCTAAGAGGAACATGACGACCCCGTCCTCCAAAGCTCGTTCTTCGAGATCACGAAGGAGTCCGGCGTCTGAGAGAGCGTCACCTCGAAGACCGCATACCTATCGCGCGGAGGCGTGATGTCAATCCCCGAGGCGTCGATCACCTTTAGTTCGCCGTAGTCGTGGCAGGCATAGGCAGTGAGATTTGGCGGATCAATCTGCTGGAGACGAAAAGCCACCAACGGTGTTTCACCCTCAGTGTGTCGACCACTCAACCGAGCTTCTTCATAGACGCGCTGTTGAATCTCGAACCAATCGGCGGTCGTTAGCGCGCGAATGCCGTCTAGCCCAGTGTCAGCGCCAGATGAGACTGATCGGAGTTGCAGCGAGTACTCCCGATACACCTCCTCCGCTGCGGCCAGCGCCTCCTCGTCCGTCGCGAAGAGTGGCGCCTCTGTCGCGGCATCCGTGGGCGTCGGGGCGGCCGCGCGCGTCGGCACACACGCACTCAGCAGCGCGAGTAGGGCTATCGGGAGGGTGAGGTGCAGCAGTCGCATCCGGGAACGCTAGGCCAGCACAGCGCTGTGTGCGCCCGGCTTTCCACAGGAGGGTCAGACCGTGGAGTCCGCGCCGTGCGCTCTGAGGAGCTGCATCGAGGCTCCCGACACCCTGCGCAGCGAACCCGGCAGGTAGTCGACGAGCGGGTCGGCATGCTCCTCGACGGACGAGTCCCACAGCAACGAGTACCCGGCCACACCCTCGTGCGCCGGAAGCACGACGTCCACGTCGTCCTCGAGGCCGTGCACGATGAGCAGGATCCGGTTGAAGTCCTCGAACTCGGGCGTGGAGGCCGCGAGGTACTGCAGCGTGCGTTCCTCCGGCGAGTCCCAGTCCTTCTCCGACATGGAGACGCCCTGCTTGTTGAACCAGTCCATCTGCGTCGCGCTCGGCACGGTCTCGCCCCAACGCCCGTACCGCACCGGGCGCAGCGCAGGGTTCTCCCGCCGGAACCGGATGAGGTCCCGGGCGACCTGCAGCAGGTCCTCCTGCCAGGGGTCGTGCTTCCACGGCAGCCAGGTCAGCTCGCTGTCGTGGCAGTAGGCGTTGTTGTTGCCGCGCTGGCTGCGTCCGAACTCGTCGCCGGCGGTGAGCATCGGAACACCCGCCGACAGCAGCAGTGTGCCGAGGAGGTTGCGCATCGCCTTGCGTCGCGAGTCGATGATCGCGGCATCCTTCGTCGGCCCCTCGACGCCGTGATTGAACGAGTGGTTGTTGTCGGTGCCGTCGCGGTTGTTCTCACCGTTGCCCATGTTGTGCTTCTGGTTGTAGGCGGTGAGGTCGGCCATCGTGAAACCGTCGTGGGCGGTGATGAAGTTGACGGATGCCACCGGCCCCCGCTCTTGCGAGAACACGTGTGCAGACCCCGCAAGCCGTCGCGCCAGCGACCCGATGCCGTTGGGCGCCGTGCCGTTGGCGCGAGCGGCACCGATGTCGGTGAGCCAGAAGTCGCGCATCCGGTCGCGGTATCCGTCGTTCCACTCGGACCAGCCGCGGCCTGACTCGCTCACACCGGGGAAGTTGCCGACCTGCCATCCGCCCATGCCCACGTCCCAGGGTTCGGCGATGATCTTGGTGTTCTGCAGCTCCGGGTCATCCCGGATCGCGAGCAGCAGCGGGTGGTCGGGCTGGAACTCGTGGTTGGCGTCCCGCCCGAGTTCTGCGGCGAGGTCGAAGCGGAACCCGTCGATCTGGAGGTCGTTCGTCCAGTACTTGAGGGAGTCGAGGATGAGCCGCTGAACGGCTGGCGTCGCGGTGTTCACGGAGTTGCCGCATCCCGTGGTGTCGACGTAGTCGCCGTCGGCGGTCTGCCGGTAGTAGCTCTTGTTGTCGATGCCGCGGAACGACGTCGTGGGGCCGGTGGGTCCCTCCTCGGCCGTGTGGTTGTAGACGACGTCGAGCACGACCTCGAGGCCGGCCTCGTGCAGCAGCTTGACCATGCCCTTAAACTCGCGCAGCACGGCTCCCGTGCCGCCGAACTGCGCATCGCGCGAGGCGTACGCGGCATGCGGCGTGAAGAAGTTGAGGGTGTTGTATCCCCAGTAGTTGATGAGGCCCTGCTTGATGAGGCGCTGCTCGCTCACGAACGCCTGCACCGGCAGCAGCTCGACCGTCGTCACGCCGAGGTCCTTCAGGTAGGCGATCGTCGAGGGATGCGCGAGACCCGCGTACGTGCCGCGGAGCTCCTCGGGCACATCGGGGTTGAGTTTGGAGATGCCCTTGGCGTGCGCCTCGTAGAGCACCGTGTGGTCCATGGGGATGCCGGGTTTAGTCGAGGAACCCCAGTCGAACGAGTCGGGCTCCTGCACGTAGCCGCGCCACACACCGTTGGAGGCTCGTGCGAGTCCCCGCGCGTATGGGTCGATGAGGTGGGTGGTGGGGTCGAAGTCGTGCCCCGGGCCGGTCGGTCCGCTCACCCGCACGGAGTACTGGGTGCCGGGGGTGAGGTACTTGGTCGTGACCGACCAGACCTCGCCGTTCTGCGTCATCGGGAGGGTTTTTGCGACCCAGGTGCTGTCCTTCTCGTCGAAGATGCAGAGCTCCATCGCGGTGGCGTTAGCCGACCAGACGCGAAGCTGCCCACCGCGCGACGTCAGGCGCACTCCGAGGTCGGACAGGGCGTCTGGCATGCGTTCTAGAGTAATGAACGTGGCGATCTATCTTGACCACGCAGCAACGACCCCCATGACGCCCGAGGTGCTGGAGGCGTACACCTCCGCCCTCATGGTGGCTGGCAACCCCTCCTCGATCCATTCGCAGGGCCAGGCGGTGCGCGGCATGCTCGAGAACGCCAGGCACACGATCGCCGAGGCGGTGAGTGCCGACACGATGGAGGTGACCTTCACCTCCGGCGGCACCGAGTCGATCAATCTCGCCATCAAGGGCCTCTTCTGGGCGGCCGGGGAAGGTCGCACGCGCATCCTGTCGACACGGGCGGAGCACCATGCGACCATCGACTCGATCGAGTGGCTCGAACGCTACGAGGGTGCCGTGGTGGAGTGGATCCCGGTGGATGCCACGGGCCGCATCGATCTCGACGCCCTTGCCGCGGCGCTCGGCCCCGATGTCGCTCTCGTCACCACCCTGCTGGCCAACAACGAGGTCGGAACTCTCCAGCCCGTGAACGAGATCGTCGCCCTCGCCGCCGCTCACGGCGTTCCGGTCCACGTGGACGCGGTGTCCGCCCTGGGTTCGGTGCCTGTCGACTTCCGCGCGACGGGGGCAGCCGCCCTGAGCATCTCGGCGCACAAGGTCGGGGGGCCGGTCGGCGTGGGGGCTCTCGTGATCGGGCGCGGGGCATCCATCACTCCTCTCGTGCACGGGGGCAACCAGCAGCGGTCCCGCTCGGGCACCATGGATGCCGCGGGAGCGCATGCCTTCGCGGTCGCGCTCGCGGCGGCCGAGGGCGCGCGCCGGACCCATTCGGGCGAGGTGCGCGCGCTCCGCGATCGGCTGATCGCAGGGGTCCAGCGAGTGGTCCCGGAGGCGATCCTCCGCGGCGACCCGACCGAGCGGCTGCCGGGCAACGCGCACTTCACGTTCCCCGGCTGCGAGGGTGACTCCCTGCTGTACCTGCTGGATGCCGCTGGCTTCAGTGTCTCGACGGGCTCGGCATGCCAGGCGGGGGTGCCCGAGGCATCCCATGTTCTTCTCGCGATGGGACTCAGCGAGACCGACGCGCGCGGCGCCCTGCGGTTCACCCTCGGTCACACGACAACGGCGGCCGAGATCGACGCCCTCATCGGCGCCCTCCCCGACGCGGTGGAGCGCGCTCGCCGGGCCGGGATGGCCTAGCTCGAGAGTTCACGTACCGGTAACACGCGACCACTTTTCGGCGAGAGCGTTTCACTGTTAGCGTGTGGATCAGTCACTTCCGTTGAGGTGCGCTACCCGACGGGAGAAGTAACCCACCATGTCTTCACGAGTACAGCGACGTGCGCTCATCGCGATCACCACGGCCATCGCCCTGACCTTCGGAACCATCCTTGTCGGAGCGCCAGCCAACGCCGCCGTGGGAGGCACCGTCTCAGGACGGGTGTTGCTCGAGTACGGCGAGACCCTTCCGACGTACTCGGGTGAGGCGATGTTCTTCCCGCTGTGGGGTGCCGGAACCCCGACCTCGACGCCCATCGATGACGGCCACTACTCCGTCAGCGGGCTGGAGCAGGGCGACTACCGCGTGCTCTTCCGTTCGCTCGACCCGACAACGCCCTACGCCGACGTGTGGCTGGGCGGTTTCCTGCACGAGTCCGACTCGACCGTCCTCACGGTGGGTGCCTCCAACGTCGAGTTGGACGACGTGGTGATCCCCCAGGGCGGAAGCATCAGCGGCACCATCACCTCGGCGTCGTCCACGGACCGTGGAGCAGCGGCAGCCTTCCTCTGGGATCCCGCCACCGGCGAGTGGGAGCGCTACTCGCGGTGGGCCAACGCCGATTCGAGTGGCAACTACCTGCTCAACGGGCTGGGCGATGGCACGTACCTGCTCCGCTTCGCCGCACAGGGCGACAGCGTGCTCCTCTCCACGGAGTACTGGGATGATGAGGAGTACTGGTCCAACAGCACACCGGTCGTCATCGAGAGCGACGCGGACCTCACCGGGTACAACGCCTCTCTCGCCGCGGGCCCCATCGACCTGCTGCGGATTGCCGGAGCGAACCGCTACGCCACCGGAGTCTCCATCTCGTACGGCCAATGGGACACGGCCGATGCCGTGTTCATCGTGAGCGGCACCAACTTCCCGGATGCACTGAGCGCCGGTCCCGCGGCAGCGCACATTGCCTCGCCGCTCCTACTCACGGCCCCCGACTCACTGTCGCCCGTCGTCGCGGAGCGCCTGGCAGAACTCGAACCCGAGTACATCTTCATCATCGGGGGAACCCCGACCATCAGCCAGACGGTGGAGAACCAGCTGCAGGGGTACGCCTCAGACCAGGTGGTCAGGATCGCAGGCGCGAACCGATACGAGACGTCGCGCCTCATCGCCAACATCTTCTTCGATGGCACAGGTGCCGACACCGCGTACCTGGCTACCGGTGTCAACTTCCCTGACGCGCTGAGCGCGGGGCCCGCAGCGGCGAATGAACACGGTCCCGTCATCCTGGTGCCCGGGGCGAACTCTTCTGTGGGTGGCGAGACTCTCGAGCTGCTTGACGGGCTGGGGGTCTCCAAAGTCGTGATCGCCGGCGGTGCCCCGTCCGTGTCGGGTGCCATCGAGGCGGAACTGCGCGGCACCGACTTCCTCGATGAGGTGTACCGCAGGGCGGGCGCCAACCGCTTCGAGACCTCCCTCCTGATCTCGCAGGGCTCGTTCCCGATGACGGACGGTGTCTTCTTCGCCACCGGACTTGGATTCCCGGATGCGCTCGCAGGAGCGGCGCTCGCCGGCCACCCGGCCTGGCGCTCGCCGATCCTGCTTGTTCGCACCAACTGCGTTCCAGCCGGTGTCAATGAGGAGATCGCCCGTCTCAAGCCGTCGGACATCTACATCCTCGGCGGCGAGCCCACGATCGGGCAGGGAGTCGTCAACGGCGTTCCCTGCTGACCGGTCCGCCGGTCGCAGACTGGCCGACGATGATCGGACCCTCCCGCCCCCGCGCGAAGTAGCCTGAAACGAGGGGGATGCCCCCTGTGAGCTACAGGACCGAGGGGGACCGGCGAATGCGCACACGTGGAGCACGGACGAGACTGGTTGCCGCGACGGCAACGTTCGCGATGGTGCTGGGTGGCATCCTGGCGGCAACACCGGCGGCTGCGGCCGTGGGAGGTGCAGTCAGCGGCACCGTGTCCGCGACATCCGGGCCGCTCGCGAACATTCGGGTGACGTTCTTCCCGCTGTGGGGGAGTGGGGATGCCGCGGGCACCGCGCTCACGAACTCCTCCGGCGCCTACTCCGTCACGGGGCTCGAACAGGGCACGTACCGCGTGCGCTTCGCCCCCGAGGACCAGGCGAGCACCTACGCCGCGGCGTGGTGGGGAGGCGGTTCGCTCGAGAGTGAATCGAACATTCTCACGCTCGGTGCTGCGGCGGTCACCGGTGTGAACGTGACGCTCGCGGCAGGCGGGTCGATCAGCGGCACCATCACGACCGGCTCCTCGACCGACAAGGGGGCGGCAGCGGCGTTCCTCAAGAACTCCGTCACCGGGCAGTGGGAGCGCTTCTCGCGCTGGGCCAACGCCAACAGCTCCGGCGCGTACACGATCCGGGGCCTCGCGAGTGGCCAGTACCTACTGCGGTTCGCACCCCAGAGCGACAACCAGCTGATCTCGACGCGGTACTGGCAGAACAAGACCTTCTGGGCAGAGGCTCAGCTCGTCACGATCTCGGGAACGGGCACCGTTTCGGGGCGCGACGCGACACTCCCCTCGAACGGTCGCAAGGTGGCGCGCGTCGCCGGGAGCAACCGCTACGCGACGAGCGCCCTCATCGCCGGGGTGAACCCGGACTTCGCCAACCCGGACTCGGTGTTCATCGTCAACGGCACCGGTTATGCCGATGCCCTCAGTGCTGGGCCGGCCGCCGCTCACCTGGGTTCACCCGTGCTCCTCACCCGAGCGGATTCGCTCGCGCCCGAGATCACCACCAAGCTCAGCTCGATGGACCCCGACACGATCTACATCGTCGGCGGAACGCCCTCGATCAGTGCTGCCGTCGAGGCGCAACTCGCACCGTACGCCAACGTCGGTGTCGTTCGCATTGCGGGGCCTGATCGGTACGCCACCTCCCGGCTCGTCGCGCAGACGATCTTCGGGGATGGCGCCGACACCGCGTACATTGCGACCGGGGCCAACTTCCCCGACGCCCTCAGCGCCGGACCTGCTGCCGCCGTCGAGGGTGGGCCCGTGCTCCTGGTCAACGGTGCTGCGGCGACAAGTGACGCCGACACCCTCGCGGCCCTCCAGGGGCTGGGTGTCTCGAAGGTCGTGATCGCCGGCAGCGAGGGGACGATCTCGGCGGGCATCGAGGCGTCGCTGCGGTCCGCGGCATCCGTGACCGAGGTATACCGTCGGTCGGGCAACAACCGGTACACGACATCGGTGCTTCTCGCGCAGGGGTCGATTCGTCTCGCCGATGCGGTGTTCCTCGCCACGGGCACGGACTTCCCGGATGCCCTCGCCGGGTCGGCGCTCGCCGGATATGAGAGCTTCAGGTCCCCGATCTACCTCGTGCGGCCGGACTGCGTGCCGCAGGCCGTGTTCGACGAGATCGCACGGGTCAAGCCCGCGGAGATCTACATTCTCGGCGGCACGACGACGGTCGGTGACATCCTCGGCAGCCCTGCTTGTTGATCGCTGACAGGGAGTGCCCTGGCGGCCGCTCGTAGACTGGATGCCATGAAGGTTCTGGCGGCGATGAGTGGCGGGGTTGACTCCGCCGTCGCTGCAGCGCGCGCGGTGGATGCCGGACACGATGTCGTCGGCGTGCACCTGGCGCTCAGCCGCCAGCCCGGAACCCTCCGCACGGGCGCACGCGGATGTTGCACCATCGAGGATTCGATGGATGCGCAGCGCGTCGCTGGCCAGATCGGTATCCCGTACTTCGTGTGGGACTTCTCCGAGCGGTTCAAGGCCGACGTGGTGGATGACTTCGTCGCCGAGTACTCCGCCGGCCGCACGCCGAACCCCTGCATGCGCTGCAACGAGCGCATCAAGTTCGCGGCCCTCCTCGACAAGGCCCTCGCGCTCGGATTCGACGCTGTCGCGACCGGTCACTACGCGACCATCCAGTTCGACGAGCAGGGCAATCGTGAGCTCCACCGTGCCGCCGCCTGGGCGAAGGACCAGTCATACGTGCTGGGTGTGCTCACCGCCGACCAGCTCGCGCATGCGATGTTCCCGCTCGGCGCGACCCCGAGCAAGGCCGAGGTTCGCGCGGAGGCCGCTGAGCGGGGCTTCCTGCTCGCGGCCAAGCCGGACTCGCACGACATCTGCTTCATCCCCGACGGCGACACCCGCGGCTGGCTCGCCGACAAGGTCGGGGCAGAGCCGGGCGCGATCCTCGACCGCACCGGCGCCGTTCTCGGGACCCACGAGGGTGCCGCCGCCTTCACCGTCGGGCAGCGCAAGGGCCTCAACATCGGCTTCCCGGCCGACGATGGCAAGCCGCGGTTCGTCCTCGAGGTGCGCCCGAAGACCAACGAGGTCGTCGTCGGGCCACGCGAGGCGCTCGCCGTCGCGGAGATCGCGGGCTCGCGGTTCAGTTGGGCCGGTGTACCGCCCACCCAGACAGAATTCGCCTGCGAGGTGCAGATCAGGGCCCACGCCGACCCGGTGGATGCCACGGCTCGCGTACTCGACGACGAGGTCGTCGTGACGCCCGGAGAGCCGCTGGGCGGCGTCGCGCCGGGGCAGACCGCGGTGATCTACGTGGGAACCCGTGTGCTTGGCCAGTTCACGATCGATCGCACGGTCTCGGCAGTTCCGGTGCCGACGGCCTGACGGTCATTGCCCACGTCGCCTGGTGCGGTCAAGCCCCGCGCCGAGGTCGGTGGGCGGCCCTAGGCTGGGCGCGTGGCAGGGAACACTCACGAGAGCACTGGGCCGGTAGCGAGCACGGAGTCAGCTAGCACCGAGTCATCGAGCACCGACCAGGTCGCCCAGCACGCCAACCCTGAGCTGGTTGCGGCGAAGGCAGAGGTCGATCGGCTGACCACGCGCATCCTCGAACTGCGTGACGCGTACTACGAGCGCGACGAGGAGCTCGTCAGCGATGCGGAGTACGACGGCATGATGCGCTCGCTCGAAGAACTCGAGCGAGCCTTCCCGGAGTTGCAGGGGCAGGACAGCCCGACCCAGACAGTGGGTGGGCGCGCCGCGAAACTCTTCGACCCCGTGCGCCACGCCGAGCGCATGCTGAGCCTCGACAACGTCTTCAGCATCGACGAATTCCTCGCCTGGGCCGCCAAGGTCGAGCGCGACTCCGGCAGGAGCGTCGACTACCTGTGCGAGCTCAAGATCGACGGGCTCGCCATCAACCTGCGCTACGAGAACGGTCGCCTCACGAGTGCGGCCACCCGTGGCGATGGCGTCGTGGGGGAGGACGTCACCGAGAACGTGCAGTTCGTGCCCGGTATCCCGACGCGGCTGGAGGGTTCCGGGCATCCCGAGCTCGTCGAGGTGCGCGGGGAGATCTTCTTCCCGGTCGAGGCATTCGAGCAGCTCAACGCCGAGCAGGCGGCGGCGGGCGAGCGCATCTTCGCGAACCCCCGGAACGCGGCATCCGGGTCACTGCGCCAGAAGGCGGAGGGCAAGTCAGAGGCCGGCCTCGACCTGATGCACCGCAGGCTGTCGAGGCTGCGGATGCTCGTCCACGGCATCGGCGCCTGGCCCGACCCGCCCGTCGCCTCCCAGAGTGAGGTGTACGGCCTGCTCAAGGGGTGGGGACTCCCCACCAGCAGCCACTTCTCGGTGCGGCACACCGCGGCCGAGGCTGTCGAGTTCATCGAGTACTACGGCGAGCACCGCGGCAGCGTCGAGCATGAGATCGACGGCATCGTGGTGAAGGTCGACGAGCTCGCCCTCCACGAGGAGCTGGGCGCGACATCCCGTGCTCCCCGCTGGGCGATCGCCTACAAGTACCCGCCGGAGCAGGTCAATACCAAGCTGCTCGACATCGTGGTCTCGGTCGGTCGCACGGGGCGGGCGACGCCCTTCGCCGTGATGGAGCCAGCCCGGGTCGCCGGTTCCGTCGTTCGTCAGGCGACGCTGCACAACCAGGATGTCGTCAAGGCCAAGGGTGTGCTCATCGGTGACACCGTTGTGCTGCGCAAGGCGGGTGACGTGATCCCCGAGGTGCTCGGGCCCGTCGTCGAGTTGCGTGACGGCACTGAGCGCGCGTTCGTGATGCCCGAGTTCTGCCCGGAGTGCGGAACGCGACTCGCTCCTGCCAAGGAGGGTGACATCGACCTCCGTTGCCCCAACACTCGAGCGTGCCCAGCGCAGGTTCGCGGACGCGTCGAGCACGTCGGCAGCAGGGGAGCGCTCGACATCGAGGGTCTCGGCGAGGTGGGTGCCGCTGCCCTCACGCAGCCACTCGTGCCCGAGGTGCCGCCGCTCGTGAACGAGGCACGCCTCTTCGACCTCACGCTTGAGGAGATCCTCCCGATCGAGGTCATCGTTCGCGACGCCGAGACCGGGCTCCCCAAGGAGGACGAGGATGGCGCGGCCAAGCGTCGCACCCCGTTCCAGCGGGTCGAGCTCACCTATCCACCCGGCACGGAGGACATGGACCCTGCCGAGCGCCGTCGCCAGGGCATCCGCAAGGACTACCGTCTCGTGCTGCCGTCCGCCGCAGCGACGACGCTGCTCGAGAACATCGAGATCGCCAAGACCAAGGAGCTGTGGCGGTTCCTCGTGGCGCTCTCCATTCGGCACGTCGGGCCCGTGGCCGCGCGGGCGCTCGCGGGGTACTTCGGGTCGCTCGATGCGATCCGTTCAGCATCACGTGACGAGCTCGCCGCCGTGGACGGTGTCGGCGGCATCATCGCCGACGCCCTCATCGATTGGTTCGCCGTCGATTGGCACCAGGAGATCGTCGCAGCGTGGGCTGCCGCCGGGGTACAGTTCACCACTCCTGGGCATCCGGGGCCCGGTGCTGCGGCCGACACGGAGGGTCCGCTCTCGGGCCTGACGGTGGTTGCGACGGGGTCGCTGGACGGGTTCACCCGCGAAGGTGCGATCGAGGCAATTGTTGCGGCAGGCGGCAAAGCCGCATCGAGCGTGAGCAAGAAGACGGACTTCGTCGCGGCGGGCCCAGGAGCTGGCTCGAAGCTCGGCAAAGCCGAGGAACTCGGCGTGCGAATCATCAATGCTGAGGAATTCGCAAAACTGCTGGCTGGAGGGCCGTCAGCGCTCGATTGAGTCGTCGGGAGCGCCCCTGACCGACGTATTGCGTTGTGTGCGTTCACAAACCGAGGAATGTTTTTACGCCCGAAACATTCCGTACCCCATACGGGGTGGTCTATCCCCTACCATGAGGGGGTGGTCGCCCATTTCTGGGCATTTCTTGTGAGCGACCGTGGGCAAGGGGACTGGCCAAATTGCTGTTCGAGATTGCAGCGCTACTGTCGACCTCGGTGGGATCCGCCACCGAGGCGTTCAGCCTGCCCTCGCCCGCCTATTCGGTGGTGTCCACCTCCGTTAACGGGGGAAATTACAGTCTCACCTCGCCGATCCGACTCGGAACTCCGCAGGCGAGCGTTCCCGGACCGTTCATCGGTCCGGACCCCGGCGCGAGCGTGCAGCTCCGGGGTACAAGATTGCTCCAGGAACTCACCCTCCTGAGCGCGCCGCAGGTGACGGAGTTCCTCCACGCAAACCCTGCAGCAGTCGACAGTCTTCTCGCGCAACCGCCCGCGGCCCAGGAGGTCACCATGTGGTGGGGTGCCATGGGCGACGAGCACCGCGATGCGGTGATGGCAGCAAGCCCACAACTCGTCGGCAACCTCGAGGGCATTCCCTACCAGTTTCGGGATGAAGCGAACCGGGCCTTCCTCACGGCAACCATCAACGACCTCAACGCCGTGATCGCGCAGCCCGACACTGGCCGAACGGTCGTGGACCTCGCCCAGCGCCAGCTCGTGATGCTCGACTCCATCTCCACCGCGCTCAACGTGGAGGACACGGCAGCGCCGCGAACTCTCCTGAGCCTCGACGTCACGGGGCAGGGCCGCGCCGCGATCATTCTCGGTGACCTCCGCGAAGCGGACTACGTGACCTACCTCGTGCCGGGCATGTTCTTCACGATCGAGAATCAGATGTCGGACTGGTCCAAGGCCGCCAGTGACCTGTACACCGAGCAGCTGCAGTGGCTCGACCGTCTGGGCGAGAGGGACAGCTCGGTCGCGACCATCGCCTGGATCGGCTACCCGACGCCCAACCTCACCAACGTCGGCGGCATCGGCAACGCCGAGATCGGCCGGGACACGTTGGCGAGGTCGATCGAGGGCCTGCAGGCGCTGCGTTCCGCTGACGAGCCGTACGTCTCCGTCATCGCCCACTCCTACGGGTCCACGGCCGCGCTGCTCGCCCTCGCCGAGTACGACTTCCAGATCGATGCACTCGCGCTCGTCGGGTCACCCGGCAGCCCGGCACGCTCGGTGGACGAGCTCAACGTGCGCGACAAGAACGTGTGGGTGGGGGAGGCGCCGTGGGACCCCATCCCGAACAGCGCCTACTTCGGCAGCGATCCCGGGGCCGCGTCGTACGGTGCCAAGTCGATGAGCGTCTCGGGTGGGACAGACCCCATCACCCACACCGCGCTTCTCGGCTCGACCGGCCACAACGAGTACTTCACGGCCGGCACCGAGAGCATGCGCAACTTCGCTCTGATCTCCATCGGCCGCGGCGATCTCGTGACGGGAAACTCCACGCCGGCGGTCGTGAGCGCGAGCGGCGCCCGGAAGTAGCGGGGCGGGCATCCCGCCCACCGTAGACTTGTGCGGTGTCCGAGATAACACCCCAGACCGTTACGCACCTCGCAGGCCTCGCCCGCATCGCCCTCACTCCCGAAGAGATCGAGACTCTCACCGGTGAGCTGGGCGCGATTGTGGACAACGTCGCGAAGGTCAGCGAAGTTGCCACCCCGGATGTGCCAGCGACGAGTCATCCGATTCCCCTCGTCAACGTCTTCCGGCCCGATGTGCCGGGCGTGACCCTCACCACCGAGGAGGCGCTGGCCGGTGCCCCCGAACACGACGGCAGTCGTTTCGTCGTGAGCGCGATCCTGGGGGAGGAGCAGTGAGCCTCATCTACGAGTCGGCTGCGTCGCTCGCCCAGAAGCTGTCCTCCGGCGAGGTGTCGTCGGTGGAGGCCACGCAGGCGCACCTCGATCGCATCGCGGCGGTTGACGGCGACGTTCACGCCTTCCTCCACGTCTCAGAGACCGCGCTGGCGGATGCCGCGGCCATCGATGAGCGTCGTGCATCGGGTGAGTCCCTTCCCGAGCTGGCCGGTGTCCCCGTAGCGATCAAGGACGTCCTGTGCACGATCGGGATGCCCTCGACCTCGGGGTCGAAGATCCTCGAGGGCTGGATCCCGCCCTACGACGCGACGACGGTCGCCAAGCTCAAGGCCGGTGGCCTCATCGCCCTGGGCAAGACGAACATGGACGAGTTCGCGATGGGCTCCTCGACGGAGCACTCCGCGTACGGCCCGACGAAGAACCCGTGGGACTTCGACAGGATCCCCGGCGGTTCGGGCGGTGGTTCCGCTGCGGCGGTTGCCGCATTCGAGGCGCCGCTGGCTCTCGGCTCCGACACGGGTGGCTCGATTCGTCAGCCCGCGGCCGTTACAGGTTCCGTGGGTGTCAAGCCGACCTACGGTGGTGTCTCCCGTTACGGCGCGATCGCCTTGGCGTCGTCGCTGGACCAGGTGGGCCCGGTGTCGCGTTCGGTTCTGGATGCCGCGCTGCTCCACGACGTCATCGGAGGGCACGACCCGCGCGACTCGACGTCGCTCACCGACGAGTGGCCGTCGTTCGCGGCGATCGCCCGTGAGGGTGCTCGTGCGGATTCGCTCAAGGGTCTGCGTGTTGGTGTGGTGAAGGAGCTCGACAGCCCCGGTTTCCAGGCTGGTGTGTCGCAGCGGTTCCACGAGGCGTTGCAGTTGCTGACGGCGAATGGTGCGGAGATCGTGGAGGTTAGTGCGCCCCACTTCGAGTACGCGGTGGCTGCGTATTACGTGATTCTTCCGGCCGAGGCATCCAGCAACCTGGCCAAGTTCGACTCGGTGCGCTTCGGTATGCGCGCGAAGGTTGCGGGAACGGTCGAGGATGTCATGGCCGCCACTCGCGAGGCCGGCTTCGGGCCTGAGGTGAAGCGTCGCATCATCCTCGGTACTTACGCTCTGTCGGCCGGGTACTACGACGCGTACTACGGGAGTGCCCAGAAGGTGCGCACTCTCATCCAGCGTGACTTCTCGGCGGCGTTCGAGCAGGCGGACGTTCTCGTCTCGCCGACCGCGCCGACGACAGCGTTCGAGTTCGGTGCGAAGCTCGCGGACCCGCTGGCCATGTACCTCAACGACGTCACCACGATCCCCGCGAACCTTGCTGGTATCCCCGGTATGAGCCTGCCGATTGGTCTGGCTCCGGAGGATGGTTTGCCGGTCGGCTTCCAGATCATGGCGCCGGCGCGTGAGGATGCTCGGCTCTACCGTTTCGGTGCCACTCTCGAACGTCTGCTCGAGGAGGGTTGGGGCGGTTCGCTGCTCGCGCAGGCGCCGAAGCTGTAGCCCTGGTGCGACTTGTCCGCGGTGTAGGTGTCGCGGACGGGAGGTTTCGATACGCCGGGCTTCGCCGCGGCTACTCAACCCACAGTGGTGGGGTGCCGGGCGTCGTTGCGGCTGCTGAACCCGCAGTGGTGGGGTGCGGGCCTTCGCTGCGGCTGCTGAACCCGCGGTTCTGCGGTGCTGGGCTTGCGGGGCGCCGGGCTTCGCTGCGGCTGCTCGAGTTGATGCGTGGCTGGTGTCCACTGGTGGGGCTCGGGGCTGCCGTAGCTGCTGGTTGAGGAGCGACCGCAGGTCGCGTCTCGAAACCTCACCTCCGTGAAGGCGGAGCCCCGCTACCGCCCCTGCGCCCCGCTACGCTCCTGAGCCCGTTGCTGCTCTCGAGCCCTCCACCGCACCTCGGCCCGCTAGCGCTCCTGGGCGCGCTCTCGGAACGCCAGCTGGTTCATCCGGTTGCCGCAGCGGACGCTGCAGAACCGCTTCGATCCGTTGCGCGACAGGTCGAGCAGCAGTCCCGTGCAGTCGTCCGCTTCGCAGACTCGCATGCGTCCCGTTTCGTCAGATCGGATCATGTCGGCGAGAGCCAGCGCCGCCTCCACCCGGATGCGTTCGGCGAGCGGCGCATCGTTGGACGTGGCGTGGAGGTGCCAGTCGAAGTGGTCGTGTCGGGTGAGGTACGGCATGGCCTTCGCTTCCGCGAGCATGAGGTTGATCTGTCGGGCCGCGTCATCCCGATCGAGGCTCCAGAGCCGCCGCAACAGGTCACGAGTCTCCTGGACTTCGCGCAGCTCCTGCTCGTCGCCGTCGATACGACCGGAGTAGACGTTCTCGGTCAGGAGCACCCCCAATTGCTCGGGCGTGGCGAGCTCGTCCTCCCCGCTGCGAGAGGCGCTCGGGTGTGTGTTTCCGAGCGCGACGATGAACTCGAGCGTGTCTTCGCTGTCAGGGGCAAAATGCAACTTGACTCCTTATCTGTCACGAGTCTACTGTCATGAGCGTAGTCAGTTTCGGTCATTACATGCGGTGGGCAACGCCACCCCTGTCACCTTCGTGAGGTCGCCATGAGTTCTCCTGCTTCGCGTGCCGCCGTCGTTCACTCCAGCACGCGTCTGGCGACTCCGGTAACCACCGGCACTGGCCTGCCCCGCACTACCCGCGGCCTCATCATCGGCGTGATCGCCTCGCTCACGTTCGCCACCTCCGGCGCCTTCCTGAAGCCGCTCCTCGAGTCCGGGTGGAGCCCAGCGGCGGCGGTCACGATCCGCGCCGGCATTGGGGCGATCGTTCTACTCCCGGTCGCGCTCGTCGCGCTGCGTGGCCGCTGGGATTCGGTGTGGCGTGCTCGCTGGCGCATCGTCGGCATGGGCCTCATCGGCGTCGCGGGCACGCAACTCGCATACTTCGCCTCCCTCCAGCGCATCCCCGTGAGCACCGCGCTGCTGATCGAGTACCTCGCCCCGCTGCTGCTCGTCGGATTCGTGTGGGTCTCCACGCGTCGCGCGCCGAAGGCCGTCGTGCTCGTGGGGTCTGCAGTCGCGATCAGTGGTCTCGTGATGGTCATCGGTCCTGGTTCCTTGGGGGCCTCGGATGGTCTGGGTCTGGTTTTCGCCGGCCTGGCGGCTGTGGGATGCGCGATCTACTACCTCATCGCGGCCCGCCCGAGCGACGGTCTTCCGCCGGTGGCCTTCGCCGCGTTCGGCCTTCTCCTCGGTTCGGTCGTACTTGGTGTCACCGGTCTCGTGGGTCTCGTGCCCTTCAGCATGGACTTCGATGATGTTTCGTTGTTCGGTGCTGACGTCGCGTGGTGGCTGCCGCTGGTCTTCGTCGGGGTGGTCGGCACTGCGGTTGCGTACGTGACGAGCATCGCGGCATCCGAGATGCTGGGCTCCCGCCTCATGTCGTTCGTCGGCCTGCTCGAGGTGGTGTTCGCCTCGATCTTCGCGTGGATGCTGCTCGGCGAGGCGCTCACCCTTCTGCAACTGCTCGGAGGCGTAGCGATCCTCGGGGGCATCGCCTTGGTGCGCTCGGAGAAGCAGGCCGATGTGCCCCTCGAGCCCGGTTCGGTGGATGACAAGGCGCAGGCAATCCCGGGCACCGACAACACTTCTCTCATACCGACACCAGCTCCCGTGCTTGCTGCGGCGGAGGCGGCGGATCGGCCAGAGTCCGCGCCGGCGGGTGCTTCTGCAGCGATTCCAGTCGTCTCATCGCAGGACTCTTCGTCCTGACGATTCGCGGAGTTCGACTCGGATCGATGGCCGCGGGCGGCACAATCGCGTACTGGCTGCCGCGACGGATTATCTGCCACCCGTTGTTGTGCACCAGGAGGTGATGGTGTTTGCAGAGCAGTACTCCATCGGCAATGTCGGTGCGACCGTTGCGGGACCATTCCACGATGTGATGCGCTTCACACCACGATGGTGGTCGGTCACAACCGGGCCAGATGCATCCGCCATCGCGGGCTGCAAGCGCCATCCGTTGCTTGCGGTTGTAGAGCCGAAGCTCACGACCAAGGTTCAGCACCTGGCCGCTCTCCATCAGGATCGGCAGCGAGCCCGATTCGCACACATGCCGCTTCGCGGTCTGGGTGCTGAGCGCTTCGCTCTGCCCTTCGATGAAGGCCACCCCAGCCTGCCGGTCGAGGTCCGCCTGGGTGACAAGAACCTGCACTGCTGGCTTGCGGGCACCGATGAACGCTGTGACGTCGGCGAGCGTGCCGAGGCGCAGCAGTTCGACGAAGGTGTCGAGCGCGATCTGCTCGGTCGTGCGCGAATCCTCGAGGAGGGCGTCCGCTTGCGCCGCCGCGGCAGTGGGGTCCACGAAACGCGGCCCGCCGCGGCGGGGTGAGGTGGCCGCGTCGAACACGGCGGTGACCTGTGCCGCGGACTCCGGGTCGAGCAAGCCGTCGAGTCGCGTCATGCCGGTCGACAACGGGACGAGATGCAGATACCTCTGCGACCGAAGCAGCTCCTCTCGCTCGGCGACGTGCTCAGCGTCGAGCGATGCGCGGATCTCCCGAGCCCGAGCACCGAGCTTCTCGATGGTGAGCTCCCGTGCGTAGTGCAGGAGTCGCTCGACGGCGTCCGAGAGAGCCGCGACAGTCACTCCCGAACCGGGCTTTCCCAGCCCGGTTCGTATCGCGTCCGCCGCGTCGAGCGACAGGTCGCCAGCGGCAACGGCCGCCGCGACGGGGCGCAGCCATGGCTCGGCAGGAGGCGCGTCATCCGTCAACGACGCCACAAGGCCACCCACCCGAATCTGCGTGCGCGCGTCGCGAGCGGTGACTCCTGCCACGCGCTGAATGAGCTTCTCCGGGGTGCGCGCGCCGAGCCGCTGCGCCAGGCCGTCGTAGCCGAGTTCGGGGCGTGAGCGGTTGGCGATCTCCGCAGACACTGCGGAATCTGCTGCATCCAATCGCCGACGGATCTCGGCAAGCTCACGCTTCAGTGCAAGGAGCTCGGAGTCGTCGAGACCATGAGGCGATGGGGGCGCAAAAGGCACCGCGAGGTCTGCCAGAGCGGCATACGAAGCGGTGGAGAGGGTCATGCATCCATTCTCCCAAAGCTCGAACGCATGTTCTAGAGTCGGCGATGAATCTGGGGATAGGTTCTTTCCACAAGGCCAGAAGAGGAGGAGATGCAACTAACGTGAAGCCCATGACCCCGCAGGAGCTCGAGAACCTCGCGCACCTCCGCCGCGCCCGCGACCGCATCGACCGCGACTTCGCGAGCCCCCTCGACGTGCCCACCATGGCCGCGACCGCGCTCATGTCGCCGGCCCACTTCGCGCGCCAGTTCAAGCTCGCGTACGGCGAAACCCCCTACGCGTACCTCATGACCCGTCGCATCGAGCGCGCGATGGCGCTGCTGCGCGACGGCATGTCCGTCACCGACACGTGCATGGCGGTCGGTTGTACGAGCCTCGGCTCATTCAGCAGCAGGTTCAGCGAGATCGTGGGGGAGAGCCCGACCGCCTACCGCGCGCGCAGCCACGGCGCGATCGACGAGCTCCCCACGTGCATCACCAAGACGCAGACCCGCCCGCAACGGAGCAGGATTCGAGAAGCCGCGAGCACTGTCGCCGCGTAGCTTCGGTGCATGACAATTTCTCTCCAGTACGTCAACGTCACTGTGACGGACGTCGAAGCATCCATCCCCTTCTACCAGACGCTCGGCCTCGAGATCGTCATGGACGTGCCCTACGGCGAGTTCCGCTGGCTCACCATGGGCAGCCCCGACCAGCCCGGCCTCGGCATCACGCTGTCGGTGCCGCACGCCGGCCGCTCGAAGGAGAACGGGGATGCCCTGCTGGAGCTCCTCGTGAAGGGCGAGCTGCCCGCCCTCGTGTTCGTGACCGACGATCTGGATGCCACGTTCGAAACCCTGCGCGCGAGTGGCGCCGAGGTTCTGCAGGAGCCGATCGACCAGGGTTACGCGCGGGACTGCGCATTCCGTGACCCGTCGGGCAACATGGTGCGCATCTCGGCGGCCGCCGCTGGTTGAGTAGCCGCGGCGTCGCCCGGCGGTATCGAAACCGGGCCGACGTAGTTCGATGGCTTGGTTTCGAGACGCGAACCTGCGGTCCGCTCCTCAACCAGCGCACACCTAGAATCGTTGGGTGGCTAAAGCTGACCTGATGGACTACGACAAGGCCCTTGAAATCTTCGAGCCCGTGCTCGGCTTCGAGGTGCACGTCGAGTTGAACACCCAGACGAAGATGTTCTCGGATGCTCCGAACCCGGCCGCCCTCGGCGCCGAGCACGGTGAGCCCAACACGATGATCACCCCGGTGGATCTCGGTCTGCCGGGCAGCCTGCCCGTCGTCAATGAGGCTGCGATTCGGTCATCCATCAGCCTGGGCCTGGCGCTCGGCTGCCAGATCGCGCCGACGAGCCGCTTCGCGCGCAAGAACTACTTCTACCCCGACCTCGCCAAGAACTACCAGATCAGCCAGTACGACGAGCCGATCGCGTTCGAGGGTTCCGTCGAGATCGAGCTGCCGAACGGCCGCATCATGCAGATCCCGATCGAGCGTGCGCACATGGAGGAGGATGCAGGCAAGCTCACCCACGTCGGTGGTGCAACCGGTCGCATCCAGGGTGCCGAGTACTCGCTCGTCGACTACAACCGTGCTGGTGTTCCACTCGTCGAGATCGTCACGCACATGATTCTGGGCGCCGAGTCGGACGCGCCCGAGGTGGGCAAGGCGTATGTGGCGGCGATCCGCGACATCGTGGTGGCGCTCGGCATCTCGGAGGCACGCATGGAGCGCGGCAACCTGCGTTGTGACGCGAACATCTCGCTGCGGCGTCGGTCTTCGGTCGCTGAGGCTCTCGAAGCGGGGCTGCCTGTACCGCTGGGCACCCGCACCGAGACGAAGAACGTGAACTCGCTGCGCTCGGTGGAGCGTGCCATCCGCTACGAAATCCAGCGTCAGGCCGCCATCCTGGAGAAGGGTGGCACGATCATCCAGGAGACGCGCCACTGGCACGAGGACACCGGCGTCACGAGCGCCGGTCGCCCCAAGAGTGACGCGGACGACTACCGCTACTTCCCGGAGCCCGACCTCCTGCCGGTCGAGCCGTCGGCTGAACTCATCGAGGAACTGCGCGCCGCCCTGCCCGAGGCCCCCGCGATCCGTCGCCGCCGCCTCAAGGAGGCGTGGGGCTTCACCGACCTCGAGTTCCAGGACGTCGTCAACGGCGGCCTCCTCGTCGAGATCGAGGAGACGGTCGCCGCAGGTGCCGCGCCCGCCCAGGCCCGCAAGTGGTGGACGGGCGAGCTCGCCCGCATCGCGAACGCGCAGGGGGTGGATGCTTCAACCCTCGTGACCCCGAAGGATGTCGCCGAACTCGCCGTCCTCATCGACACCGGTGCCCTCACTGACCGCCTGGCCCGCCAGGTGCTCGAAGGCGTGATCGCGGGGGAGGGGACGCCAGCCGAGGTCGTGCAGTCCCGTGGCCTCGAGGTCGTCTCGGATGACACGGCCCTCATCGCCGCCATCGACGAAGCCCTGGCGGCTCAGCCCGACGTGCTCGAGAAGATCCGCGACGGCAAGGTGCAGGCTGCCGGTGCCGTGATCGGTGCGGTCATGAAGGCGATGCAGGGCAAGGCGGATGCCGCGCGCGTGCGCGAGCTGGTGCTGGAGCGGGCGCAAGGCTAGGAGCAGGATCCCGTGGGAAGCGACAAGCTTGCCGACCATGGTTTCGGTGATCGGCTTGCCGCGGCGCTCCGCGCGGCTCCGCCTCTGGAACTCGCTCCTGAACTCGTCGCGTCATGCATCGACTCGAAACATGAAGTTGCGCAGCTTGCCGAGTCGCACTTCCGCACTGCCTTCGAATCCTCGCTCTACCGGATTCCCCGCCACGAGCGGGCCGGTGGGCTAAACGGTGTAACAGGCCACATTGCGGAGTCTGTTGCTGAGACGATTCTCGTTGATGCCGGATGGACCCCGGTCGAACATTTCGTGGGCCCATTCTCAGGCGGCCACGGGATCGATCTCGCCATGCTCTCACCAGACCAAGAGCATCTGTTCGTGGTCGAGGTGAAGGGGACCCTTCAGCCCACGCGTTGGCCGAGGCTCACTCGGGGTGAGCTCGACCAGATGTCGCCCGAGTGGCTCTCTCAGCCGGATAATCCAGGCATGCAGAGCATCGGCGTGGAGGGCGACGACGTGAGTGGTCTAGTTGTGTCAATCCAGTTCGCCCGAAGGCAATGGAAGGCGGTGGTGACGCCTGACTTCCGTGACATCCAGACCGTGTCCGCAGTCGAGCAACTAGACGAGCTTCCTGCTTCGTGGTTCAGCTCATAAGTCGCAGCGGAACAGGTCCTTCGGGATGAGCTCGCTGTTCACTACTTGGCTTTCGCGCTGAAGAACTCAGGGTTTGACTGCATTGCTAGGTTAATCACCTCGTCGCTCCTTGTCGCAGCGGTGTTGGCTGCGTTCGACGCGGACATGGCTGCGTCAGCGGCCGTGGTTGCCGCAGAGCCGGCGGACGTTGCCGCCGCATTTGCTGACGTCGCCGAGGCATTTGCGCCTTCCGCCGCTTTTCCCGCCACTTGGATGCCAAAGTATGCGGACCCGATCGCGACAACGGGAGTGGCGATAGCTGCGAAGGCTGTAGCGAGATCCGCGCCCGTATCCGAGTTGTACACAAGGATGGTGAAGACCGCGCCAAGCACGACCAGAGCAACGACCGCTACCAATGCCCCCCAAGTGAACCTGCCAAGCGCATTCCAACCGGGGTTTGTTGACGGCGACCCATTCGGAGCAGCGGGCGCCGGGGCGCCAGATGGAGCGGCCGGGACGGTTACCTTGTCGTTCATTTTGCACTCCTCGAATAGTGAAGCACTTTCTGTTCGGTTGCGGCAAGTATCACCCTCACTGATGTAGAGCGCAAGCCTTCATCGGAACAAATGGCGAACTGGATGTCGCATCCGTTGTCTCGCTCGTCGAGAGCGGCACTCTCACCGACCGTCTTGCTCGCCACGCTATAAAGGGCTTCGTAGTCAGCCCGTCTGCCATGATTCCCTCATGGTGAACAATCGAATCCACGTCAACTCATCGTGGAATCTGGATGTGTTGCGCCAGGAGTTCGACCTTGCCGAGTTTGCGACCTACAAGGCCGCGGCCCTTCAGTCGCCCTTGGGTCGGGAGGTTCGAGCACGAGCTGCTGTGGCCCGTCCCACTATTGCAGTCATGGGCCTCATAGCGGTGTGTAGTGGGTTGGTGATCCTGGGATGCGTGATCAGGTTCGCAGCCGCCTGGCCGATCACGGAGAAGGTCTTTCCCTTGCTGGGTGCTGTCTTGTTCGGACTCGTTCTTGTGTTCTCGATGCGGATTGCACGACGCGAGTCCGCTGAACTTGATCCGTGGCGCCGCTGGTACGAGTTGACGCGGTTCGCGAAAGCGAACGGGCTGTCGTTTCATCCGATGCTGCGAAACCCGCGGCACGACGGTCTGATCTTCTCTTCAGGTGAGGACCGGTTGGCGCTCGACGTTCTGGCGACCAAGGCTGGTCGGTACGTTGAGATCGGCAACTTCCGTTCAGTTGGAGAGATCGGCTCCAAGCGAGTCGCAACGTGGGGCTATCTCTGCGTACAACTGGATCGTCCGCTTCCCCACATGGTTGCGGAGTCGCGCGCACATCGTCGCTCAGAACTCCCCGGCTCATTCTCGCGTCAGCAGGTGCTCGGCCTTGAAGGTGACTTCGACAAGCACTTCACTCTCTATGCGCCACTCACGTACGAGCGCGACGCACTCTACGTCTTCACGCCCGACTTGATGGCCGTGCTCATCGACGATGCAGCGTTGTTCGATCTTGAGGTTGTGGAAGATCGCCTTTATCTCTACTCCCGAACACCATTCGATTTGCTCGGCCGGGAGCCGTACGACCTTGTGGCTAGGGTGCTCCAGTCGGTCGGAACGAAATCAATCCGACGATCCTCGACCTATCGGGCTCCAGCTGCAGTGCGCGGTGGTGCCGCGCTCCCAGGACCGCGGCTTACTCAGCGCGTCAGCCCGGTCTATATCGCTGCCGCGGTTGTGGGTATTGGGGTTGTCGCTGCCGGGATTGTGGCCATCTTTGCGAAAGTTCTTGGCTTGTAGCGACGGCTTCCCTGGCTCGACTGCAACCAAAGAGTCGCGAACGCGCAGGGGATGGATGCCTCAACCCTCGTGACTCCGAAGGATGTCGCCGAGCTCGCCGTCCTCATCGACACCGGCGCCCTCACTGACCGCCTGGCCCGCCAGGTGCTCGAAGGCCTGATCGCGGGGAGGGCACGCCGGCTGAGGTCGTGCAGACCCGTGGCCTCGAGGTCGTCTCGGATGACACGGCCCTCATCGCCGCGAACGACGAAGCCCTCGCGGCTCAGCCCGACGTGCTCGAGAAGATCCGCGACGGCAAGGTGCAGGCCGCCGGCGCCGTGATCGGCGCGGTCATGAAGGCGATGCAAGGCAAGGCGGATGCTGCGCGCGTGCGCGTGCTGGTGCTGGAGCGGGCTACTCAAAGCTAGGAGAAGGCTCCTTCGCTAGCCTCTTGCAATCAGTCGAGGCATGGCCACTACGCTCGTGCATATGGCACGAATCACGCTCCCGATTACGTTCCTCGACGCCTACACGCATGGGGTCATCGACACTGATCTCGTAGGTGAAGCTGATGACAGCGTGCAGGCCCTCATGCGTCCACTCTCTGAAACGATGTCGGGCTTTCACGTCTTCGTGAAGGTTCAGGGAAACGAACACCCCACAGCGCTGGTTGCCGATGTGACCCTTGAACAGCTAGACGAAGTGCGCGACATTCTGGAGGCCGATGACCGCGGGCGCATCCGCTTTGACAATGCCGGGCGCGGCGGCGACCCCCTGCCAACTCTTCTTGAACTCATCAACGTGCTCGGCTACATTTCGACGCCCTACGCGTTAGGCAAGGTAGCCCACAGTGCGTGGTACGAACTCGTCTATGGCCGGAAGCAGAGAGCCGCCCAGGATTGGCTACGTGGCGGGCGCGAAGACGTGCTCGAACCGCTTCGAAGCTGGGTGCGAGGCCATGACGCATGGCGAGAGGATCAGTTCCAAAGGATGTTTGGCCTGAATCGCGACGAGGCTTACCGACTCCTGAGGGCAGTGGGATACGAGTACCGGGACAGGGACGGCGCGTGGTGGATCAACGCGCGCGAGGATTGACTGTAGGCCGCAGCCCAGGTCACCGTTGAAGCTGCGGCTAGAAAGATAAGGAGCGGCGACCTATGGCAGGTTCTGGACTTCGTCTCGCAGATTCACCGGGGGACCCGCCTAGATGGTAGAGCCAACGATCTTCCTTTCTCCCGCGATTGGTCTCGTGGCAAGAATCGCCACAGCGGTGGCGCCCGGACTGTTCAACCCCGTGAGGTGGGTCTTCACCCTCCACGAGGGCGACTTGTGGCACGTGAAGCGGGCCAGTGGGCCCGCTGCGGAGAACATCAGATTCACGCACGATTTCAGCGCGGGTCCCGCCGTTGCGACGCTCGGCACACCATCCCATTTCGATCAGTTGGATCGGCTAGAGAAGGGCCACCGCTACCTCGTGGACATGAGGGGGTGCGCCAGAGGATTCAGGATTCACTGGAAGGAACGTAGCGGCCGAAAGCAACGTTGGACTTATGTCGAGCTACCGCCCTACACGAATCGTCGAGAAGTGCGAAAGTCAGAGGTCAAGAAGGGGGAAAGTCCCCGTCGGGGCCCTCGTCAGGAGCGAACAAGCTAGGCCGATCTTGAAGGAAAGCGTGGCTTTGCTGGCCGATCGAGAGCCACTTGGGCGGGCCGCAACTACGGGATGAACGGACCGTCGTCGCGGGTGCTGCACCCGCCGAAGCCTAGTAGGCCATGATGTAGCCATGGATGAACTGCCTGCGAGTAAGCTGCTAAATCTTCTGAAACTTGGGTCACCTGTGGCTGAATTTGACAGCGCACTCGCGAACTACTTCGTCGAAACGGACACGTTCAGCCAGTTGGTCAACGATGGCGGCGACACAATAGCCGGGGACAAAGGTAGCGGCAAGACAGCCCTTTTCCGGATATTGAAAGACCGATTCGCCGAGTATGAGGCCCTAGACGACGTTGAGGTAATCGCCGCCTTCAATCCCGCTGGAACGCCGAACTTTCAACGACTCATCGACGCTGGCGTACTAGATGAAGGCGAGTACAACGGGGTCTGGAAGACCTACGTATTCACCCTCGCGGGAAACTGGCTCCTAGATCTTTACGAAACTGCTCGGCCTGGAAGTCTGGATCAGCTTGAAGACCTACTGCAGCGCACCGGGCTTCGCGTACGTGAAGGCTCACCTAAATCGCTGTTCGAACGCCTTCTAGCATTTTTCCGCCCGAGGACGATAGAGGCCACCACGGCGTTCACCCCTGATGGCATACCCATCTTCACAAGCAAGATGACCTTCGAGTCGCCCACGCCACCACTGGAAGAACCAGACGGATTTGTCCCTCACGATGAGGCGCTAGCTCTACTGGAGAGGTGCCTTGAGGAAACAGGGTTCTCACTCTGGCTCGTTTTTGATCGACTTGACGAAGCATTCCAAGCAGTCCCTGAAGTCGAGAGACCTGCGCTCCGGGCACTCTTCCGCGCCTATCTGGACATGCAGGACCTGACAAGAGTGCGCCTCAAGCTCTTCGTGCGACGAGATCTTTTCGCGAGGATGATCGAGGGAGGGTTCGTCAACCTAACCCATATCAACTCGCGTCGAATCTCGATCACTTGGGAAGATGACGACCTCTACGTGCTTCTCCATAGGCGCCTAATCGAGTCAGAGGCTTTTCTGGCCGCTACCGATCTGACCCGCGAGAGTTCACCGGATGACGTGTTCAGTTTCGTTTTCCCGGCAAAAGTCGACCCAACGTCCAAGCGGCCCACGACCTGGAACTGGATCCTGACCCGCATTCGCGACGGCAATGACGTGAAGTCACCGAGGAACTTAGTTGATCTCATCATCAAGGCAGTAGAAGCGCAAAAGCGTCGAGAGGCTCAACAGCCTCGAGTGATCGGAACTGGCGGACCACTGATCACAGGAGATGCGCTTAAGCGCGCATTATCGGAGCTAAGCGAGGCAAGGGTGGAAGACACCCTTCTTGCGGAGGCTGGGGAGACCGCGGAGTTCATCAAGAGATTCGAGAATGGCAAGGCTGAGCACAACGCGGAAAGTCTGGCCAACCTGCTTGGTAAAGATGCGCCTGAACTGACCAAGAGGCTCATTACGCTGGGGTTTCTTGAGCCTGTTGGCAAGACCTACAAGGTACCGCCTCTATACCGTCAAGGACTCAAGATAACGCAAGGCAAGGCCTTCCAAACTCTCGAGGGTCAGCCGGAAGACGACGCCAATGAGGATGACGAATAACAGCCAACTGCGCGAGGTGCGCGCCCGTTTAGGCAGCCTCAACGGCGAGGGTTGTTGAGGGCGTGGGGTCTAGTCCGCGACCTCCGCGTCAGCCCCGCCCTGCACGATGACCATCGGCTCCGGCAGGGCAACCATCAGGCTCCGCGTCACCCGAGCGCGACATCCGCTGCGAAGGCGATCTCACCACCGCTCGGGACGTCGGGGCGGTGGCGCCGAACCAGCGGCCGTCTTTTAGGCGGGTGACGGCGTCCGTGGAGGAGACCGGGTCGAAGGTGCCCTACGCCTCCACCCCCACCGATTGGCCGCAGGCGTAGGAAATCTCGCGGGTTGGACGAGCTCACGTGCGTTTGCATTTTCACGCCGCGGCCCTTGTTTCACTCGATGCGCTGCGCGATGGCCTTGCGGAAAATTCGACGTCGGAAGATGAAGAAAGCGACACCCCTGAGTCCGAGAATGGGCCCCAGCACTATTGCCACCGATTGACTCTCTGTCACGGAAGGACGGTACTCCATTACGCCTTCACACGAATGATGTGGCAATCAGGCTTTCAGCTCCTCCAGCGCCCACAGGAAGAACGCCTCCGCAGCGGCGATCCCTTCAGCAGGAGCCGTAGCATCCGCCGACTCGTACAGCTCCGTCGCCAGCTCGAACTCCGACGCGATGAACGCCGTCACCTCCGCGGGCACATCGCCCGTGCCGACCTCGCGCGTGCGGCTCTTGAGCTCGATCAACTCGTCGATGCGCGAGACCAGCGGCCCCGAAACGTCGCTCTGCGCGAGAAGTGAGCCGAGGTCCATGGGCGGTACGCCCTGGCCCGAGTTGTCGCGCAGCCAGCGGAGGGTCGCCGCGGGACGCAGGGAGTAGAAGACGCGCTTGAGCGTCATCTGCTTCGCCGCCTGCTGGCGACCGACGTGGAGGTAGTGGCGTCCGGCGCGGATCGGGTCGTAGAGGGATGACGCGAGCTCGAGCATCCGGTCACGGAAGAGTTCGCTGCCGCCGTAGACGATGGGGGAGCGCAGCCACTCGGTCACCGTGGCGTTGCCCTTCACGAGTAGGCGGAGGGCTTTGGCGAGGTCCCAGCCGTTGACGTCGAAGATCTTGTCGAGCGGTGTCTCGATCACGTCGCGCGCGGGCCACGGCGAGAGATACGAGTCGCGGGACCGCAGGTAGAAGAATCGGCAGTCGTAGTCGCTGTCGGGCGACGGGAAGCCCCACGCGCGGCTACCGCTTTCGATGGCCCAGAGGATGTTGACGCTCTCGTCACGCTCGACGGCGGCGAGCCGGGCATCCACCGCCTGCACGATGGTGGGGTCCATGGAGGCTGGGATCGCGCGCATTGTGCGATGGTACCGGGGTGCGGCTACGAGGAGCCGATCGACATGAACCTCGCGATCACTCGTGCCCCGACCGGCGACACGAGGAACACGAGCACCCCGACGTTCGCCACGACCGTGAACCAGTGGTAGCCGCGGAACGGCTGCTTGATCGTCTTATGCCGCAGCGTCTGCTGCGCGACGATCGCGCCTGGCCACCCTCCGATGAAGCCGAGGAAGAGCAGCGTGTTCTCCGACACCCGTTGTCCGTAGCGTTGTGCCGCGCGCTTGTCGGCGAAGTACACGAGGAACGTGATCAGGCTCGCTCCGACGTAGATGAGTGCTGGCCACAGCGGGGCGTTCCAGACGAGCACCGTCGCCGCGTAGATGCCCGCGAAGATCGCGATCGGGAGGAAGTGGGCCGGGGATCGCCTCGACTTGCGCCGTTGCATCCGGGGCGGTTGGGTTCTCGTGCCGCTCACCCTACGACCCCCACCCACAGCCCATCGCGCGCACGCGTCATCGCCACATACAGCTCCCGCCGGAGCAACTCGTGGCGCTCCAAGCGGCCGCCGTCGGAGGGCACGCGGTTGTCGAGCACCTCGGAGGGCACGCCCGCCAGAAGCACGTGCTTGAACTCGAGACCCTTGCCCCGCTTCACGGTTCCGACCTTGACGGCGGGCACGCGCTCGCCTCGGTAGGTGTCGAGGTCGACGGTTGGGATGCCGGCGCGTTCAAGTGCGCGAAGGGTGGGGCTCAGCATCCTGCGGTCGAGGGCGAGGATCGCGACATCCCCCAGGTCCGTGCCGACCGCCGACGTCACACGACGAATGTGGTCGACCAGCAGGCCGTCGTGCTGCGTGCGCGCCGTGCAACGTGCGACGCGAGGCTGCTCACCGTTGCGCAGCACTGCGGGCGCGTCATCCGCCAGCCCCTCGAGGTCTGCCTGCTCCAGCCCTTCGACCATTCCCGCTGCATAGGACAGGATCTCCGCCGTATTGCGGTAGTTCGTCGCCATCACCACACCCCGACCGGCGAGCGAGATACCGACCTCGGCGAGCGAATAGCCGCCCGGGTAAATGGTCTGGCGGCCGTCGCCGATGAGGGTGAGACCGTCGGGCTCGTTGCCGACGAGACCGTGCAGCATGCGGATGGTCTCGCACGAGAGATCCTGAGCCTCATCGACGATCACCGCGCGGTACTTGCCGAGAGGGGTGGTGCGAATGGATGCACTCGCCATCGAGATCACGTCGGTGAAATCGTGCACCCGCCGCTCGCGCAGCCGGCGCTGGTAGTCCAGGTACAGCTCCCATACCGCGCGACGTTGCTCAAGGCGCAGAATGCGCTTGCGTCCGGCGCGGGCGAGGTTCGCATAGTCCTCGAACCGGGTGATCGTGCGGCCCTTGATGACGTGTTGCAGCTCGTCATTCCAGTAGGCGGAGTTGGCGTCGATCGTGGCCAGCGGCCCGGGAATCCCCACCGCTCGCCACGCCTCGTCGAACGCCTGACTGGCGGCCTTCGGGTCGAGACTGCAGGGAATGCCACGATCCCTCAGCAGTCGGAACGCGAAGGCGTGCGCGCTCATGAAATCGATCCGGTCGGCGACGGCGGGTGCCATCCGCTGCATGAGCGTCTGCTGCACGGCGGGGAGCGACTTCACGAACGTCGTGACCAGCACGCGATCGTCGCCGGTGACCTGTCGCGCAAGGTAGGCAGCGCGATGCAGGCCCACGACCGTCTTGCCCGTTCCGGCCGCCCCGCGGATGCGGGAAGGCCCGGAGAAGCTGCGCCGCACGAGCTTCGCCTGGTCGGGATGCAGGAACGACATCCACTCCTCGATGGGCGCCGCAAGGATTCCCTCCATCAGGGCCTCGCGCACCTCCTCGTCGCTGATGAGTGGTGGCTGGATGCTGGGTTCCGCGAGAACCGGCTCGGGCACAGCCGCCACGACCGGGGCTGGCGCGCCGACGAGAGGGAAGTGCTGGAGCGTCGCCGCGAGCACGGTATCGACCTGGGCGTTCGTGAGTCGCGTGCCGTAGTGGGCGATGTGGCGGAGGATGTCGTGCTCGCCCACCACCTCGACAGTGCCGACTCGCTCCTTGATGCCGCGTTGGCCCGCGAGCACCGCTATCGCATGCACCTCGCCCGGCGCGAGCCCGATGTCGGCCATCGCCTGTTCGGTTCCGTAGGCGAGGTCCGCGAGGTTGTCGAGGTCTTCGGTGACATCGGCCTGCCCTCGGAAAATGTGGCCCGCGGCCACGGTGACCTCTTTCCACGCCTTGGTGTCGACGATGAAGAGCCCACCCGGCCCGACGACAACGAGGTCGACCTGGGCGCTTCGGCTGCCGGGCCATCCGCGATCCGGTAGCAGGTGGTACCCGACGGCGCTCAGCGAGGTCAGCCTGCGAGCGACGCTCTCCTCGGTCACCGCCGCGATGCGGTAGCGAGCCGACGCCTGTTCTGCGTCATCCGCCGCTCGCCGATGCTCGGCCGCGAGTGCTGCCTGCCGCTCGGACTCGAGGCGCGCGGATGCCCCAGCAGAACTCATGGCACCCCCCGAGCGACATCCGGCCATCGCATACCCAGTCTGGTGCTGAGTTCGACTCAGTGAAACGCCGTGTTCGGGGGGCAGTGCGCTAGCTGAGTACGAAGACGACGATGTTGACGATGATGACGACTACGCCGAATGCTCCGATCAAGATTCCCGCGAACGCCCGTCGTGCTTGCCGGTCGGTCGCTGACGGGTCTCGCCTCACCCGAACACCCAGGATCACCGCGAGAGTGCCGAGGCCTGTACTCGGGAGCAGAGCCACCCAGGCCATCACGAGCTGGACGGTGTCAAAAGTGTTCATCGCGGATCCTCCGCCAATGAACAGCATCACCGCGTATCGCGAAAAGGTGGCGAGCAGCCTCATTCCGAACGGCGCCAGCGCGAAGATGAGCGAGAGGGCCGCCATGAGACCGATGTCACTCTGACCCGCAGCGCTTGGGGCATCGTCCACTAGAGGCGAGGGCGCGGTCGACATGAGAAGACCTTACCTTGGCCCGCAGCGCGACCTGTCGATCGTGAGGACTCCTGGTCGCTCCTACCTATCGACTCTCGATTGTTACGATTCGTCAACTGTGTGGCTGAGATGATGCTGGGATGGCGAAGCAATCGACGAAGGTACTCGTCGGTGTGCTCGTTCCCGTGGGTGTTCTGTTTGTCGCCCTGGCCGGGATCTTCGTTATCGCGGGCATCGGCCTGTTTTCGATCCTCGGTGGGAGCGAGCACGACTTCGTTGAGCCTGCGGCACACTCGGGAGAGTGCTTCCGGCTGGAGGATGGCACTGCGATAGTCCAGCTGGAGGTCGCTGGTACCGAGGGCAGCCTTGAGGTGGACCATGCCGAGTTGATCGGCGCGAGCGGGCTCGAGATCGACGCCGTCGGTCTGGCCGACGGCCCAGAGCCGCCCATTTCTCGAGTGGAACCGATCACGCGCGGGATAGTTGACGCTCTGACGGAGCCCAACGAGCGGTTCCTCGGATTGAGGAGTTTCACGCCCGAGTCCAGCTTCTTACTTCTCGTGGTCCAAGCGGATTCGGGCCAGGGAACGGCCTCAGGAGTGGAACTCGAGTATGTTCCGGGCGAGCCGCTCCTCCTGGACTCGATCGGATTCGACCTCGAGGTGTCGAACGGCAACTGCTTCGTCACGCATGTCACGGGCTAGCGGTGGCGCGCCCTGTCAGGCAGGTGTTGAGCTGCTCCCATGAATGACGCGAAAGAAGTGCGTTGGGTGGATATCGACACCGAAACGAGCCGAGATCTCGCGTTGCTCAACGAGTGCAGCGGCGACCTTGACGAGGCCGTGGATGCGCTCACCCGGGTCATCGAGATTGACGAGGGCGAGCATCCCCACGGCGACGCGGAGCTTCGACAGCACCTGATCAGCGCGGGAATGATCGCGTACTGGCGTTGCTACATGACGAACGAGCGGCCCAATCTTGGCGATCTTGTCGAGACCCCGACTGGGATGACTGAGACGCACCATGCCGCGAGGAAGTTCAGGAACCGCGCAATCGCGCATGCTGACAGTGCCACCAAGAGGGCTTCTGTGGCGGTCGAGCTCATCAGGGATGCGGGCGGCATCACGGTTGGTTCACTGTGGCCCTACACGAACACCATCGAGTGCCCAACAGAGTTCGTTGCTCAGATGATCGAGCTAATCGAGGAGCTTCAGGTTCAAGTGCACTACAAGCACCTAGAGCTTCGCGACCTTCTCGCGAGCGAGATCGCTGGCGATCGGGGACAGCAGTTGTGGGACGGTCCGCAGATGTCAGTCTCACCCCTCGCTTGGACGCCGGTGGCCAAACGAGAGCGGCCCTAAGGCTGCCTCAAGGTGGGATCGCGCTACCCTCGCCCTCGTGATCATTGATAGCCACGCATCCCTTCTCATTACGAGTAAGACGCACACCTCTGCCGAGGTCACGCGAGTGCTGGGTCTGGAACCGAGCCGCTCGTGGGAGAAGGGCGAGCCGATGGGCAAGCCGCGAGATGGTCGCGAGCAGCGATATCGCGATCGGTCCGGATGGCAACTTTCGTGCGCCGAAGGCGAGCCCAGCAGCATAAGTGGGTTCATGGGACTCGCCAGCACTCTTGAAGGCAAGGAAAGCCTCCTCGCGGATCTGCGCGCACACTACGAGATGTCGATCTGGTGGGACGGGATCACCGACAGCGAGCAACCCGGGTTCTACTTCACGATTGAGGCGCTCCGCCGCATCGCGGAGCTCGGTTGCGACGTCAAGGGGAGCGCGGCGCTCGTGTTCGGCACCGAGTCTGGGCCCATACAAAATGTGCAACAGCTTCGGGTAAGCGAGCCCGCTCAGGCGCAGTTCGAGGAGCATTTCGACAATGCTCGGTGGTCCCTGCTTGACCTCGAAGGGTTCCAGGGCGCGGACCTGGCTCGAGCGGCGGATGAACGCGGAACCTACCTGCTCACGACCCGATGGGCGACAGCGGTGGATGCCGACTCCGCTGCTTTCGCCGAATGGTGCGACGCCCTCCCCGGTGTGTCCGTCGGCGAGCCACGGCGGTACGTCGAGGTGAGCCGAACGGCGCCGTAGCTCACGGATGTCGCCAGCGAGCTAATCGACAAGCACGCCCGTGTCCGCACTCTCTGGGTCCACCATCGGCTCGATCTGCATCGGCTCCGGCAGGGCGATCACGCCGTCGACGAGGCTGACGACCGAGTTCCACCAGCCCTCGTCCATCTGCATCGCGTAGCCGGGGACGAGCCAGGCGTTGCCGTCTACGTCCCAGAGCATCACCAGAGTTGCGGTGGCGTTGTCGATGGTCACGTCGACGACCTCGGGCGTGGGCTCCGGGAGGGGAGTCTCCTCGGGCATCGGCGTGGCCGGGTCGACGGCACCGGGCTCGGGCGTCGCGGCGTCGGTGGGCTCAGCCGGTGCGGTCGGGTCGACGGGGGAGGAGATGGACGTGTCGCCCGAGTCCGTGGCATCCGTCACCGCTTCGTCGGGGCCGGCGAGGTCGACGAGGTTCGGGTCGGGGGTGCCGCGCATGCCGTCCGCCGCAAAGGCGATCGCGCCGCCGCCCTGGAAGTCCGGGCCGGCAGAGCCGAACCAGCGCCCATCCTCGAGGCGAGCAACGGCATCCGTCGCAGAGACTGTGTCGAAGGTGCCCTGCGACTCCACGCTCACTGAGTGACCGCTCGCGTAGGCGAGGCCCCCGGTGTTCGACCAGCTTGCGCTCCAGGCGAGCGCGGTTCGCTGACCATCGACGCTGAGGTAGGCGGTCGCCGAGGTGCTCCAGTTGTCGGAGTAGACATCGATGTCCGCAGCATCCACGGTGAAGCCGGTCGAGGCGAACAACTCCTGCGCGAGTGTGCGAGCCTCATCGTCGGTGGGGGCGAGGCTCACCGGGTTGTCGGCAGTCAGCCGGCAGCCGTATTCGTCGGACTCCTCCGGGGTGCCCGTGGTGTCGCATACATACGTGGACACTGCGGAGGGGTCGTTGAACCACCAGTCCCCGGTGCCGTATGCGCTGAGTGAGACGTTCTTGTCGGTGCCGTCCTGGGAACCCACAACCAGAGTGGGGTAAGCCAGGTCGGACCACTCGGGGGCCACCGCAGCACCGCTGACACCGAACCTCTCGGCTAGGTCCGCGATGCGCTGCTCAGGGTCCGATCCATCAAGCACGAGCCGGTAGACCTCCCCGCGTCCACCTTCGTTGGAGAGCGACGGGCCTGCGGTGTAGTTGTAGTCGACCCACCAGCCGATCTTCGAGTCGCTCGTAGCGCCGCGGCTGTCTCCGGCGACCATAGCGCTCGTCTGCCCAGCACTCTCGGCTGCGGCAAACAACGGCGAGGCCTGCGGCGTGACGTTCGGCACAACGACGAGGGCTGCAACGGCCAGAGCGGCGATAGCCAATCCGGCACTGCCCGCAACGCGCAGAGTGCGCGCGGGGCTCGCCAGGTGCGGTGCGGTGCGGTCGGCGGCACCCGTCACGAGGTCCGACGAGAGTTCGGGGGCGGTGCCGCGGTCGACTCCGTGGCGGAGGCGGTTGCTGAGGTCGTCGTGGTTGGTCATGTAGAGGGGATGTCGCGAGATGCGAGTTCTTTCACGTGCATCCGAAATTCTTCACTCAGCCAGCAGCGCTGCGAGTTTGGCGCGGGCCCGATGCAGCCGGATCGTCGCGGCGTTCACACTCACGCCGAGCGCCACGGCGAGCTCCGCGGGAGCCAGATCCTCCACGAGGGCGAGGGTGAGCAACTCGCGCTCGGCGGGCTTGAGCTTTCGCCACGCGGAGGCGAGCGATGCATCCGCCACCACGATGTCCTCAGCCGACGGCGCCGAATCCGCCGGGCGCAGCGATGCCAGCAGAACGACACCGGTCGCCTGCTTGCGGCGATGGTTCGACACGACGTTCGCGGCGATGCGGTACAGCCACGGCAGTTCCTCGCCCTCGGTGACGGATGCCCGCTTGCGCCAGGCAATCGCGAAAACGTCCGCTGCGAGGTCCTCCACATGCTGGCGCTCCACCCGTCGGAACAGGTAGCCGCTCACGGCAGGCAAGTACTGGCTGTAGGCGCGCTCGAAGGAGGCGTCGGGTGTGACCATGTAGTTAGCATCGCGGTTGCGGCGAGCAACGACAACGCAACGTTTCGCGCGAGTTGCGCGTCACGGGCCGAGACAGGTCGTGTCTCGGCCCGTCGCTCAGTTCAGGTGCCGGGCGAAGAACCTCGCGGCATCCTCTCCAGCGAACGCAGGGATGCCGGTGTGCCCGCCCAGATTGGCCTGCAGGGTCTTCTCGCTGGACCCGAACGCGTCGAAAAGATCGAAAGCGAGTTGCCGATCGTTGCCCTCATCGTCCCATTGGAGAAGCACGTGGAGGGGGATTGTGACCTCACGGGCCTCCTCCACCATGGCGTGCGGAACATAGCTTCCCGCGAAAAGTCCGGCGGCGACAAGCCGAGGTTCGACTCGCGCGAGACGGATACCGATGCCGATCGGGCCGCCCGAGAGGGCCACCGGGCCACAGATCTCAGGCAACTCAAGAACCGCGTCCAGCGTGGTTTGCCACTCGGGCACCGCCTTCTCTATGAGGGGCACCACAAGCCTGTCGACGATCTCCCCGACGGGGCGGCCCTCCTCAATGGCGTTGTGAAGGTCGGCCCGAGCCTGCTCGAGCTCCGGAATCGAAGGCCTGTCACCCCCACCGGGCAGCTCGATCGACACAGATGCGAGACCGGCGGTGCCGGACTGGATCGCCCGGCCCCTCAAGCGATGCCGCATTTTCCCGAGGTTGCCGGGGTGGCCCATGAGGATGAGTGGAGCGGGAGCCGAGGAAGGGGTCCACAGGATGCCCGGAATCCCCTCGATCGAGAACTCGCGTTCGAGAACGCCGCCGTCGAGAAGTTGTTCAGAAGTGAAGTGCATGGTCGTGCCTTTCGGGAGTGCGCAATGAACGGCGCTCCCGGACGACCTATCGCCCGACCGTGACCCCGTTGAGGAGCACCCACGTCGATTCGTTCACAGGTACCACCTCCTCATCTCGCTCACGATCCGCGACGAAGAGTATCAGCTAGCCCCGCCACCCACCATCGACGAAAGAGACTCCGGCGCCGCGCACCACCATCGTTCCCCATTCGGCAGCGGGGCAGCGCTTAGCCCAATCGACGGCGGCCTCCTGGTCGGGGACGTCGATCACGAACACTCCGCTCAACTGCTCGGCCGCGTCATCCGTTGTCTCGGCAATCTCGCCGCCGCGAATGGTGACGCCGCTAGCGACGGGTGTGAACACCTCGGCCGCAACGAGCACGCCAGCATCGTGGAGAGCCTTGCCGTAGCGGTCGAACTCGAGGCGTCCGGCCTCCATCTGCTCGGGGGTGAGGGCGGCGCCGCCGGCCTCGGAGTAGCTCATGAGGAGGGTGAAGCGCATCATGCGTCCTTTCGGTAGTGCAGGTGGATGACACCGTTGCTGAACACTCGGCTGGAGGCGAGCTCGAAACTGCCGACCGCGTCCTCCGCGAGGAAACGTGTGCCGCCGCCACCAACCACGACTGGGTACACGAGCATGTGGATGTCGTCGATGAGGTCGAACACCTGGGCGGCGAGTGTCGGCCCGCCGATGCCGATGTCGCGAGTGGCCGTCGCCTTGAGTTGGGCGAGCCACTCGTGGGACAGCTCGCGCATCAGGGTCGTTCGAGCGGATGCCACCTCGCTGAGTGTCGTCGAGATGACGACCTTGTCCGCATCCCGCCACAGCTCTGCGTAGTCGTTGATGACCGGCTCCGCCGGTGGCACCGTCTCCCAGAAGACCATGGTCTCGTAGAGCCGGCGACCGTAGACGTGGGTTCCGATGGTGCGATCCAGATCGTTGGCGAACTGGTGGATCTCCTCACTGGGCTCTGCCCAGTCGAAGCGGCCGTCAGCATCATTGATGTAGCCGTCGAGTGAGACGAGTCCGGTGTACACGAGGCGGCCCATGTGAACAACGTACACATCCGGGTTCCGCGCGACTAGCCCCCGCTGATAATCTCCTTCGGCCGCCCGTGTCTACACTGTCAACATGACTTCGCGAGTGACGGCGCCCGATCTCACGGGAACCAAACCGAAGGGCCCAGCGTCCTATTTCCCCAGCATCGAGAAGACGTACGGTCGCCCCATGCAGGAGTGGATCGACGTCGTCGTCGAGCGGCTCGACGGCGGTGAGGCGCACATGAAGGCTGTCGAGTTCCTCAAGGCCGAGCACGGTCTGGGGCACGGGCATGCCAACGCGATCGTTGCCTACGTGAAGGCAAAACTCGCCGAGTAGACCGTGCGTTCTCGGCGGCACGCGCTCTTCAGAACTCGCGGAGGGGGTGATCTTCTCGCTAACCTGAGTATCTACCCCCAGTTTGGAGCACATCCGCCATGAAGTCGTACCCCAAGCTTGGCGCCCTGGTCGCCGTTGGCGCCCTCGCTCTCGCCCTTCCGCTCGCAGGCGCAACCGCAGTCTCCGCGGACGAGCCGATCGTCGTCAGCATCCGTGCCGCCCTCGACCTGCCGGTCAACGCAAACTCGGACGGCCCCGTCGTCTTCGAAGTGACCGATGTCACTGCTGGCGAAGGCCCCGAGCTCACCGAGGCCGATCTCGTCGAGAACCCTTCCGCCTGGTGCGGCAGCGTCGACGTCGATGTTGACCCGGTCAGCAAGACCATCTCGATCTACACCGCCCCCGACTCCGAGGTGTGCAATTTCCAGACGGTGAGTGTGACGATCACGTCCGACCAGATCGGCGCCATCACGCTCGAGAGCGACACGCTTTTCGACCAGTCGCTGTGCCCGGACGATGAGGGCGACGAGCCCTTCACGGCCTCTAACGAGGTCTCGGTCGCTGCGGAGACCGTGCAGCTTGTCGACAACGGTGTCTGGACATTCGACTACACGTCTGAGTCCGGCGTCGTCCAGCTCGACTGGGCAACCGTGCCCTACGAAGAAGAGGGTGAGGTGTACCCCACCTCGTACAACACCTGCGGCGTGACCGTTCTCACGTTCGCTGCGCCGGTCGTCGCGGCCGCCCCGGTCGAGCCCAAGCTCGCCGAGACCGGTAGCGAGAACACGCTCGCTGCGGCGGCCTTGGGTGCGGGTGTTCTGCTCCTCGGCGCCGCGGCGGTTGCCGCCGCATCCGTTTCGCGCCGTACGGCTCGCGACTAGTTACTGGAAGAGCGCCCGGCCGCCCTCCCCGCTGAGCGGGCAGGTGGGGCCGGGCGCTCTTCTCTGCCCAGAGTTGTTCCGGAATCGTGGGTGAGAATGGATGCCCCGACCCGAAGGAGTCCTCTGTGCCCGAGACAACCACCCGCCCGCTCATGTTCGGCGCCGATTGGTGCGGAGACTGCCGCCGCTCGAAGGCGCTCCTCGATGCCTCCGGCGTGGAGTACGACTACGTGGACGTCGAGGCCGAGCGTGAGGGTGCTGACCGCGCATTTGCGATCAGCGGGCGCACGAACATCCCCGTGATCCTGTTCTCTGACGGCACTCACCTCGTCGAGCCCAGCGACGCGGAGCTCTCGGCGAAGTTGTAGCGCCCATTACACAACGAGCTATGTTCATCTCTGTCGCTAGACTTTGGTCAGATGCTCTCGGCGAGGGCGGCAAAGGAGAACGCTCGGGATGCTACGCCCCCTCACTCGCGTCGGCGCGACGATCGCGGCCCTCGCCGTCGCACTCGGCCTAGCGGCAAGCCCAGCCTCTGCCGCAGCAGAGCTCCCCGTTCCCTCACCCGGATTCGCTGCGGTCCACGGCGTTGTCACGCCGCAGGGTGATGGCCCGTGGGACCCGAGTCGAGTGCAGGTCAAGCTCATCCGGAGCGACAACTACTCGATGTCGCCGTATCCCGTGGTGGCAGCCGATGGCTCGTACGAGTTCAACAACCTGTACACCGGGACGTATCGGATTTCTTTCGCGTATGAGAACGACGTGTGGACCGAGGAAGTCTGGAAGTCGCCGCAGGGGAGCCAGACGTTCACGATCTACGACGGGAACGTCTTCGAAGCGAACGGCTCCCAGCGCCTCGCGTCGACCGTGAGTGGCACCGCGGTGCCGCCCCCGGGTGAGACTCTCAGCGACTACCTCAGCATCTATCTCAACTCCGAGAAGAACTCCTACCGCCCCAGGATCCTCGACGAGGCCGCTGGCACCTTCACCTTCGTGGGGGTCGAACCCGGCGAGTATGTGCTCAGCGTCGACGACAGGGGCAGCAGGGCCATCGGCAAGGCGTACTGGAGCGGACTGCCGGCGAGCGATCCCGGGTCGCGGATCGTGGTCACCCCCGGTTCCGCCCTCACCGGATTCGATGTCACCTTGCCGCTCGTGCGAGCCCTCAGCGGAACGGTTCAGTGGGAGTCTTCCCCCGGAGTCCTCGTCCCAGCGCCGCAGGTCTACGTCCAGCTGAAGCGAATTTCGGACGGCAGATCGGTTGAGGCGGTGCTCACCGACTCCCAGGGCCGTTGGATGCATGGAGGTGAGAGCATTCCCCCCGGTCTCTACACGATCTACGCCGTTCCAAACTCGAACACGAAGCTCAATGTCCTCCCCACCTACTGGAGCGAAGGGGCGGAGATCGAGCTGGTCGAGGCCGTCCATCAGCGCGACTTGCAGATCGTATTGAGGCTGGGTGGTGTGGTCACCGTGAAATTGACCAACCCCGACGGAACCCGACCCACCAACGGTGCCTCGCTCACGCTCATCGCTACCGATCCGAGCACTGGTGTGCGGACGCAAGCCGGGACCGAGTCGATGGACAGTGCTGGCGTCGCGCGCGTCCAGCGCCTTGAGCCGGGAACGTACGTTCCGAAGCTCCTCGGCGATATCGCGTGGGATCGAGGCGTCTACCCGGATGGTGCGAAGACCTTCAGCACGGCGAAGCCCGTCGTGGTGGAGGGGGGCTCTGTGGTGAATCTTGGAACCCAGGTCGTGGTGCAGCCCGCGGTGCCCGTTCGGCGAATCGCCGGTGCAGATCGCTACGAGACGAGCGCGCTCGTGAGCAAAGAGCTCTTCCCGAGCGGCTCGGACATCGTGTACCTGGTCAACGGGACGAAGTACGCTGATGCCCTCGCAGCCGGATCCGCCGCGATCGAGCGGGGCGGCGGCCTGCTCCTGGTCCACCCGACCCAGCTGCCCACCTCCACCGCCAAGGAACTCAAGCGGTTGAAGCCCGACCGCATCGTCATCGTCGGCAGCGCGGCGTCGATCAGCGACGACGTCATGAATGCTGTCGTCGAGCAGAACCCCGCGTCGGTGGTGCAGCGATTGGGTGGGGCGACGCGGTACGAGACGGCCGCCCTGGTGGTGGGGGATGCCTTCGACGAAGCCCCTTCGGTGGTCTTGCTGACCACCGGGCAGAACTTCCCGGATGCGCTCGCAGCGGCCCCGAGGGCTGGTCGCGACGGGGGAGCGGTACTGATCGTGGATGGCGGGGCATCCGCT